>JBBRVC010000133.1:0-8577 GCA_038247205.1 Bacteroidales bacterium
TCTCATCAAATATTTCAGCTCCGCCTCCCGGTATAGAATCAAGACCATATTCCTTCAGAATTTTTAAACCGTCAGACAGAGACAAACCGGCTTTTTGGATCATATAGTCGAGCTCGACAGCAGAAAATGCCTTTACATGAAGCCCCGGACGATGGGCTTTAATTTTCCTGATTAATTTTCCATAGTAGTGCAGATCATAATCTGGGTGAACGCCCCCGACAATGTGTACTTCTGTAACTATTTTATTATCAAATCGTTTGACAATATCAAGCATTTCATCGTGACTGTACTCCCAGCTTTCAGGATCACCTGCAGGCTTATGATAGGAGCAGAACCGGCAGTTATAAACGCATTTATTTGTAGGCTCAATGTGAAAATTTCTGTTGAAATATGCCAGGTTACCGTTGAATCTTCTTCTTACTAAACCGGCCAGACTTCCCAAAAGAGGGAGGTCAGCTTCTTTGAAGAGGATCAATCCCTCTTCAGGGGTAACAGGAATGCCTGATTCTATTTTTTCAGCTATGCGCCGGAGATTATTGTCTGTGATAAGATTTACCAGTTCAGTCATTTTTCAATCATAAGTGACAAAGATATAAATTAAGATTATTCAATCTGCTGCTCCTTTTTTTTAGTGAACCAATTCCTCTCGAGTCCTCGAAAAGATTAGGGCGCAACAGGGGGTCTACATGCACGGAAAAAGACATGAGTATATAGATCAGATTGGGAAGGGGGTGAGTTCATGGGATAAGACCGGGTACATTAAAAAAAAGAAAGACTGCCCTTTTGGGACAGTCTCTCAGTATTGTTTAACTATTTGTTATCTAACCTTTTAATTTAAGTTCAGTAGAAACGGTAAGTTTCTTCCTGCCTTTTGCACGGCGTGCAGCAAGAACCCTTCTTCCGTTGGGAGTAGACATTCTCTCTCTGAAACCATGCTTATTAGCTCTCTTTCTTCTTGATGGCTGGTATGTCCTTTTCATTTTAATGTCTGTTAATTGATCCCTACTGTTTTATTTGAGATCGCAAAGATAGTGTTTTTTTTAAATATCAAACAGTGGGATATATTTTTTATTAAAAATCAACAGGCAGATAGACAATTCGTTTTGTTTCAAAAAAAGGTTCTTCAAAAAATTCTTTTATATTCCATACCTGCACCTTGTTTTTAAAGGGTTTCAGCTCATTCTCCAGATCGCCACCCTTAAGATAAATTATTCCATTCCTGAAATTATTATTTCCGGTTTTAATAATATTTTTAGATACTAGTCTGACAAATTCAGGGAAGGCAGTTACTGCCCTGCTTACAATAAAGTCATGCTTGTCTTTTTCATCTTCGGCCCTTTTAACCGTTGTTTTTACATTTTTAAGTCCCAGGTCGCTTGCGACAGACTGGACAACTTTAATTTTTTTCCCGATCGAATCGAGCAGCATGAATTCTGAATCGGGGAACATTACTGCCAGAGGGATTCCGGGAAAGCCGCCTCCTGTTCCAACATCAAGAATCCGGGTTCCCGGCGCAAAAGAAATAATCCGGGCAATAGAAAGAGAATGAAGAAGATGATGGATATTAAAGTTGTCGATATCTTTACGGGATATTATATTTATCTTAGTATTCCAATCCTCATATAAACTTTTCAGCAGGACAAATTTCTGTATTTGAGCATCTGAAAGAGAAGGGAAGTATCTGAGATAAATTTCAGACATTATCGGTTTCCTGTTTTAATAAGAATATTATACAGTAATGTTTTAGCCCTGTAAAGCTGAGCTTTTACCGTACCGATCGGAATCTTTAATTCCGATGAGATCTCATCATATGAATACTCCTTATAATACCTTAATTTAATGAGCTTTCTGTAACGGGGTTTTAACTGTTCGACGATTTCCCTGAGAGTGTCTATCTTCTGTCTGTTTATGAGCAGCTCTTCCGGATCGGGAAGATCAGACTGAATATTTGCTGTAATGTTATCGACTGAATCCTGATTGTGATCAAGTTGTGTGGGTGAAGCCTGTTTTTTTCTGATGTAATCAATGCAATTGTTTGTAGCAATCATGAAGAGCCAGGTACTGAATGCAAATTTGGGAGTATAAGTATCGAGATTTCTGAATGCCTTTCCAAATGCTTCAATTGTGAGGTCTTCGGCATCAGATGGGTTATTTACCATTTTCAGAAGCATGAAATATATTGAGTCCCAGTAACGGTTCATAAGGCTTGCAAAAGATTTTTCACAGCCATTTTTCGCCTGTTGAATAAGTATCAGGTCATTTTTCGCCTTGTCAGATAGTTCATGACCTACTTCCATCCGTTTTTATCTGGTTTGCTCAGTAAATTACTTAAATAGACGACCGCGTACAGAAAAGGTGAAAAGATATCAAAAATAAGTGAATATGCCAGAAGTGCTTTTTCATTCAGTATTTTTTGAGTTTTTGCATAAACAACAATCTGGATTATTAATCTTACCATAAAAATTGCCAAAACAACAGGCCACAGTGTTAGTGTTGAAACAAGTATTATAAAAGCAACATAGAAAATTACTCTGACAACTGGTTCTGTATTAAGAAGAAGTTTGTCTCTGTATTTATAAAAAGGAGCTGTTGTAATATGCCTTTTTTTCTGATTCAGCCATTCCGAAAAATCTGAACATGGAACTGACCTGGTATGCGTTACAGCACTGTATTCAACCCGTGTATTCTTTCCTGTGGCATTACTGTTCACAAAGAGATCATCGTCTCCTGATGGCAGTTTATTGTGGGCACCAAAGCCTTTATTTCTGAAGAATAATGACTTGCGGTAAGCCAGGTTCCGGCCAACACCCATATAAGGAAAACCTCTTATTGCCATGCCAAGATATTGCATAGCAATAAACATAGTGTCACAACGAATGATTTTATTTAGCAATCCATCCTCTTCAAAATATCCTCCATAGCCAAGAACAAAATTAGTTTCAGCATCAAACTGAGCTACCATACCAGCGAGCCACTTATCTGAAACAGGTTGGCAATCTGCGTCGGTGAAGAGCAGTATTTCATTTTTAGCGGCCTTGATGCCTATAAACTGGGCGAATTTCTTGTTATGTGAAAACTTGGGATCTTTAGTTATTGTTGAAACATGCAGATGTGGGTATTTAGCAATGTATTCACCAAGAACGATATATGACCCATCCTCTGAACAATCATTAACCACAACAACCTCATAATCCGGATAATCCTGAGTAAGTACCGAGGGAAGAAATCTTTTCAGATTCTCTTCTTCATTCCTGGCGCAGATTATAATGGTAACGGCCTCTGTTACCGGTACGGTTTTGTGATCCTTTTTTAAGCTGACAGCAAGATAAAAGTACAAATGGTAGAATAGCTGAATAACAGTCGCGAGGACAAAGACCCCGAATAAGGTTAATAAAAGAATATTGTCAGGGTTTTTCATTTAGACTTTGAATAGACAGCAATATTAGTAAGATATTCTTTAAGTAGAAAAAATGTTATAAACATCGGTTAATATATTTATCCAGGTGGAGCCGTAAAACACATGTTGTATATTGATAATCAGAACAAAGATAGTGCTGAAAATGGTGTAAAAAACTTGCAGCGAAAAAAAGTGGACTTAAATTTTATAAGGCCATACGGATGAATTACCTTTGTCCTTCCAAAAATCAGAATTTTATTATGTTTTCAGTAAAGAGTGTGGATAAAGATACCAGGGCAAGGACAGGTCTTCTCAGAACAGCTCATGGTGATATCCCCACTCCGGTTTTTATGCCTGTTGGCACAGGTGGCACTGTGAAAGGCATCCTGCAACGTGATCTGGAACAGGATATAAATGCAAAAATTATTCTGGGAAACACATACCATCTCTATCTTCGCCCGGGTACAGATATTCTTAAAACAGCAGGCGGACTTCACCGGTTCATGTCGTGGGACAGACCTATTCTGACCGATAGCGGCGGGTACCAGGTTTTTTCACTTACTGCGAACAGGAAACTTACCGATGAAGGAGCATTGTTTAAATCGCATATTGATGGATCAAAGCATATCTTTACCCCTGAGAATACAGTTGATATTCAGCGAATTATAGGGGCTGATATTATGATGGTTTTCGATGAATGCGCCCCATGGCCCTGCGATTATCAATATGCAAAAAACTCGATAGCTCTTACCCATCACTGGCTCGACAGGGCTGTTGAACATTTCAAAAAAACTGATCCTCTATGGGGTTATGAGCAATTTCTTTTTCCAATAGTACAAGGTGGTACATTTGATGATCTCAGAAAGATTTCAGCTGAGAAAATCGCATCTGCAGGAATGGCAGGAAACGCCATTGGTGGATTATCGGTTGGAGAACCTGCCGATGAGATGTATCGTATTATTGAAATAGTTAATGAAATACTCCCTGCAGATAAACCCAGATACCTTATGGGTGTCGGAACTCCGGTTAATCTTCTGGAAGCTATTGAACGAGGTATAGATATGTTTGATTGCGTTATGCCAACCCGCAACGGAAGAAATGGAATGTTATTTACCTCCGAAGGAGTGATAAACATAAGAAACAGAAAGTGGATAGACGATTTAAGTCCGATTGATTCAACCGGACCATCTGCTGTTAGTTTAAAATATTCAAAAGCATACCTCAGGCACCTGGTTATTTCAGGTGAGGTACTCGGGGCTCAGATAGCCAGTATACATAATCTGTCATTCTATCTTAGACTTGTGGAAGAGGCACGGAGAAAAATTGAAGAAGGAAATTTCAAAACATGGAAAAATTCAATGATAAAAAAACTTTCGGAAAGACTCTAGTCTCTCTGAAAATTAAAATTATTGATACCTATATAATAAGAAAGTTTCTTGGAACTTTTTTTTTCAGTCTTGTATTGATACTAACCATTGCTGTAGTATTCGATTTTGCCGAGAAAATTGACAATTTTATGGAGAAATCGGCTCCTGTCGGAGCCATTCTTTTTGATTACTATCTGAATTTCATACCATATTTTGCCACCCTTTTTGCCCCTCTGTTCGTATTTATCGCTGTTATATTTTTCACATCAAAAATGGCAGTCAATACCGAAATAATTGCCATTCTAAACAGTGGGATGAGTTTCCGTCGAATGATGTGGCCATATTTTATATCAGCATTTGTAATAGCTGTTTTCACCTTTACTCTTACAAACTTTGTTATCCCTCATTCTAATCTGAAAAGAATGGATTTTGAGGACAAGTATTACAGATCCATAACAAGAAAGCAACCCATTGAGAACATTCACAGACAAGTATATAAGAATGTTTATGTTTATATGGAGTCGTTTAATCCACTCAGCCAGACGGGAAGAAACCTTACCATTGAAAAGTTCAATGACGATGGAAGGCTTGAATCGAAATTGACTGCTGCAAGTGTCAGATGGGATACTATTACTAATAAGTGGACATGTATTAATTATTATCTTCGTGAACTAAAAGATAATGAGGAAATTATTACAAAGGGAGAATCAATTGACACAACACTTACCATAAAGCCGGGTGACTTTTCAAAAGATCCGGGATTTGTCGGAACAATGACTTACAATGAACTCAACGAATACATAAATCTACTCCGTCTGCAGGGATCAGATGAACTAAAGCTCTTCCTGATTGAAAAGCACCGTCGGTTCTCAAGCCCTTTTGCTATATTTATTCTTACTCTGATAGGTGTATCGCTTTCCTCAAAGAAGGTCAGGGGAGGGATTGGTATGAATATTGGTATTGGACTGATATTAAGTTTTTCTTATATACTGTTCCTCCAGTTTGCATCACAGTTCTCCCTTAAGGGGAATCTGGGGCCTATGCTTGCCATGTGGATACCAAATATAATATATGCGGTTATTGCAATGGTGCTTTATAAAATGGCGCCGAAATAGTTTCATTTAGTCACACATTTTACTTAAAATTGTAACCTGAATTTTTGAAAAATAAATATGACTATCGGTTTTCAGTAATATAAAATTACAAAATGCTTGAAAATCAATTTATTTACCCAGCCCCAAGGAGCCACAGGGGGAGTAAATTGATTTTGGCTGCGCCGAGCTCTCCAGCAAGCTGGACTCGGTTCTTCGCTCCCCATGGGGTCGGGGTAAACGAAGAATCGACGAAACGAAGTGAAGGAGCTCGACGAAGTCAAAATCAATGTTCGTTTATTGTTAAATGCCGATACTCATTAAAAAAAATTCTTGTAAAAGATAAATACTGTTTTTATGCCACTAGATAAAAAGATTCGTGAATTAAAAGAAAAGAGGGAAAAAGTTCTTCTTGGCGGAGGCCAGCAAGCTATTGATAAGCAAAAAGCAATGGGCAAGCGCACCGCAAGGGAGCGAATAATGGCTTTGCTTGATGAAAACTCATTCAATGAATATGATCTTTTTGTTGAGCATGATGCTCGCGATTTTGATATGGATAAAAAGTCGCTTCCAAGCGATGGGGTAATTATAGGTTCAGGTACAATTTATGGTGCACCGATAGCAATATTTGCCCAGGATTTTACAGTAGCCGGTGGATCCCTGGGGTTAATGCATTCCCGGAAAATCACCAAGATAATGGATCATGCCCTTCAGATGAGGATACCTCTGATAGGGATAAACGATTCCGGAGGAGCAAGAATACAGGAGGGAGTTAATTCACTGGCAGGTTACGGTGAAATATTCTATCGTAATACTATCTCCAGCGGTGTTATTCCCCAGATCTCAGTAATTCTCGGTCCATGTGCGGGTGGTGCTGTGTATTCTCCCGCGCTTACCGACTTTGTTTTTGTGGTCGATAATATATCCAAGATGTTCATTACCGGACCTGAAGTTATAAAAACAGTTCTTGGCGAAGAGATTTCAATGGAAGATCTCGGTGGCGCCAGGGTGCATAGTGAGGTAACAGGTAATGCTCATTTCTTTGCAATGAGCGAAGAAGAATGTTTCAATCAGATAAAGAAGCTGGTGACATTTATCCCCTGGAACAATTCAAAAAAAGCTAAGGCATTTGAACCCGGAGAACCATTGCCCGAATACAACATAAACAAGATAGTACCTGCTGATCCTACTATGCCTTATGATGTTAAGGATGTTATCAGGGGAATTATCGACAACTCCGACTTTTTCGAGATAATGGAGCTTTATGCAAAAAATATTGTAATTGGTTTCGGTCGTATGGGTGGAAGAACAACAGGCTTTGTTGCAAACCAGCCACTTGAAATGGCCGGTGTACTCGATGTCGATTCGTCCGATAAAGCTGCCAGGTTCATACGGTATTGTGATGCTTTCAATATCCCGATCATTACATTGGTCGATTTACCAGGTTATCTTCCGGGTGTGGATCAGGAACATGCCGGAGTAATCCGTCATGGTGCAAAGATTCTTTATGCATACAGTGAAGCTACAGTTCCGAAACTGACGGTTATTCTCAGGAAAGCTTATGGTGGAGGATATATTGCAATGAGCTCACGCCATCTTCGCGCTGATTTCGTTTTTGCATGGCCAGGTGCTGAAATTGCTGTTATGGGGCCGGAAGGAGCTGCAAACATAATATTCAGGAAAGAAATAACTACTTCTAATGATCCGGATGAAACACGGAAACAAAAAGTAGAAGAGTATAAAACCAAGTTCGCTAATCCTTATGTAGCTGCTTCACGCGGATACGTCGATGCTGTTATTGAACCTTCAGAAACCAGAAAATTCCTCATGCATGCAATCGAAGTTTCTGAAAACAAGGTAGTCGCAATGCCTGAGAAAAAACATGGTCTGCCACCATTTTGATAAACTGCCAATAACCTCCAATGGAAAAAGAGATAAAGAAAAATGATGATCTTGGTTTGCTGAATATAGATACAAGTCTGTACAAAACCAGATTAAGTAATAAATTCTTAAATAGAAAACAATACCGGATCCCCGATCCCAGGCTTGTACTGAGTTTTATACCGGGTACTGTTCTTAAGATCTACATACAAGTGGGTCAGGAGGTAAGGATTGGTGAGGATCTTGTTATTCTCGAAGCAATGAAGATGAAGAATCAGCTCAAGTGCAGTACTGATGGAAAAATCAAGAGGATACTGGTGAAAGAAGGTGATAAAGTCTCAAAGGGTACCCTGCTGCTTGAGATAGAATAGCTTAAAGGGACCCATTGTAAATTACAAATTCTTTGAGTGTTTGCGGGACTTGTTGCGGAGAAGTATAAATTCCATATACAGTGGACCCGCTCCCTGACATTGAGCTGTACTCTGCGCCTGATTCATACAGAGCTTTTTTGATATCGGCAATCTGAGGATGCTTTTTAAATACCGACTTCTCAAAATCGTTGATGATAGTATTTTTCCATTCCTTAACAGGTTGCCTTACAAGACTTATCAGTTCAGTGGAGGGATATTCAGGATAACAATTGTGATATGCATCTCTCGTTGATATGTTTATTCCCGGATTCAGGAGCAGAATATAATAGCCATTGAGAAATGCTCTGAGGGGCTCCATTATTTCACCTCTTCCGGTGGCAATTGACGGTAAATTTTCAATAAAATACGGACAATCGCTTCCGAGTTCCAGTGCTATAGCCTTCAAAGCAGGAATGTCGGCCGGCAGATCA
>JBBRVC010000134.1:0-8517 GCA_038247205.1 Bacteroidales bacterium
AGTATATAATGAAAGAAGTAATTAAGAAATTTAATAACCACCCCGGCCCGGAAGTAGTTAATGACTAAATAGATAGCTGCCATGCCGGGCCACCCCTCCTTTTCGAAAAGTAGGGGAGAATAGTGGGTATAGCACTACCCCCGGCTCCGCGGAGTCCAGGGGTAGTTATGAGTTTTTAAGAAGACTTTAATAAAGCCTCCTGTTTAAATACCTTTTTATTAGCTTGAAGAAGCTTTTTCAAGGCGTTTGAGGATCGAGAATATGAATGCTGCAGACACCAGGCAGCATACGATAAATACTAACCATAAGGTGCTTAGTTCAACTTTATCCCAAAGTAATGTTCCGATAAAGAGAAGTTTATTACCTACAGCGGTTGCAAGTAACCATCCTCCCTGCACAAGTCCCTGGAAGCGTGAAGGTGCTACCTTGGAAACAAATGACAGACCCATAGGGCTGAGGAATAACTCGGCAATGGTAAGTACAAGATAACTACTGATGAGCCAGTATGGTGAAACCCTGTCGCTCTCTGCAGCAGGAATACCTGCAAGTGACTCCGGTGAAGGAACTCCTATTGACGATACGAGGACAATAATAAAACCAATTGCTGCAATGATCATTCCTATACCGATCTTTTTTGGTGTTGACGGTTCAGTTCCTCTTTTATTGAGCCATGAGAATGCAGCCATTACGGGGAAAGTAAGAGCTACAATAAATAATGGATTAAAGGACTGGAACACTTCGGGTGAAATCGAGTTCATCGGCCCGAATTTGGTAAACATTTTGCCAAGAAGTCCTGTCGGATCAAATCCATTGGTGAAAAATAGTGCAAACATGAGTGCTACGGCAAACATTACCACACCTGTTACCTTGACATTTGTTTTAACATTCTTATAAAGTATCATAACCAGTCCGGCAATAGCAGCCACAACTGCAAGCATTGAAGGAAGCGTAAAGAATAGATTTGTAAATGGTCCAACCTCTTTAACAGTGTAATCCCTTGCAAACAGGGTAAGGGTGAGCCCGTTCTGATGGAATGACATCCAGAAGAAAATAACTACTACAAATACAAGAACAAGTGATACTATTCTTGCCATTTCTTCTTTTTTAGCGCTCAGTATGATCCACGTTACAAATGCAGCAAAGAGTCCGAATGCAGATCCTGTAGTCAATCGTTGTGCGACTGTATCACCGAATGCAGGAATAAAACTTAATCCAAATGCAGTTATTATCATCGCAAACACTGCTGCAACAAGAGGCATTGGCTTGAATTTTACTTTTTCACCAACTTCAACTACTTTCTTTTCTTTATTCGGAAGGAATTTATTAAAGAATATATATACAAGAAGTGAAATAACCATTGCAATTGCAGCTATTCCGAAGGCATAATTATATCCTTTTGAGAATACATCAAGGTAGGTCTGGGCAAATGCACCAAGATCTGTTACAGGGCCGCTGATATTTACCGAATCGGCTAATCTCTGAAATGTTGAGGTATCGGTCAGGGTACCGTTAATATATTGATGACAAAGAGATGGTAAACTGCCATCATGTTCAAAGCCATTAGTTTTAAGCCACCAGTTACGCATTGCTGTTGCAGCGAAAGGAGCAAAAAAAGCACCTACATTTATTCCCATGTAGAAGATCATGAATGCAGAATCTCTCAACTTGGAGTACTTCGGATCGTCATACATCTGGCCAACTACAGCCTGAAGATTGCCTTTAAAAAGACCGTTCCCAAGAGCTATAGTGAAAAGACCTACAATGGTTATGGTCAGTGACATTCCCGGAACTGCCATAATAATATAACCGGCAAACATAATTATGATCCCGGCAAAAATCACCATTTTATATTTTTTGGTAGAGTCGGCAAGGATCCCACCAACAAGCGCAAGTGCATAAATACTGAAATAAAACCAACTGTAAATGCCACCGGCCTTTTCAGCGGAAAGGCCGAATTTTGCCTGAAGGAAAAGAACAAGTATGGCCATCATTGTATAAAATCCAAACCTTTCCCCCATATTTGAGAAGAAGGCAACAAGCAGTCCCTTGGGATGATTTTTAAGCATAGTACAGATTTTAGTGGTTAGTAATTAATATAGTTTCAGTTCAAAGGATTAGTATTTTACTTAATTTCATACCCGTTACCGGGACGGAAACAAATATATTAATCTTTTCCAAAGTAATGAATCAACTTTCTTTTTAATAACTCAGGAAGAGATTAAATTTGTATTATAGTACTTTTCTGCAAAATTGCTGAAAAACCTGAAAACTGCTATGATATAAAATACTTTTTATATGAAAATATTCCAGAGCGAACAAATAAGGGAGTTAGATGCCTATACCATTAAGGATGAACCTGTCTCATCTATTGATCTTATGGAAAGAGCAGCCCTGGAATTATATAAATGGTATAGTGAGAAATATGATCGGTCAAGAAGGGTCTTGATATTTGCCGGTCCGGGCAATAATGGCGGAGATGGACTTGCCCTAGCCAGACTGCTTGCGAACAACAGGTACGAGCCTGAAGTGTATTATGTTAGTTTTACAGAGAGCACTTCACCTGACTGGAATGAAAACCGGGACAGGCTTGAAAAACTGGGTTCTGTTCCATTTAAGACAATAAGTAGTGCAGATCAGTTTCCTGCAATATCCCCCGGCGATATTATAGTCGATGCTATATTCGGTTCAGGTCTTAACCGTCCTGTCAAAGGATTGCCATCTGAAATAATTAAACAGATAAATTTTTCTGATGAAGAAGTAGTTGCGATAGATATTCCATCGGGTTTATTTGGTGAGGATAATTCATCCAACATAAGAGAAAACATAGTTAAAGCCAGTTACACATTAAGCTTTCAGTTTCCAAAGCTCTCATTCTTCTTTGCTGAAAATGAAGAGTTCACCGGTGAATGGCAAATACTACCAATTGGGTTAAGCAAAACGGCAATTGAAAATATTTTCACTCCGTATTCCTTTATATTGAAAGAAGATATTGCACCCATTATTTTAAAAAGGAAGAAATTCGATCATAAAGGTATTTTTGGTCATGGACTGCTCATTTCAGGATCCTACGGGAAAATGGGTGCAGCCATACTTTCAGCAAAAGCTGCTCTGAGAACCGGTATCGGACTGCTAACCTGCCATATACCTTGGGGTGGTAATAGTATTATGCAGATATCGGTTCCTGAAGCTATGACTGAATCTGATAGCTCTGAAAAAAACATTTCAGACAAACCTCTGACAGATAGGTACGATGCAGTCGGGATAGGTCCGGGAATTGGCACATCTGCTGAAACGGGTGAAGTGCTTCATAATCTTCTGAAGACATGCAGAAAACCATTGGTTATTGACGCCGATGCCTTGAATATTCTTAGTCTTAACCCTAAATGGAATATGATTCTGAATGAAAATATTATTCTTACTCCTCATCCGAAAGAGTTTGAACGATTGACCAAACCCGCTGAAAACAGCTATAAGAGACTTCAAAACCAGATAAAATTTTCTGTGGATTATAATTGCTTTATTGTGTTGAAGGGAGCCTATACCTCGGTTACTACACCTGAGGGAAAGGCATATTTTAACAGTACAGGTAATCCGGGAATGGCTACCGGAGGAAGCGGTGATGTACTTACAGGAATAGTGCTATCTTTGCTTGCACAGGGATATTCACCAGAGAAATCAGCCCTGGCAGCAGTATTTCTTCATGGTATGGCAGGAGATATTGCAGCGGAAGAATTTGGTTTTGAATCAGTGATTGCTTCCGACCTGGCAAACAAGACAGGGGAGGCATTCAGGAGAATAAAAGCATAATAAATACCGTTAGCTATGATCATCATTAAACATTACGTAATAACTTCAACTATGAGAACAATTTCGATAATTTTTATATCAGTTATAATCAT
Organism: Bacteroidales bacterium; assembly: GCA_038247205.1. GTDB lineage: Bacteria > Bacteroidota > Bacteroidia > Bacteroidales > VadinHA17 > LD21. The sequence continues at coordinate 3,900 of JBBRVC010000134.1, forward strand.
GGCAGGGCTGAGCTCATGCCTGTCACAGAAAAAAATGGCTGATCCGATGACTTCTGTTTCAAGGCTATCGGGTTCCACTGGTGTTACTGATGGAAGCCTTGTTTATAGTCTGCCCATGACAGTTTTTACAGTAAAAGTTAAAATGGAAAGACTTATAGAAGTGCCAGGACCATATTCAAGATATGCAGGTGAACTTCTCGGTTTGTCTAAGGTAATACTTGCAGAGGATGAACATTGGTCTATCAGAGACATCAGTATAAGTAATCAGTCAGAATCAGATCCTTCAGAGTACTATATAATTGAAAGCAATTCACTATTTCAGACAAATGCCGTTGCCTTGAAAAGAGACGGTCTGATCCTTGATCTTAATCCATCACAGATGCAATTTGAGCGGAATCAATCTGCTGATCAACAGGCAGATCAGCGTTTTCATAGTTCTTTTGATCTGGGGGCAGACAGATATTTTCAGGTTCAGAGAGATACTGCATACAGGCGCGTCGCTGTAGATTCATCATTTGTAAGGATTCCTTACCTTGTAGAAAAGAAGAGGAGGTTGTCAATAGATCAGCTTGCTGATATGGCAGCAAAACGGCTTATGGAATTAAGGGAAGGAAAGTTTCTGATTTTGACCGGTGAAGCAAATGTATTTCCGCAGAATGAGGCTGCCCTTGTTGAACTGAACCGCCTTGAAAAAGAATACACTGAATTATTTTCCGGCAAGAGCTGGAGTGAAAGCAAAACCATTACATTTCAGTTCATTCCAAAGAAAGAGATGGCTGGGAAGAAGGTTGAGATATTCAGATATTCAGGAAAAACCGGTCCTCTGGCCTCCACTGATAAAACCGGTATTCCGGTAACTATCGAACTAGTACCTGAGCAGAAGACAAAAGATCTTTCGATAATAACAAAGCCACAGGAAGAAAAAGAAACAAACTATGATAAAATGTTTTACAGAGTTCCTGATGTTGTGAACATGAAGATCAGTACCGAAAATGAGACGCTCTATCAATCAAGACAACTGATTTACCAGTTTGGAAACATTGTACAACTCCCGGCAAATTTTATTATCGGAAAATAGTCCTCCTGTCTGCATAGTTTGCTGATCAGTGTTTTAGATATAAGTCAAAACCTGTAAGATATTAACTTACAGGTTTTTTCTTTATAAAGAGCATCTTCTTATCTGATAGTTCAACTGGTAAACCGGTAAGCACTTATCAAATATTCAATATTTATTTTCAGTGTTTCATTACCATTTCTCCATTCTTTGTTTAACTTCGGTTATCGATGTGAAAGTCAGACAAGGTATTTTTTTAAGGTGGGATGGATAGATAGATGTGAGGTTATAACCATGTGACTAACGGGGCTGTGCTGTGCGAAAGAAGGACGAAGAGACGAAGAAGGAAGGAAGAGACGAAGTGTCTGATTTCATGAATCATTTTATTATCAGGAACGGATTTTCGGGATCGTATCAGAATCAGATGATTTCTGTGATCAAATTGTTTTATGAAGTATCGGGGAAGGGGAAGGTGATACCACAGATCCTTGAAAGGCCGCGGCGAGGAAGGTCGCTGCCAAAGGTATTCTCGAAGGAAGAGATAAGCAGGATCCTTAATTCAACAAGGAATAACAAGCATAAGTTGCTTTTATGGATTATTTATTCATGTGGATTGAGGCGTTCGGAGGTGACCAATATTTTGTTGACCGATATAGACAGAACCAGGAATATTTTGCACATAAGAGAAGGTAAAGGAGGAGTGGATAGGATAGTGGCACAGCTACGCTACCCATCTTCATGAGAATGGTCTGGATATCAGGTTCATACAAGAGTTATTAGGCCACAAGAGCACCAGGACTACAGAGATCTATACACATGTTAGCAGACGCAATCTGATAGCCGTTCGCAGTCCGATTGATGATCTTGATCTGAAGTAATATCACATATGCAACAGATCTGAAATAATATCACATATGCGATAGAAGTAACATCATCCACGCTAAAAATGCCAATACATAACACTATCTCCCACAGCATGCATATTTTAATTAGTTTTATTGCTGCTATAAACAAGTTAGCGTTCATTGACAGCAACTTACGATACTCCGAAGACTGCTTTTATAATGACATATTTGACATGACAACTTCATCGCCATCTTGACAAATTAACCATGGCTCAACGAACGCTAACTGAAAAAGCCAAATCACAGCTGGTTATTAATAGCAACGCTTACTATAAACCTAGATTCCAAGATTTTATTAAATTTGTACCATGATTAGAAGAAAACAACATATCATCCAATTGATTCGACATAAGGTTAATGAACTTGATAATACTGCTGAAGTGATTCTCTATGGATCCAGAGCCAGAGGAGACAATAAAAGAGACTCTGATTGGGATGTGATGATTCTTCTTAATCGTAAAAATGTAGATAAAAAGGTCGAACAGACTTTTCGTCATCATCTTCTTGATATTGAATTAGAAATTGGAGTGCCTATCTCAGTATTTGTATATTCAAAAAGTGACTGGGAAGGTAAGTATTCAATTACCCCATTATTCAAGAGTATCAAAAAAGAAGGGATTCTAATTTCATGACAAAAGAACAAAATGACTATTTAAATTATCGTCTTCAAAGGGCTTCAGACACCTTAAATGACGCTATGCTACTAGCCGAGAATGAAAGGTGGAACTCCTCAATCAATAGGTTATACTATGCCTGCTTCTATGCCGTCTCGGCCCTACTTTATTATCATTCAATAGAGGCCAAGACACATAAAGGAGTCCGGATTAAATTTATGAGCGAATTCATCAAGACTGGACTATTTGACAAAGAATATGGCAAGCTCTTTTCTGATCTTTTTGATTGGCGACAAGAGGGAGACTACTCCGATTTTGTATCGTTTGACAAAGACTTGACACTTCCACTGATAAAAAAGAGCGAGGAATTTATTGCCCTGATTAGAAAATTCTTAATCACAACGAATCGCTAACACGGCCAATAAAGGTAAGTTGTTTGTCATGCTTTATGTTTGACTCTGAGCCGTTTGCAGGGATCAGTCTAAGCCTTAAACCCGGATACGCACCACTGCAAGTAATAATGCTCTCTATACCAAGACCATTTGTGGCTCCGGGATGGCTTATACCGCGACACTGCGCCAGTAACCTTTTCCAACTTCTTCTACCGGGACTCAATCTCGTCCACTTTGTAAACTTATACCGTGACCGCGCCTGCATGCAATAAAACTTACTCCCGGACGGCAAAAAGCACGCCCCCGTCTACGCATCACTTCGTCGGAGCACAGCATACCTGTCTTGCCACCGGGATAAATTATCGGCTAAAGTACCAGGGTAGGTGACCGGATGGCTGTGCCAGGTACCACCTCCCCCGCAGGCTGGCTCTTCGCTATCCCGACATAACATGTCGGGACTTAACGCTCAACCCTCTTTATTGCCGGGCCGTCAGCCTTAATGAGGGACTTGCTACACCTTCCGAAAATTTTCAAAAAGCTATTTGCAGGAACGAAACATTAGTATTAACTTTGTAATTACATTTTCAAAACAATTGGACCATGGAAGTATCAGTAATCAAGATAGGAAATTCGAAGGGAATCAGGTTCAGCAAGACTGTTATCGAGAGGTATAATATTCGAGATACAGTAGATTTAATTTTAGAGAAAGGGCATATCATAATTAAACCATTATCAAAACCAAGAAAAGGGTGGGATAAGTCATTTAAAGAAATGCATGCCAATGAAGACGATAAATTGATTATGCCCGACATCTTTGAAGAAGAAAACCTCGAAGAATGGAAATAAGCCAATATCAGATCATTCTTGTAAACCTTGATCCAACGATAGGGAGCGAGATTCAGAAAACAAGACCATGTGTGGTCATCTCCCCTGATGAAATGAATAGACATTTAAGAACTGTTGTGATTGCTCCTATGACAACAAGTTCGAAAAATTATCCAACCAGGATAGAGATTAAGCATGATAATGAAATAGGGTGGATCATCCTTGATCAGATAATGACTATTGATAAACAGAGAATCATAAAGGATCTTGGAAGACTCTCGAAACCAGAGATTAAAGAAGTAAGAGCAGTTATAAAAGAGACATTTGTAGATTAAAATACACTCTAATCTCTCCGGGGTAAGTTCCCCGAAGTTCTGCTTCGCATAAAAGATTAATTTTGTTACGTGAGTGAATATGTTCATAAGAGTCATAACGTTTCAGTTTTGCTGTATCATTTTGTATGTCCGGCAAAATATCGTCGGATAATTTTTAGTGAGGCCGTTGATCAAAGCTTGAAAGAAATTTGTCTTGAAATATCGAAACGATATGAAATAGCATTTATAGAGATAGGAACGGACAAAGATCATGTTCATTTTTTGATACAAAGCATACCAATGATGAGTCCAACACGAATAATCCAGGCTGTAAAAAGTATCACCGCAAAAGAAATTTTCAAACTTCATCCGGAAGTAAAGGAGAAACTTTGGGGTGGAGAATTTTGGACAAAGGGATTTTATGTTAATACAGTTGGTCGTCATGGTGATGAAAATACAATACAAGCATATGTGAAATCACAAGGAACAGAAAAAGAGTATAAAAGAATACATC
>JBBRVC010000135.1:0-8427 GCA_038247205.1 Bacteroidales bacterium
AGATTCCGGTCTATGCTCAAGGATGCGCATAAACTTAAAAAACAACTTACGCCTTCCCTCTATTACTATCCTAATCAAGTCCGATCCGACCTGGAAAAGGAGCTGGATTGTCTGTTGAAGGAGCCTTTGGACCCAAAGCAAAAAGAGATGATCTCTTTTCAAAAGCGAATTATAAAATATCGGGATCATATCTTTACCTTTCTCTATCATCCAGAAGTACCTCCTGATAATAATGGTTCGGAAAGAGCCATACGAAATGTCAAGGTCAAACAAAAAATATCCGGACAGTTCAAAATACTGAGCGCTGCTGAAAACTTCGCCATCCTAAGATCCATAATCGATACCGCCATAAAAAATAATCAAAATGTGATTGGAGCTTTAAGTGTCATCGCCGCTTATAAAGGAAACTGATTCATTCAATTATTATTAACTTTAAGCACGCTAGGCACTCCAAACTCTAGGCACTGATTAGTTATAAATTTTCAAATCTTAGAAATTCTGGGAAATACTCAAGTCTTTCATATAAAATAAATTTCAATTTTTAATGCGGCATTTCCTTATTTTTCTCACATTTTATGTTCTTATTTCTTCACTTTCGTGTAAGAAAGAGATTGATATAGAATTGCCAGAAACAGATGCCAAAATTGTTGTAAACAGCTATTTTACCGATAATTCCCGGATAAAAGTTCATTTATCTAACAGCATCGGAATCCTCGAAAATATAATTCCTGAATGTACTGATGCAACAGTAATCCTAAGGGAAAGCAATATCATTCTTGATACAATGTACTATCAATCCGGATATTATTATTCGCACATCCTGCCAGAAATAAATAAGAATTATGCCCTTGAGATTATTGTACCTGGTTTGGGAACAGTCTTTTGTGAGGATCTCATTCCTGAAAAGACAATTTTACAAAACTATATCTGTGTTGATTCGGTATTAATTGACGAAGATGGATTTATTATTAATGAACTTAAACTTGATTTCGAGGATTTATCAGGACCATCTTTTTATGAAGTAGAATTGTCTGCAAAATATATCATCGATAATAATAGTACTCCCATTTGGTTTATGAAAAACTCTGACCCCATAATTACCTCAACCGGGCTTCTTGATTATAATCCGAAAACTCTGATTTTCACCGATAAAATTTTTGATGGAAAACACTGCTCGGTAAAAATATATTTCGCTACCCGGGCATATGCCGATTATAATCTTAAGATCACTTTCAGATCAGTTTCAGAATCATATTATAAATACAAAGAAAAACAGTTTGCTTACCTGTTTAGTCTCGATTCTGATATATTCAGCGGAATGAGCGAACCAATTAACCTTTTTTCAAATATTACAGGTGGCTATGGGATCTTTGCAGGCTACACATCAGATGAAAAAGTTTTAATCGTCAGGTAAATGATAAAGAGGTTCACAATATTTCTATCTCTATTTGTACTCTTTACTAACGGGTATTCGCAGAAGATCTCCATCAGCGGTTTTGTCAAAGATGCTGCATCAGGTGAGATAATTGCCGGTGCAACTGTAACTACCGCCGACTACCTGAACTATGCAATCTCGAATAGTTATGGTTATTATATCCTCACTCTTAATCTATCGGAAGACTCTGTTAAACTTCAGGCCTCATTTGTTGGCTTTTCTCCTTCATTCATTTCAGTAATATGCGATCGTAACTTAAAGGTTGATTTTGCACTGGTAAACAGGAATCTACTCGATGAAGTGATTATAAGCGCTGAAAAAACAATTACTTATGAAAAGAGAAAGGAAATGAGTGTTGTTTCAATACCCGTTTCAAAAGTTACCGCAATGCCATCTCTTGGAGGAGAATCCGACTTATTGAAATCGCTGCAACTTATGCCCGGGGTCCAATCGGGAAATGAAGCATCCAGCGGATTATATGTCCGGGGCGGAAGTCCCGATCAGAATCTGATGGTTATTGATGATGTCCCGATTTATTATGTCAATCATCTTGGAGGTTTTGTTTCAACATTTAATTCCGATGCAATCAACAGCATGAAACTTGTGAAAGGTGGTTTTCCGGCCCATTATGGAAGCAGATTATCCTCGGTTATGGATATCAAAATGAAAGAGGGAAATATGAAGGAGTTCCACGGAAACGCGATGATCGGAATGATTGCCTCAAAGATTATGGTTGAAGGTCCTATAAAAAGAGACACCACGTCATATATGTTATCGATACGAAGATTCATGTACGATCTGATAACAAGACCGCTTTCAAGAGCGGCTTCATTTAACGGGACATCTGTGGGTTATAATTTTTATGACCTGAATGCGAAAATAAACCACATTATCTCACCAAAGGACAGACTCTATTTAAGTTTCTATTCGGGCGGAGATAAAATACTTACCAGGCAAAAAACTCAAACAGACTTAAACAAGATGATTCTTGAATGGGGTAATATTCTTGGATCATTCCGTTGGAATCATCTTTATGGAAACAAGCTTTTTTCCAATCTTACATTGTATTCAACCAGGTATCGTCTTGCAAATGATTTCTCAAGCACATATACCATCAACAATGTTAAGGAAAAGACATCCTCCAATTACTCATCGGGGATTGTTGACCTGTCATTAAAGGCTGATTTCGATTATTATGTTAATCAGAATCATAAGATGAAATTTGGGGGCACTTCCGTTTACCATCATTTCAATCCAAATACAACATCATACAAATCTTTCGAAAACAGCGTTGCAATTGATACCAGTTTTGGAAGTAAAAAGCAGAATGGCTTAGAGAATGCAGTATATCTCGAAAATGAGATTTCAATAGGTACAAGGTTATTTACAAACTTCGGTTTCAGGGTCACCAATTATCAGATACCGAACCGGAATTATAATTCATTTGAACCACGGTTTCTTACAACCTACCTGTTTGGTAAAAACACTCTCCTGAAAGCTTCTTATTCGTCAATGAATCAGTATATTCATCTACTTACAGGTTCAGGTCCGAATATGCAGAACGATATCTGGGTTCCTGTAACTGGTACTGTTGCACCTTCACAATCAAAACAATATGCTTTAGGGTTGGAAAAGACTTTCAGTAACGGAATGTATGAGGTAAGCCTTGAGGGTTATCATAAAACCATGAATAATCTGATTACCTACAAGGACGGTGTTGCAACACTCTCATGTGCTTCCGACTGGCAAACCCAGGTCGAAACGAATGGTAAAGGTAAGTCTTATGGTCTTGAATTTCTTTTTCAAAAAGCAAAAGGCTCGGCGACAGGCTGGATAGCCTATACTTACTCTAAAGCAACCCGGCAGTTTGAGAATAAAAATTATGGAAAACCATATCCTTTCAAGTACGACAGGACACACGATATTAGCATTGTATATCTGCAGAAGATTAAGAGTAATATTCAGTTTTCTGCAACATGGGTTTATGGGACCGGTAATCCATATACTCTTGCCGCGGGCAAATATAAAATGATACCTGGTGTAGACAATGATTTAAATACCTGGTATACCTTTGGCCAGATATATAATGATCTTAACTCATACAGGATGCGGGCTTACCATAAGTTAGATGTAGGGATCAATTTTAATAAAACAGTAAAACGGGGAGAAAGAACCTGGAGCATAAATATTTATAACCTTTACAACCGTCAGAATCCATATTACTATTTTCTTGGTACAACATATCAATTTGACAAGCAAGGAAGAATAGTCCCTGATGGTACTAAAACAGTATTAAAACAGCAAAGCTATTTTCCGATTATCCCGTCCTTTAGTTATAGTTTAAAGTTTTAATATTTTTATGCCTTTGTCACAGATTCACATTTTTAGAATCATCCATATTTACTTGATATACACTTTCTAAGATCGACAAACTTATAAAAACGATAAATATTACTTATTGTAACCTTCGCTTCGAATTCATAGGAAAGACCCTAATAATGAGATCGTAAACCAAACCATCCCTTCTGCTGTCAGGCACATTACGCAAACAATAAACTTCATAATACAAATTAATTCATGCGTTTGCGTAAAGAGCCTTTTTTCACTAAAGTCAAAGGACTATTCCATCAAGACAATTCACACAGCAATGGCCAAATAAGTGCTATATGCCAGGACTTTAACACATGTGCTCCTTGACAAATTTCTGTAAACAATGCCAATTTTAGCATATGCCCGCCAGCTAATACGGACAATAAAGGTAAGTTATTTGTCATGCTTTTTGCTTGACTCTGAGTCGTTTACCGAGATCAGTCTAAACCTTAAACCCGGATACGCACCGCTGCAAGTAATAAAGCTCTTTATACCAAGACAGTTTGTAGCTTCGGGATAGCTTATACCGCGACGCTGCGCCACTGCCCTTTTCCAACTTCATCTACCTGGATTCAATTTCGTCCACTTAGAAAACTTATACCGCGATCGCGCCTTAACGTAATAAAGCTTACACCCGGATTTGCAAAAAGCACGCCCCCGTCTACGCTTCGCTTCGTCGGGGCACGGCATATCTGTCTTGCCACCGGGATAAATTATCGGCTAAAGTACCGGGATACGTTACCGGATGGCTGCGCCAGGTAACGAGCCACCCCTGCTGTCAGGCTCCTCGCTATCCCGACATAACATGTCGGGACTTAACGCTCAGCCCTCTTTATTGCCGGGCCGTCAGACTGTCTAATAACTAAAATGAAGTCCTTGAGAATCGAATATTTGATATTTTTCGTGTACAGGTATACTAAATAGATAAGTAAGCAAAAAAGGTTATTAGACAGACTGCCGTTAGGCTTAAATTATTAAATTCCTGCCGATTAGAGAGTGTTTTTAAAAAACACACAGACTCAAAAATTCGACAAAATTTCAGGGATTCAAATGTTATCGATAATCAACACAATGGATATCACAAATTGTGATTTCCAATCTTAAAAAATTATCTTTGACTGATTACTAAAAGACCATGAAAGAACAAACATCACTTCCTGACGAATTAATAATCAACAAGATAATTCTGCTCCGAGACCAAAAAGTGCTTATAGATCGTGATCTGGCCGTTCTATATGGAGTCGAAACAAGGATTCTTAATCAAGCCGTCAAACGAAATATAAAAAGATTTCCAAACGACTTCATGTTCCAGATGACAAGCGAAGAAATGAATATTTGGAAATCACAAATTGTGATATCCAGCAATGATAGAATGGGACTAAGAAAACCGCCTTATGTTTTCACTGAACAAGGAGTTGCAATGCTTTCAAGCGTCTTAAATAGTGACACAGCGATTCATGTAAATATTCAAATAATGAGAGTATTTACAAAAATGCGAGCACTACTGTACTCACACAAAGAGATTCTTAGGAAACTTGAATCCATTGAAAAAAAGGATATAGAGCAGGACGAAAAAATTCTATTAATTTTCGAATACCTAAAACAACTAGAACAAGCAAAACAAGAGGAAACAATATTTAAAGAACGAAAAAAAATAGGTTTCAAATAGAGTTTTGTTTACCGTAACAAATAAATGAAATCTAAGCCTAACACGGACGGTGCTATGAAAAGCACTGCCCCGGCGTTAAGCAAAGTTAAATAATATTCTTAACCTAAAAACTTCTTAAAAAAATCCTATTAATACAGTCTGATTCAAATGGTCGGAATTACAATCCTTCGGTTGACAACAAACCTCCTGTAACCTGATACTAAGAAAGGAATTTGTTTAAATTTAAACGGATGTTCCGATCAATTTCATAGGGTAAAAACACCCCATTTTAGTCCAAAACCTGGCTCAAAACTGGCGCATAAAAAAAGAGTTACAATTTTTGAAGTTGTAACTCTTTGATTTTCATTGTGGGCCCAGCTGGGATCGAACCAGCGACTCCCTGATTATGAGTCAGGTGCTCTAACCATCTGAGCTATGGGCCCGAATTAAATCGGATTGCAATATTAGGAATTTACTGATAATAATGCAAGAGCCGGGAAAAGATAATTAATTATTATCCTTCCGGAGATATTGCATCAGCACATTTACCGCCTCATCAACATCATTTCCGAAGGTAAGAAGCCCTGCTCTGTCGCCCGCCATTACGATTATCCTTTTCTCAATAACATCTGACTCACTGAATAATCTGAAGATATCCTGTGCAAGTCCTATTGTTCCGTAATCCATCGCGGGATTAGTTGTCGGAACTTTATAAATAAGTTCATTCCAGAGGTCTATGCTATGAACATGAACAACAGCATTGGCGCCCGGATCGGCAGAGTAGATAGCTGCATGTGTCAGGGATTCCGATGAAGCCTTTAACGGACCAACGCACTGAACAGCATTGTCGTCGATGTTAAAGGAATTAACCTTAACATAATGACCGGGTTCAAGCTCAGGAATCTCACCGGTAGCCGAACCGGTGATGATGAACTGGTTACCACCCCTGATTCTCATACTGAGATTGCCAAAACCTACTCCGTTCTCATATGCCCCGATAAGGTCCATATTATATAGTATCTCTCTCCACGAATTTATTATTTCAAACTGCTCGTCAGAAATTACCGGTCCTGACTGATTCCAGTGACAATTAAATTTTACTGCCCCTATCATAATATTACTTGAATTTATCTGAAAACATTGTTTTTATATCTTTTTCTGTAGCTCTGCAAATTCCTTTTTCGGTTATAAGTCCTGTTATAAGCCTGGCCGGCGTTACATCAAACCCATAATTTGCTGCAACTGATTTTTCCGGACAAATCCTTACCGATTGAATTTTTCCGTCAAGCAACCCAGAAATATACTTTACTTCCTCCTGATCTCTTTCCTCAACGGTTATTTCCCTGATCCCGTCTGTTAATGTAAAATCTATTGTTGTAGATGGCAACGCCGCGTAAAACGGCACATTATTATCTTTGGCAGCGAGAGCCTTCAGGTATGTACCTATCTTGTTGGCTACATCTCCGCTACGGGTTGTACGGTCGCTTCCTACAATTACCAGATCGACCATCCCGTGCTGCATCAGATGACCACCAGTGTTGTCCGGAATAATAGTATACTGAACACCATGTTGTTCAAGTTCCCAGGCAGTAAGCCTCGATCCCTGGTTCAGAGGCCGGGTTTCATCAACCCATACATGAACATGGATGCCTTTATCATGAGCCAGGTAAATGGGGGCTGTTGCGGTTCCATAATCGATACAGGCCAGCCAGCCCGCATTGCAATGGGTAAGAATATTAACGGTTTGCCCGTTCTTTTTTGTGCTTAAGTCCTCTATTAATTTTAGACCATTGATTCCAATCAGACGGCAGTTCTCCTTTTCAATTGCACAAATCCGGTTTGCTGCGGCCAAAGTTCTTTCTGAGATAGTATTTATTGAATAATCATCCTTTAAAGAGTCCATCACATAATTTACCGCCCAGGATAAATTTACAGCCGTAGGCCGGCACGAAACCAGGTATTTTGCTGCATTTGACAGATGGTCGCGTATGTTTGTCAAAGAAGTAAGCTCAAGTGTGGCCAGATAGATGCCAAACGCACCGGCAGCCCCAATAAGAGGCGCCCCACGGAGAGTCATATCCTTTATTGCGGTATAAACATCCTCAACAGACCGCAATTCCTTGGTTTCAAAAAAAAATGGAAGTCGTTTCTGGTCGATAACCATTACTGTATAAGGATCAGATTCACTAAGCCAGATACTTTGATATTTTGTGTTGTTAACGAGCATTAAACATTTTGAATTTCACCCTCACCCGAATATTAACTTGCAAACATACAAAATATTAAGAGATATAAAACTTTATTGTTTTTGAGTGAAATTTTTACTTTTTTGGAACTTGAATTTTAGTACTTGATGGTTTTTTGACTACCCGCAAACAGTTATTCGAATTATCGACCGGATTATTCGAAAATGTTGTTTTAAAAAATTATATTATATATTTGTATATAACTAACATTGACTGAGAAATAATCACTGATATGGTTGATAAAGAGATCATTAGACTAAAAATTATTAGTACGGCCGGACAAATTTTCAGCAAGTATGGTTTTAAGAAGACAACAATGGAAGAGATCGCCAGTGCTGTTAAAATGGGTAAAAGTTCCATTTATTATTATTATAAGAGCAAGGAAGAGATCTTTGAAGCAGTGGTTCTTCACGAAGCCAATATACTTAGAAATGAGCTTACTACGGCAATAAAGTCTGTCGATTCTCCAATAGAAAAGATGAAAAATTATGTTTTTGTGAGAATGAAATCGTTCGAAAAACTTTCAAACTATTATAATGCCATCTTTAACAAGCATCTGGATCATTTTGAATTTATTGAGTCAATACGTGTCAAATATGACAGAGAAGAGTTGGCCATACTCAGGCTTATCCTGTATCACGGTGCGAGAAAAAAGGTTTTCCATGTTCTGAACAGCGAATACACGGCGCTTGCAATACAGACCACATTGAAAGGACTGGAGGTACCTC
>JBBRVC010000136.1:0-8407 GCA_038247205.1 Bacteroidales bacterium
ACTCCTTTATGCGCATTATTCTGTTCAGCATTCATATCAGATATTGATAGAAGAAGTAAACCAGCCGGCTGCGATTAATGCCGGCGAAACATTTACAACGATTCTAACAATATCTGATATGAATGCTGAACAGAATAATGCGCATAAAGGAGTCGTCGCTATTCTTGTTCCCGAAGACTGGTCTTTTATTAGCGGCACTTACAGCACGCCTATGGGTTTTGGTAATCTTGAGCTTGATCCATCTGTCCCACCAATTTGGGGTGATGTTGATACGGTGATTACAAGACCGGCCGGAATGAAATGGATTAATCTGCTTTCCGATCAGGGCTATCTTCACGGAGCCAACGTTATATATGAAGCTACTGTAAACTTACAGGTTGGTCAAACAGCAGGAACCTTCCCGATAGGTTATCTGGTTACAGTTAATACAGTTGATATGTTAAAGTTTTTAAATGACCAGGATATTGATCAGGAATTAGCCGGAGCCGATACTTCAATGAACCATATGGTTACGATAACAGGATCTTCGGCTGTTGATGAACAAATTCCAGGTATGCCGACTGAATATAATCTCTCACAGAACTTTCCTAACCCATTTAATCCGGCAACCAGTTTCACATATTCATTGAAACAATCAGGTGATGTTCAAATCAGTATTTATGATGTTTCCGGAAAGGAAGTTAAATCTCTTGTGGACGGATTCAGATCTGCAGGAAATTATGTGGTTAACTTTAATGCCGGGGATATTGCTAGTGGTATATATTATTACAGAATTACAACAAATGATTTTGTTCAGACTAACAAGATGGTTCTTTTGAAGTAATTAGAAATTATTGTGTCGGCACTAATTGAACATTGGTGCCGATGATTTTAAAAAGAGATAAGCAAAAAATGAAACAGATTAAAGTTCTAAATGCCAGAGATTTAGGTGCTCAGTTTGTAAATAATCCAAATAAAATGGTAGGCCAGGATGGTGCTTATTCAATAACATTAAAAGATAAGTGTTTATTCTTTTTTGGCGATACATTGATCGGAAAAAGAACTGAAGGTGAAAGTCTTTGGTATCCGGGAGGTGTTCCACTGGGGCCTGTTGATATGACAGGTATTGGCGGTTTGGAAAAGATGATCACAAATACAGGATTGCTCTGTTTTAATAAGACAGGTGAAAACGGATTTAATGACTTTAAATACATACTAGATGATAATAACCAGCTCAAACAATTAATTCAGCACGAAGCTGATGAAGATCATAACTGGTACCGGATATGGTGTTTACACGGAGTTACAATTAAAGACAAGATTTATCTTTATTTCATGAAAATTAAAATGCTTGAAGAAGGTGAACCGCCGGCAAACTTCATTGTCATCGGTTCCGGACTGGCTGTTGGCAGTGAAAAAGAATGGAAATTCAAAAGAGTATTTCACAATGGCTCATACATTTTATGGAATGAAGACGATCCTGGTTTTGCGTCTGCAATTCATTATAGAGAGGGTGATGAATATGTTTACTTGTACGGCACTAAAAATGACCGAAGCGGAGACCACTATCTTCATCTTGCAAGAGTTAAACCAGATGAAATTGAAAAAATAGATCAGTATGAATATTTTGTTTCAGAAACGGATGGCTGGACTAATAATGTAAAGAAATCTAAACCTGTTTTCTCAGGTATGCCGAATGAACTGTCTGTAAATTATAATAAATATCTTGGATGCTATTTATCTGTACATTCATTTGAACTAACAGGAAAAATTGTAGGCAGAACTTCACCAAACCCATGGGGACCATGGAGTGAACCAATAACTCTCTGGCAGGTTATTCCTCAAAAGAAAATTCAAGGTCCAAGTCTCGAACTTATTTATGCAGGAAAGGAACATCCTTCTTTTGCAAAGGATAATGGCAAGACGATCTATGTTACTTATATAGAGTTTGAAGAATACTATCCTCATTTAATTGAAGTTACTTTTGAATAACTATTGAATTACATTTTACAACTAAAAATTAATCGGAGAATTAATGATTCCAACTGCTGAAGATCTTAAAAGCGATGTTTTAATACATAAACACGGAGATATTTTTAATCTGCCGGGACTTACAAATTTTATTGGAACCGTACAGTCTGATTTCGACATTACTGGAATCAGAAGTTTGAATTTTCCACCGTTTGGATGCTCAGATATTATCACAGCGGGCTTATTTATTAATGACATTTATTTTCCGGCAACAGGAACAAAAATAAACTTTACCTGGATAGCTGATAGAATTGAACGTGAGGCAGTCTATGAAGGATTAAAGCTTCATTCAATTACAATTCTTCCTATGGGTAAGCTGGCTTGTGCTGTTCGGCTAAACCTTACCAATGTCAGCGGTGTAGAAAAGAATCTTGAATTGAAATACGGTTTTACCGGCAGCATAACAAAAGCAGTAAAGAGCTGGAATGAACCATTGCCGCCGTTTGAAACAGATCATAAAATAGAAATTGATGAGGCTAATAATTTTCTGGTCTATACAGCGAAGAAAAGCACTTCATTTCAAGTGCAGGGAATTTCATTAAAAGGTAAACCCAGCAGGAACGGAATTAAAACTAATTTCACATTATCGCCGGGTGAATCAAAAACTATTGACTTCGTAACAGTTGTCGGAGATTCTCTCTCAAATGTACTTTCTGACTATAAATATATCATGACTAATGTTACAGGCGAAATTGATCACTGTAGAAAAGAATGGAATGAGGAAATTAAAGCGGCATTCACTCCAGGTAATTCAAGATTTTCAGGCTGTATGCCCTTGCTAGAAACCACGGATAAAGAAATTGCAAAGCTTTACTATATGGGTGTGCTGGGAGTGATTTATTTCAGAAGAGATAATCCGTACTCGGTTCTGGGACGAACATATGATACGCTAATGCCGAAGTATTGGCAGTCTGTTACATTCATCTGGGATTATGCACTCAGCTCACTTACTCATGCTCTTCTTGATCCCGCTGTTATGAAAAAATATATTGAGCACTGGATGTCAATGGATGTACATAAACATTTTGGAACAGAATATTTAACAGGCGGCCCCGTTGGTCCGTGGTATTCAGTAAATGATTTTGCAATAACTGAAATATCAAAAAACTATTTGAGATGGAACGGTGATTTCAAGTGGCTTGATAAAGTTATTCATGTTAATGAAGGACAGAAAGCACCGGTTATCGATTTGTTGTTAAAGTTTGCCTCAAACTGGAAGAACTTTAAATCACCAAACGGACTTGCAGATTACGGCGGAATCAATAATTTGCTGGAATGTGTCAGTACCTACATTCATGAAGTGGCGTCACTTAATGCAGCAAATGTTTTTAATCTCAGAACAGCAGCAGAACTTTGTGAACTGACAGGTAAAAAAGATTTGGTTGACCATTATATAAATGAAGCTAATGAACTGATCCCCCAGATCAACAAACTATATGTCGATGGAAAAGGTTTCTGGGCAACCAGATTTCCGGATGGCAGTTTAGTTGAAGTTAGACATTGTTATGATTTCATTACAATCCTGAATATGATTCCAGACGATCTTACAACAAACCAAAAAAATGAAATGGTTGAGTTCTTCAAGCGTGAACTGCAATCACCAACCTGGATGCGTGCCCTCTCAGCAGGAGATGATAATTCTATGTTCAGTGTTCGTCCCGATCATCAGTGGAATGGTGCTTATCCTGCCTGGCCAGCTCAGGCCGTTACAGCTTTATTTAAAACAGGAAATACAGAATTAGCTCTTGAATGGCTGAAGGGCTTGTCAAAATCTGCAAATCAAGGTCCATTAGGGCAGGCTCATTTTGTAGAGTCAGCTATTGATCCGGATAGCGGAGGTGCACGTAAAGCTCCGCCTGATATGCCTTATATAACTGACTGGACTGTGTCATCAAGCGGAAGCTGGACGAACATAATCATAGAATCGATCTTTGGAATAAAAGCAACATTAAATAAAGGTATCAGTGCAACTCCTCAGTTCGGAAGCTTCGATGCAAAAGCTGAATTAAAAAATATTTCTTATCAGGGAAATCTATATAGTGCAGATTCTAAAGGACTTAAGAAATAAACGTTGTGCTGTTTGAATAATATGGAAACTGAAACCAGACAAATATTTAATCTGAATAATTTTTATGGCTTAAGTGACTCTTTAGACAACTGGAATACTCTTTCAGAAGAAAGCAGAGAAAGTATTCTTGAAAATATTTTAAGTTCTTTAGCAGGGCAGAATTATCCCTTCTATGAAGGTGATTCGAAAGTTGTACTTGTTTATAAAGGTAAAGCACAAACAGTTGAGTTTCTGAGTGATATCACCGGCTGGACTGATCCGATTCGTTTTAAGCAGGTAAGCGGGTCAGATTTATTTTATCTCAAACTAGAACTTGAACCTGATGCCCGCATTCAATATCTGCTGCTGGTTGACGGTATCGCTATCGTTGATCCTGCAAATAAATTTAAGTCACTGCATGGCTTAGGTGCAATGTCTGAACTCGTAATGCCAAAGTATGAAAGACATCCATATCTTAATGACTTTCTTTACGGTAAAGAAGGCAGCTATAATGGATTGTTAAAGCATAATTTACCCCCTGGGGCTCTGCCTTATGATCATGAAGTGCATATTTATCTGCCGCCTGAGTATAGTGCAAAATTGGAATACCCGACTGTTTATTTCCACGACGGTCCCGATTACATTCGATTTGCACTGGCAGGTTATTCAATAAACAGATTAATTGTTGAAAAAAAAATCGAACCTTGCATTGCAGTTTTTGTAACGCCGCCTAATCTTCATCAACCGGAAGAACCAAACCGATCTACTGAATATGGAATGAATGATGATTATATAAAATTTTTCTGTGATGAACTCGTTCCCTTTGTTGATAATAATTATTCAACTATTAGATCAGAAAAAAGCAGATTAGTAATTGGAGATTCTTATGCCGGACTGATATCATTTTATATTGCTTATTCGAGGAATGATAGATTTGCAAATGCATACAGTCAATCGGGCTATTTCTCATTCAATAACAATAAGCTGCTGAAACTTTTTGATGAACAACCGGCTAAGCAGCTTAAGTTATATTTTGATATCGGCAAATATGAGGAAAAGGTTGGAGCTGATTTTCTTCCTTCGGGTGAACTGGATTTTACAAAGGCCAACAGAAAAATGAGAGAGATACTACTATATAAGGATTATGATTTTATGTATAAGGAATATCATGAAGGACATACGTGGGGCAACTGGAGAAGACATTTAATTGATGGCTTGATTTATTTCTTTGGAAATAAAGGAGAATTGATATGAGATTTGGAATGGACTTCGGCGGTACAAATATCAAAGCCGGAGTATTTGATGAAGACAGTAAGCCTCTGAATTTTGTTGAAAAGAAACTCGTTGAATTTTCAGAAACGGGAAATCTTCTTGAAAATCTTATAACTCACGCTAAAAGTGTAATAGGAAATATAAAAATCAAAAGCGGCGGACTTGCAATTAAGGGTCTGATTAATACAGAGACCGGTGTACTGGAAAATGATATAGGAGCCGGACAAATGCTGGCGGGCATAAATCTAAAAAAAGCATTTGCTGATG
This sequence comes from Bacteroidales bacterium, assembly GCA_038247205.1. GTDB lineage: Bacteria > Bacteroidota > Bacteroidia > Bacteroidales > VadinHA17 > LD21. The sequence continues at coordinate 5,597 of JBBRVC010000136.1, forward strand.
AACTTGGTTTTATATTTGCAGTTGAAAATGATGCACGTGCATATGCGTGGGGAGAATATAAATTCGGTGCAGGCAGAGGAAGCAAAGCTATGGTTTGCATGACTCTGGGTACAGGATATGGATGTGCGCTTATTGCTGATGGTAAGCCATATTGCGGTTCCGATTCATCGGGAGGCTTATTGGGCGGGCATATCAGCATTGATAGAAATGGTCCGGAATGTTCCTGCGGAAATAAAGGATGTCTTGAAGGTTATTGCTCTGCAACTGCATTAACCAAAAAGGTTATTGAATCTCACTCTGCTATAAGTAATTCAGCTGAAGTCTTGCCTGAGTTTTTCAATAGAGTTAAATCAGGCAATGAAGAATATTTAAAAACATTTAATCAATTTATAGATGATCTTTCAATCGGAATTGTTAATGCAATTCATGCTTATGGACCGGATACGGTTGTATTAGGCGGCGGCGTTATGAATTCCGCTGATGTGATACTTCCACCCCTTATTAAAATTGTTCATAGACGTGCCTGGACAGTACCGAAAAATAAAGTTCAAATAAAGAAATCATTGCTTGGTAATAATGCTGCTGCTATTGGAGTTGCTTTCCTTGAAAATTAAAGTTTATTAATGGAGAAAAAATGTCTGAAGAGAATTTAAAACATATTGAAGATCCGTTTATAGCTTTGCTTCCCGAAAGAATGAACAAATTTCCCCGGGGACCATTTGATACATGTCCTAAATTCACAATCAGCGAAGGCGTGATTGAAAAAGGATATGCAGCACTAGCCAATATCATTTCAGTTGAAATACCGTTTGGTCTACGCGTGCTTGTTATAGATGGTTATCACGGAACAAATTGGGAAAAATTTATTTCAGGTTTGAATGAGGCTCTTGAATATCTCAAAATCATTCCTGAGTTGATAAATATAGATTGTGCATATGCATCCGAAGAAGAGATTAATAATAAATTATCACCATTTCTTGGAGGGGATGATCCTATTTTCGGAATGCACTTTCCATTAGGAACGGAATATCTTTTTGAAGCAAAGAAATTATCAGAGCTACGCATAAAGGCATCTATTAAGCGTGGAGTTGCTGTAAAAGAACTAACGATCATATACGGTCCGGCTGCATCGCAAATAGAATTATATGATAAGCTTTGGTATATCGACGTTCCTAAAGATTACATTCAGGAAAGAACACGTAATGGTGAGCTCACCAATTTAGGATCAAGCCAAGTTGTTTCATTCGGAAACTTTTATAAACGGTCATTTTTTGTTGAATGGCCTGCTTTAAACAGGCATAAAAAAAATGTACTTCCGCATCTAGATCAATTTATAGATCTTCAGGATCCAGAAGAGCCTGCTTCAATTAAGGGTGATAATTTTAGGAAAGCATTAAAAGACATTTCTAACACTCCTTTCAGATTACGTCCCTGGTTTTATCCCGGTCCCTGGGGTGGGAAATTTATGCAGGGGCATATGGGTCTTGATCCGGATGCACCAAACTTTGCCTGGTCTTTCGAAATGATTGTACCTGAGAACGGTGTTATCATCGAAAAAAATAACGTGGTTCTTGAATTCTCTTTTGATTGTTTAATGTATCTGCAGAATAAAAACATACTTGGTGAACATGCTTCCAATCAATTCAAATATGAGTGGCCGATTAGATTTGATTATCTGGATACAATTGATGGAGGCAATCTATCCGTTCAGGTTCATCCGAGGCCAAATTATATAAGGAAAGAATTTGGAGAGACTTACACTCAGGATGAAACTTATTATATATGTGCTGCAAAACCCGAATCTAAGGTTTATTTAGGATTAACTGATGACTGTGATCAAGCTGAATTTAAAAAAGCACTTGAGGATTCGATCAATCTGGATAAAGAAGTTGATATTGAAAAATTTGTAAATTCTGAACCAAGCAAACCGCACGACCTATTTTTGATTCCAAATGGAACCGTTCATTGCAGCGGTGAAGGTAATCTTGTACTTGAAATAAGTGCTACACCTTACATCTTCACGTTCAAGATCTATGATTATTTACGCAGAGATCTGGAAGGAAACCTCAGACCAATAAATGTGCATAGAGGTTTTGAGAACATAAGATTTGAAAGAAGAAAAAAATGGGTACAGGAAAATCTTCTTGCCAAACCTAGCATAATTAAAAGCGGCAATGGATGGCAGGAATTTGTTTTATATGATGCGCCATTTACTTTTTATAACGTTCACAGAATTGAATTTGAAAACGAATATACAATGAATACTAATGGAATCGCATACTCTACTAACTTAGTGCAGGGCCAACAAGTTGAAATATATTCACAGAACGAGAGGGTAAGTAAGCTTTCTTATTTAGAAACAATGCTTATCCCTGCTGCTGCTGGCGAAATAAAAATTGTTAATAAGGGTAAAGGTCCTTGCAAAATGGTTTTGGTTTATATCAAACCTGAAATCGGTATTACTGTACCTTTAAATGATCCTATTTAATTATGGGAAATGATTTTTCATTGATTAAACCTGTTGAATTAAAATGCGAATATAAAACTAATCCGACAGGCATTGATGAAAAACATCCGCGTTTCAGCTGGATAACAAAATGTGAAAGCTACAATTCTTTTCAGACTGCTTATAGAATAATAATTGCCTCATCAATTCAGAGACTCTTAATAAGAGAAGGAGATATTTGGGATTCAGGAAAAGTAATATCGTCAGATTCCACATTAATCAAATTTAATGGCCATCCGCTTCACTCAAACAAAACTTATTTCTGGCAGGTAATGATATGGAACGAAAAAGAGGAAGCATCATCC
>JBBRVC010000137.1:0-8323 GCA_038247205.1 Bacteroidales bacterium
AACTATGAGGCTCATACTGAAAACACTTTTCCCTACCAGATAGATAGCCGGTTGATGTCGCTTTTTGGTGCCTTGTGGACACTAGGAAGTTTTAAATATCTCGCTGAAGCAGGTTCGGATGGAGTAACTTATTTTGAGACTGTTGGAGAGAGAGGTATTATGCAGGGCGATTTCGACTCCCGCTGGCCTGATGAATTTCCATCCGTAAAGAAGATGCTTTTCCCTGTCTGCTCTGCTTTTAAGTATCTTCTGTCAAACAAGCATTTCAAGGTGATAAAGTGCGAATCCTCCAATCCTTTAAAAATAGACGCCCTGATCCTTTCGGAAAGGGAAAATACCCGAATTATACTTATGAATTTTACGGATGTTCAACAAAATGTCTGTATTAAAGGATACTCAGGTACTTTCACGCTGAAACAATTAAATGACGAAACATTTAAAGATGCGGTCAGCGATGCAAATTGGATCGGGAACACGAAAAAAATACAGGTTAGTCCGACCGAAAATATTCCATTAAGACCATTTTCTGTAAGTTTTGTTGAAAAATTACTCAACTTTAGTGATATTTATAATATGTGAATACATTTTTAAACAATGGTTATCCTGATTTCTGGCGGTGTTGCTGCTTAAAAATGCTGCAGAGCAGCAAAATATTTGTAGTAAGATAATTGCCAGATGATTTAAAGTTGCAGAGCAGCGAAATAGTAAAAAAATAAATATTTGGACAATGTGATTTTTAAATAAAACTTAACCTGACGACTTATGGTACTGGTACAAAATTATTCCCTCGCAGTATTTCTTTGCTTTGCAGCAATGGTTTGCTGGGGCTCGTGGCAAAACACACAAAACCTGATTGGCAAACACTGGAGATTTGAACTTTTCTACTGGGATTTTTCAATCGGCATATTTTTGTTTGCTCTTTTGATGGCTGCAACATTTGGCAGTCTGGGCAATGAAGGTCGTAGCTTCATACCTGATCTTTTACAGGCTGACCCGGAAAATCTGATTTCCGCAGCATTAGGGGGTATTATCTGGAATATAGGGACCCTCCTGCTCGTGGCCGCAATATCTGTCGCCGGGATGTCGGTTGCTTTCCCTATCGGGGGAGGCATTGGCTGGACATTAGGGATATTCATAAATTATTTAGGCACTCCAGAAGGCAATCCTGTGTTTCTTTTCGTTGGGACTGCATTTATCATTCTCGCGATTACCATGAGCATGCAATCGTATAAAAAACTTGCAGAAAATCAGAAAAAACCTACATGGAAAGGAATTGCTTTGTCTGTTATGGCAGGATTGTTTATTGCATTTTTTTACCGCTTTGTAGCCTCATCTCTTGCAACTGACTTCTCCCCGGCCGATGCCGGCAAGATCAGTTCATATACTGCAGTAGTCTTTTTCTCTATCGGGGCATTACTCTGCACGATTATTGTCAATCCAATGTTTATGGCACGACCTGTTCAGGCAGAACCGGTAAAAATGACTACCTGGTTTAATGCAACACCACGCACCCACCTTCTGGGAATACTGGGTGGTTCTATCTGGTGTCTGGGCAATTCGGTAAGTTTCATGTCTGTTGGTGCTGCCAGTCCTGCAATAGCTTATGGATTAAGCAATTCAGCACCTGTTGTTGCTGCTATCTGGGGTATATTTGTATGGAAAGAATTTAAGAATGCACCTAAAGGAACAAACTTGCTGTTATGGTTAATGTTTATCTTTTACCTTGCAGGACTTACATTCATTGTATATTCAAGATTTGCCTGATGTTATTTTGGCAAGCTTTTAATGTATTTCAAAAAAATTAGTACTAACAATCAATGATCATGAAAAAATTAGTAACAGCTGTTTTATTTATCACTTTCACAATAATAATGATTGCACAGGAAAACCCATGGGAAGGTACGTCTGCTGATTTCAGCCATGGCAAATTAAAAGTCTCCGAAAATAAAAGGTTTCTTATTTATGAAGATGGTACACTTTTTTATTACCTGGGCGATACAGGCTGGGAACTGTTTCATCGCCTCAATAAAGATGAGACTGAAAAATATCTCGAAAACCGCCGGGCTAAGGGGTTTACTGTAATACAGGCAGTTGCACTTGCAGAACTCGATGGTTTAAATACCCCGAATGCTGAGGGAAACAAGCCTCTTATTAACAATGATCCCCTAAAACCAAATGAAGCATATTTTGCTCATGTTGACTGGGTTATTAAACGAGCACAGGAAAAAGGAATATTCATAGGACTGTTACCAACATGGGGTGACAAAGTGGATCAGAAATGGGGTATCGGTCCTGTAATATTTAATAAGGAAAATGCCTTCAAATATGGTCAATGGATAGCAACCAGATATAAAGATTATCCGAATATTATTTGGATCAATGGTGGCGACAGAGATGGCGGTGGTGATAATAAACCAATCTGGGAAGCAATAGGAGAAGGTATTAAATCGGTCGATAATTATCATCTTATAACATTTCATCCATGGGGTGAGAGAAGTTCCTCCGAGTGGTTTCATGATAGCAAATGGCTCGATTTCAATATGTGTCAGACAGGTCATGGACAACGCAGTTATGCTATTTATAAACGGGTTTTGGTACGTGATTATAATCTCGTTCCTGTAAAACCCTGTTTTGACGGTGAACCCCGCTACGAAGATCATCCTGTAGGCTGGAAACCTGAAGTACTTGGCTGGTTTGATGATGCAGATGTCAGGCAGGCAATGTACTGGAATCTCTTCAGCGGTGGTTTCGGTCACACATATGGATGCCATCCAATATGGCAGATGCTTGCTCCTGGCCGAAACCCTGTCGGGCTTGCCCGTAATAACTGGTATGATGTACTTGACCTTCCCGGAGCCTTTGATCTGATTCATGCCCGAAGGTTAATGGAATCGCGACCATTTTTGTCGCGTGTACCTGACCAATCACTTATTGTCCCCGCATATTTCCCTGAAACGGACTACGTTGTATCAACAAAGGGAGATGGCTATGCTTTTATATATTTCCCAACAGGAACGGCTGCAGAAATTCAATTGGATAAGATTGGTGCAAAAACTATTAACGGCTACTGGTTTGATCCGCGAACAGGGGAAGCTAAAATGACAGAATCCTTCCCGGGTACCGGTACAAGGAGATTTACACCACCAACTTCAGGCAGGGGTAATGACTGGATTCTTGTACTTGATGATACTTCAATGAACTTCAAAACTCCCGGAAAATAGATGCAGCCCGGATTAAGCTCATATACCTTCACATGGGCCGTCGGTGTCCCCGGATCCCTGCCGGCAAAGCCTATGACAGCTTTTGACCTTGTTGACAAAGCTTCTTCTGCCGGGTTTAAACTGGTTCAGATCGCAGATAACCTGCCTTTAGAAAATTGGTCTGTAGATCAACTGACTGATTTATACACTTATGCCTTGAGTAAAAACATCTCAGTTGAAATGGGAGGAAGAGGTCTTACACCCGAACATACCATAAAATGTCTGAATGCTGCTAAAACCCTCCACTCCCCTATTTTAAGAATGGTAATAGATGGTGTAGGTTTTGAGCCTGATTTACAAACTGTTGTATCAATAATAAAAGAACTGATACCGGAATTTGAATCCCGGAAAATTCGACTTGCAATCGAAAACCATGATCGTTTCAAAGCACGGGAGTTCAAAAAGATCATTCAGGCTGCCGACAGTGAATGGGTCGGTATATGTCTCGATTCTGTCAACTCTATGGGAGCCGGTGAGGGCTTTGAAACGGTTTCTGAGATACTGTTGCCATTTACACTGAACCTTCATCTTAAAGATTTTTCAATCCGCAGGGTATCGCATAAAATGGGACTGGTAATTGAAGGTAAACCCGCAGGTCAGGGTATGCTTAATATTGTGGAACTTATTGAGAAACTTTCACTCCTTAACCGGTGTGAAAGTGCAATCCTGGAGCTATGGACCCCTCCTGAAGACAGTCTAATTGAAACAGTAAAAAAAGAAGACCAATGGGCTGCAGAAAGTATACTTTTTCTTAAAAAACTATTTAACTTAAAGGAACGATGAAAAAATTAGTGCAAATATTGACTTATTGCATTATGTCAGCAGGATTGTTAGCCCAACCGATAAGGTTGCAGATCTGAGAAGATTAAACATCGCGGAGGATTGGTCACTATGGTAAGTCCGGAGTATAAAGATGATATTGCTTTAAGAATTAAATGTCAATAAAATGGATAAGTTAAAATTTGCCGTACTGGGCTGTGGATTCTGGTCAAAATTTCAGATCGGAGCATGGAGTGAGCTTGATGGCGTTGATCTGGTTGCAGTATATAACCGCACTCTTTCCAAAGCACAGAAAATTGCAGAAGAATTCAATGTACCACGTGTTTACGACAATCCAGAAGACCTTTTTAAAAATGAAAAACTTGACTTTGTCGATATTATCACAGATGTTGATACTCATGCGCTATTTGTCGAAATGGCTGTAAAACAGGGCGTTAAGAACATCATCTGTCAAAAACCAATGGCTCCTGATTTTGAAACCGCAAAAAGGATGGTAGATCTGTGCAAACAGAATGGAACAAATTTATTCATACATGAAAACTACCGCTGGCAGGCCCCTGTAAGAAGGTTTAAACAGATTATCGATTCTGGAGTTATTGGTAAGCCCTTCAAGGCAAAAGTCACTTTCCTCTCAGGATTTCCGGTATTCGACAACCAGCCATTTCTGAAAGAACTAGATCATTTTATCTTAACAGACATGGGTTCGCATATTCTCGATGTATGCAGGTATCTGTTCGGTGAATGCAATGAATTGTGGTGCAGGACTTCTGCAATTACAAGAGGAATAAAAGGTGAGGATGTTGCAGTGTTGCTTATGGAAATGAAAAATAGTATGTCCGTTTATGCTGAAATGTCGTACGCATCGATAGTTGAACACGATACCTTTTCAACACTTCATATCCTTGTTGAAGGGGAAAAAGGCTCTGTCTTTCTCGGGCCTGAATTTGAGATCAGGACTACAACCCGCAAAGGAACAATCACTGAAACAGTTAAATTCCCTTCATACAAATGGGCTGATCCGGATTATATTGTAAACCATGAAAGCGGGATACATATCAATCGTAACATTCTCCAAGCAATAAATGGGACAGAGAAAGCAGAAAATACAGGAGCAGATAACCTTGAAACGGTTCGCCTGATCTGGGCTGCATATGATTCTGCTGCTTCGGGCAAAAAAATCAGAATAAATGAGTTTAACTAATATTATACGTAAACAATATGCTAAAAGTTACATTAATCGGAGCCGGTGGGAAAATGGGTATGAGACTCACCCATAACCTTTTAAATTCAGCATATGATGTATCGTATGTTGAAATAAGTCAGCAGGGAATTGATAAACTTAAGGAAAAAGGCATTAACATCTCTGATCCTGAAATTGTTATACCGAATGCAGATGTTGTAATTTATGCTGTGCCTGACATAGCTTTGGGTAAAGTCACGGGTACATATATCCCAATGATGAAAAAAGGTGCGCTTGCTGTAACTCTCGATCCCGCGGCTGCACTTGCCGGCAAGCTTTTCAGTAGGCCCGACATTTCATATTTTATAACTCATCCCACCCACCCTTCCATATTTAACTGGGAACCTATTGAAGAAAATATGAAAGATCATTTTGGTGGCATTGCGGCAAAGCAGGCTATAGTGTGTGCACTTATGAGCGGAACAGCCGATGACTATATCAAAGGAGAAGAGCTGGCCTGTACATTTTATGCTCCAGTTTCAAGATCTCATAAGATTACCGTTGAACAGATGGGGCTGCTTGAGCCGGCACTTGTTGAGACACTTGCCTCAACGTGCATATTTGTGATACGCCAGGGGCTTGATGAAGTCATTAAACGCGGCGTGCCTCCCGATGCAGCCCGTGACTTTCTACTGGGTCATTTACGGATCCAGATGGCAGTTCTTTTTAATGAGCTTCCCGGTGCAGTCTTTTCAGATGCCGCTAACAAGGCTTTGCAGCGCGGGCTGAAAGAGTTTATTAAAGAAGACTGGAAAAAAGTGTTTGATCCTGACAATGTTAAAGATCAGATCTTGTCAATAACTTAAAGTATAACTATCAAACTAACTGATACTTATCAAGCATCATAGTCAGATAATTCATGTCTTTTTTGAGCTTCCTCACAATTATCTCCTGTTGTTGAGTAAGGCTGAGTTTTTCCTGGCCTGATTCAAGCAACGGATATTCTATATGAAGAGTGATAGGACCCGAAATATTCAGCTCCTTAACCGTTTTAAAATACAGATCAAAGTCCACCATCCCCTCACCAAGAGGTACTGTAACAACAGTTGGTTTCCCATTTATAGTCTGCCATATAAAATCCTTTATTGCAAATGTTTTAATGTGAGCAGCAATAAGACGCAAACCGAATATCCATGAATTGGCTCCTTCAACACTAGCGTGATACACATCATACTGGCATCCCATGTACTCAACCGGCAGGTCACGAAGAAGCTCGTTCAAATCCCATACAGGACCACCAACCCTTAGTCCGGAATGATTCTGATAACCTCCGTAAATCTTATATTTCCGGTTGAGCTCAGTTATCTCTTTCACTGGCCGGTTCTACTTTTCCTGCAGGACGAACCGTCAGATCAAAGCCGCTTATTCCTGACCTCTTTATACATTCGCACATAAAACCAAAATCATAGCTATCAAGAGGCTTTGAAAAAAGCCTGACAGGAAATTTTGCTTCATCAGGTGTTGTCAGTAAGTTTTCATATGCGACAGCAAAAGGCATTACCATGCCTGCAACTGCAATCCTGGAGATCTTTCACCCTGCTATTTTTTTAATGCTTATTACTTTACTATCGGTGTAAGAACAATATTTCTGTATGACACCTTCCCATGATCACCCTGAAGATAAATCGGACCCGGACTAAAAACGTCTGACTTCATAGCGCCTCCTGTCGGACCTTCTACAGGCTGATTATCAATTATTTTGATGCCATTCAGTATCACCGTCAAGTGCCTGTTATATAATGTCATATCCATGGTCTGCCATGAGCCTGCAGGTTTTTCTGCCCCAACTGATGGAGTAATACGGCTGTAAAGAGCGCCCATATTATGTGAATCAAGCTCTTTTTTATATGTATCCATTACCTGTATCTCGTACATTCCCCGTAAATAAACACCGCTATTGCTTCCTTCAGGTACATTTACTTCCACCTTAAGGTTAAAATCCTCAAATTCCTGATCCGTCCTTAAATTACCATAGCTGATATGTTCTGCTCCTTCAACCTGCACAGGATCATTAAACAACACACCATCAATAACTTTAAAGCCATTGGTCTGTTTTTCATCAATCAGCTTCCAACCACTGAGATCCTTACCATTGAATAAAGTAACAGGCTCGCCAAACTTTACATCAGACATATCGGGGGCCTGAGGAACAGGAGGAAGTCTGGCTCCGGTAAATGTTGTGGTATCAACACTCAAACCGTTACGGCGCGGGGTTAGAAGTATTCCATTAAGCTTATCGCCATCAATAGTGCATTCAAGCCAGCTTGTGACCATATGTGTTTTTAGTGGATTGTTATTCTCATCCCTGGTTCTCACAACATTGTTAGTTCTCTGGATTATCAGAACATTATCCTTTGCAAACAGAATATTTGAAACAGGTAAAACACTACCCCCTCCCCACAGAATATCAGCATCCAGATAATTGTCTTCCTGACGCACCTCAAGCCATCCGACAGCTCCACCATCAATATCAATTGTCCACTTACCAGGAAACTCTGAAATCCCGGTCTTCTGAGCAGGTGTCTCTTTTGCTTCCTCCCTGCAGGAGGTAAAAAAGACTGATACCAGCAAGAATGTTAGTAATGTAAGGGTAGTCTTCATGATTTGAATTGTTAAGTTTAAATGAGAGCTGTAAATACAATTAATTCAGAATGTTACTTATTTTAAAAACATAGGCATACTGGAAGTCATCAGGACTGAGTACCGGAGGAATAATGGAAAGCCCGTTTCCGGAATTCTTCACATTAACCTTTACATCTAAACCCAGTAGCTGAACCTTTGTATTTCCTGATGCTTTCAATCCTTTGAGAGTAATGTTGCCCTTGGGCCAACCTGAACAGATTACATACAGATCCTTATTCTTTTTTGTAAAAAAGACAGTTTTATTGGTCTCTGAATTTATTTCAAGATCTTTCTCGCTCCTGATAAACGAACGCGTTCCATAAATAGCTTCTCCGTTTACTTTAAGCCACTGACCTATTTCCAGAAGACGTTGTTGCATTATCACAGGTATTGTTCCGTCAGCAGCAGGTCCGATATCCAG
>JBBRVC010000138.1:0-8293 GCA_038247205.1 Bacteroidales bacterium
AGTTCATTAATGTTCTGATGTTCAAAGAGGGTGACAAGAGGCAGTCTTATTCCAATTATTCTTTCCAGCTCAGTAAACATCTGTGCTGCAAGTAATGAATGTCCTCCAATATCAAAGAAATTATCATTTATACCAATATTGCCGACACCTAAAATTCTTTCCCAGACCTCACCTACCTTCATTTCAAGGTCATTTCTTGGCGCAACATGACCCGATTCGGTCTCAATCCTTCCTGAATCAGGTTCAGGAAGAGCTTTTCTATCAATCTTTGCATTCGGAGTGAGCGGGAAATTTTCCATTTTAACAAAGGCAGAAGGGATCATATACTCCGGTAATTTCTCTTTAAGAAAATTCCGGAGATCACTTAACCTTAAATCTTTTTTATCAGCAGGTATTATATAAGCCACAAGCTGTTTATCATGATTACTATTTTGATGTGCTGTTACAGCAGCCTCTTTTATATCCTTATGTTTTGCTAAGACATTTTCTATTTCTCCCAGCTCAATTCTATAGCCTCTGATTTTTACCTGAAAATCTGTCCTGCCCAAAAATTCAATATCGCCGTTTGAATGATAACGTACCAAGTCCCCGGTCCTGTATAAACAAGGGATTAATTCTGAAAACGGATTTTGAATGAATCGTTCTTTAGTCAGTTCAGGTCTGTTCCAATACCCCCTGGCTAAACCGGTACCACCAATTAATAATTCTCCCGGGACACCAATCGGCACAGGCTGCATATTCTTGTTTACAATATAAAATTGAGTATTAGCTATAGGCGGACCAATGAATACAGGTTCATAACCGGCTTCAATTTTCTTTACTGAAGACCAAACGGTCGTCTCGGTGGGACCATACATATTCCAGAGTTCTTCACCGTGCCCAAGCATTTTATTTGCCAGGTCCCTTGGCAGGGCTTCACCACCACAGAGCATTTTAAGTCCCGGTGTCTTTGTCCAGCCTGCCTCTATCATTAATTTCCAGGTGGAAGGTGTTGCCTGCATAACTGTAACTTTTGATTTTTTAATCAACTTAAGCAGCAGGTTTCCGTCAACTACTTCATTCTTACCGGCAATTATCACTTTTGCTCCCGAAATTATCGGTAAAAACAATTCCAGCACGGATATGTCAAATGAAATCGTTGTTACAGCTAAAAGTATATCCGTTTCTGTGACGCCGGGATTTTTTTGCATTGAAATTAAAAAATTGACAACAGCTTTATGTTCGATCAAAACTCCTTTTGGCTTTCCTGATGAACCTGAGGTATATATTGCATAAGCTAAACCTGATGGATCGATTGATATATCCGGATTTCTGTCACTTTCGTTTTTAATATCTTTCCATTCCTTGTCGATGCGTAGAATCTTTCCTGTAAAATCAGGAAAAATATCAGTCAGATGTTCCTCGGTAATCAGAATTGAAATGTCGGCATCTCCGATTATAAAACTCAGTCTTTCAACCGGAAATGACGGATCCAAAGGGAGATATGCAGCACCGGTTTTTAAAATTCCTAATAAAGCAACAAGCATATCAGGTGAGCGCTCCAGACAAATTCCGACTAAAGTATCAGGTTTAACATTGCATTTAAGTAAGTAATTGGCTAAAACATTTGCTCTTGAGTTCAATTCATTGTAGCTGAGGATGGTCTCGCCAAATTCTACAGCAGGGTTATTACCTTTTTCCAATACTTTTTTTTCAAAAAGATTTATAAGAGTATTTCCCTCTGGAAATTTTAGTAATGTATCATTCCATTCATTCAGAACTTTATTTTTTTCTTCATGATTTAATAAAGGGATTTCGGATATTTTGCGATCAGAATTTTCCACCAGCTCATTTAAGAAATATTGGAAATTAGCTGCCATTCGCTTAATAGTTTCCGATTCAAATAAATTGGTATCATATTCTATACGGCACTGGTAGCCTTTCTCTACCTGGTACATATGCAATGATAAATCAAATTGCGAATAGCCAAGATCAAAATTGAAATTACTGATTTGTAAACCAGATAATTCAAATGAATATTTAGGTAGAACCTGAAGCATAACTTGAAATACTAGATTCCTGCTCAGGTCCCGCTTGATCTTTAAGTGCTCAACAATCTTTTCAAACGGCAAATCACGGTTCGTCAATGCATCGAGTGTAATTTTCTGGGTACGCCGAAGTAATGCAGGGAAGTCAGGGTTATCCTCTAAATTATTTCTTATAACAACAGTATTTAGATAATTTCCTATTAAATCCTCATCGATTTTTCTAGGCCTGTTAGAGACTGGTATTCCAATTATTATATCCTCTCCGCAGGAATACTTGTTTAAAAAAACCTGGAATGCAGCCAGAATGGTCATAAAAAAAGTACACCCTTTTTTAATTCCAATCGATTGAATTTTTTGAGTTAATATCTTTGATAAAAAGAAAAATTCATTGGATCCGTTTAGTGACTGCAGTGCCGGTCTTTGTTTATCAAACGGCAGCTCGAGATTTGGTAAAATCCCGTCAAGCTGCTTTTTCCAGAAATTCAACTGTTCATCGTACGAAGGTTTCCAGTTCCTCTCACGCTGCCAATTTACATAATCCGAATATTGAATAGTTAATTCTGGTAAATCCGGTATTGTTCCATTCAAATTATTATTATACAGATTTGATAGCTCACGAAAGATAATCCCTAAAGACCAGCCGTCAGAAATTATATGGTGCAGGTTTAGTAAAAGGATATTTTCCTGCTCAGCTAATTTTATTAAAATTACTCTTATTAGTGGAAGGGTTGACAAATCGAAAGGTTTGGTTGCTTCTTCTAAAGCTAATTTATTTACAAGCTTATCGCGTTCGTCGCCTGGAAAATTCTCCAGGATTATTTGTTTTACTTTTATCAAACATTCCGGATGAATTAATTGTCCGGGTCGTTCTTTTATTAGGGCAAAGGTAGTCCGTAAACTTTCATGACGTTTAATAATCTCGTTAAAACTATTTTCCAAAGCTTCCACATTCAAATTACCCTTTAATCGGTAACCTACTGGTAAATTATAAGCATGATTCCCCGGCTGCATCTGTTCTATTATCCACATCTGCTGCTGGGAATAAGAAAGAGGTGCAATTCTAACATTATCAGATAATTTATCAATACTATTGTTCATCTGTTTCTTTCTTCGGAATAACTATTTCAAGTAATGACATCATTATTCTCTTAACGAGCCTCTTTCTCTCTTTTAAGATTCCTTCTGCATAAGACTAAAAGCCTTCAAAAAAAATTCCATGGTTTATAATTTTCGTTTATGCTGCATTTACAGAAATTATTTCATTTATTTTACTTGCCATCTCCGACAATGTTAATGCATTAAAGATATCATCTAAACCGATATCTATCTGGAACGATTTCCGGATTGCAGATATAAGTTGAATGGCTAATAAAGAATGACCGCCTAATTCAAAGAAATTATCATCTTTATTAACTTCCTTTATTCCTAATATATCTTTCCAGATTTGGATAATTGTTAGTTCGATATCTTCTGTAAAAATCTCAGAACCTAATTGTATGGCACTACCGGCTGAATCTATTCGGGTCATTCTTTCACCTGAATCCTTCAAAGATTCCAATCTAACCCACTGGTTGATCCTGGTATTAAGATCTCCTGTAGATACTACAAGCTGTGGAATTTCTTTCAATGAAAGGACACTTTCCATTGCTGTCATTCCCTCATCAGGAGATATTCCTAATTCAGCCAGTGTTTTTCCCAGCTTATTTTCGGAACCGGAATCATTTTGAATGCGCCATAAATCCCAGTTAACACTGATCCAGGGAGTTTTACCAGATCGATTATGTTTTCTTGTAAAAGCATCCATAAAAATATTGGATGAAGAATAAGCTGCTTCACGTAATCCGCCTAAGATGGGTGTTAGTGAAGACATCAGCATACAAAAATCTAATTCCCTTCCATCCAAAACTTTTTGAAGGGTATACAAACCGTTTACTTTAGCCTGAAAATGTGGTTCACATTTGTAGGTATCAATATCCTTTATTGCACAGAAACCTTTTTTTCCTACAATTCCGGCACCATGAATTACACCATGCAAGTGACCAAAACGTTTATAGATATCATTGATAACCTTATTCATTTCCACTTCGTCAGCCACATTCGCATTAAAATAAATCACCTCACTGCCTAATGATTCAAGGTTTATAATTTGTGCGATCTTTTTACTTATGGAATTCTGTTCTCCATAAGTTGCAAGCCATTCTTCCCAATCCTTCCTGGCGGGCAGATTAGTCCGGCTTACTATTACTAACTTAGCCTTATATGATTCTGCCAAATATTTAGCCATCACATAACATACCTCTCCCAGACCACCTGTTAGAAGATAAACTCCCTCTCTTCTGAATATTGAAGCACTGATACCTGATTTTTCTAATTCCACCTGCTCATATGACTGAACCCACCGCTGACCGGACCGAAAGCTGATGAAAGTATCTGATCCCGGCTGCAAAAATTCTCCAAATAATTCATCAATATATTTTTCATTACTCTCCTCAAATCCTTTCAATTCCATATCAATGCTTTTAGCTTTTATATTCCGGTATTCCTGGGGGATAACCATACAGGGACCCAGGGAAGTGGATTTTTCCGGGCATAATAATTCTGTTCCGGTAACCTCCTGCACGTTACTGGATAGGACAAACAGGTTAATGTTATCCTGGATATTATTCCTGCTTAACGCCTTTGTCAGAAATATCAGACTGAAGAATCCCAATTCCTGCTTTGCCTGGAACAATTCATTGCCTTTATTTGAATCTGAATCATCAGATATGTTCCATGCATGTACAATATTCTCAGGGATTCTGTTACTTGCCTGCAGACTTTTTATTAATAATTCATAACTTTCCAACTCTCCGGGGACAATATGGTATGAATCATCACTGACAACCTGATACTTATTCCCCGCACTGATTGTAATTACCTCCTGCTCTTCTTCTCGTAATC
The DNA here is from genome assembly GCA_038247205.1 of Bacteroidales bacterium. Classification (GTDB taxonomy): domain Bacteria; phylum Bacteroidota; class Bacteroidia; order Bacteroidales; family VadinHA17; genus LD21. The sequence continues at coordinate 4,968 of JBBRVC010000138.1, forward strand.
TTTCAATTATTTTTAATGCGATTCCAGAGTTATCAACAAAGACCAGCCAGACATGTTTTTGTCCAATCTCATTCAGGAGTACCCCCGGCTTAATATACCTGGGCATCATCCTTTTCCAGGACGGGACATAATACCATTCAGAAATATTTGAGTTTTTATGAATTACCACTTCGGAACTTTTAGGGGATTCGGTTTCCGATACAGTTTCTATCCAATATTTCTCTTTATGAAATGGATATGTCGGCAATGGAATGCGTCTTGGTTTTTCATTTTCGTAAAGTTTTTCCCAGCTTATTTCTAACCCGGATAACCAGAGCTTACCTATGTTTGTTAATAAATAATTTAAGTCTGATTGATTATCATACTGAGGTCTTAAGGATGCAATAGCTGCTGGATTATCATTCCTCCTGCTCTCGGGATGCTGCATTGCTAAAACACTCAATGTATTACCGGGACCTGCTTCCAGCAATATGCAACTGTTTACCTGCCATGCTTTTTCTAAAGCATCACTGAACCGGGCAGTATTGTTTGCATGTCTGGCCCAGTAAACCGGGCTGGTTGCCTCTTTTTCAGAGATCCATTTACCTGTTAAATTTGAGGTATAAGGTATTTTCGGCGGATTTAGTTTTATCTGCCCGACTTCTTCTGCAAACTTATCCTGTATAGGATCCAGCATTCTGGAATGGAAAGCATGTGCATTTTGAACTTGTCTGAAAAGTATTTTTTTATCATTCAAAACTTTTTCAAAGCTGGTTATGTCATCTTCTGCTCCAGCAACTACACAAAGATTAGGCGAGTTGATAAGTGAAATCGAAATTCCATTGCCAAGCAGTGGACGAAGTTCATTTTCCGGAAGTGTAACTGCAAGCATTCCGCCCTGAGGTAGATTATTTACCAGCTTCGCACGTTTGGCAATAAGCTTTAAGGCATCCTCTAATGAGAATACACCGGATAAACAAGCAGCAACATACTCACCCATACTATGTCCCACAATGGCATCCGGGGTAATGCCCAGATACATCCATAGTTTTGCAAGGGCATATTCTATTGTAAATAGCGCAGGCTGTGCATAAATAGTCTGATTGAGTTTCTGAGTATAAGGGTCTGCTGATTTGTTGACTCTGCTTGCAAGCATTTTTTTAAGATCAATCCCGCCTCCGGTTTCAGGTTTATTTTTAATATAATCTTTCGGATAAAGAACGTCCCTGATATCTATATCGAGATAATCATTAAGTATAACCGCACATTTATCGACTTCCTCTTTGAATACCTTTACACTTTGATAAAGCTCGTATCCCATCCCCACGTAGTGGTCCCCTATTCCAGGGAATAAAAATATAACCGGCCGCTTCGATGCGCTTTGCAGTTTTGATGAAAATATTCGCTTTGATTGTTCCTGATTCAAAAGACCGATTGCCTCATTCCTGTCCCTGCTGACAAGAAATCTTCTATAATAATTAAATGATCTCCGTCCGCTCTGCAATGTATAAGCAACATTACTCATTTCAATTTGATCATTTTCGTTTAAAAACTCTGCTAATTTTTTTGTTGATTGATCAAGAGCCTCTTCATTCTTTGCAGATAACAACAAAAGGGCAGGCATATTAGCTTGAACTGATTCCTTTGTTTCAGGAGCCTCTTCTAAAATTAAATACGCATTCGTTCCCCCCATACCCGTAGATATAACTCCTGCTCTTCTAAGTCCATTACTCTCCCACCTGTTAAGTTTTGTATTGACATAGAATGGGCTATTATCAAAATCTATCATCAGATTTGGTTCGGAAAAATTTATGCTTGGTGGAATCATCCTGCTTTTCATGGCAAGTACAGTTTTGATCAAGCCAGCCATTCCCGCAGCTGCATCAAGATGTCCGACATTTGTTTTAACCGAACCTACCGCACAGAATTGAGTATTATTTGTAAAATTCCTGAAAGCTTTTGTTAAAGCAGCAAGTTCAATAGGGTCACCAATCGGCGTACCGGAACCGTGGGCTTCAATATAAGTAATAGATTCTGCGTCAATATCTGCCAGAGATAATGCTTCAATTACTGCATCTGCCTGGCTATTGACGCTTGGCGCTGTGTAACCGGCTTTTTCTGATCCATCATTATTTACAGCACTTCCTTTAATTACAGCATGGATTGTGTCATTATCCCTGATTGCATCTGAAAGCCTTTTTAAAATAACAACACCACATCCGCTTCCAAAAACAGTTCCATTTGCTTTCGCATCAAAAGCTCTCACGTGTGCATCTGCTGATACAATACCTCCTCCATCACAAATATATCCCGCTTTATGGGGTGCTTTTACAGATACTGCACCAGCAAGCACCATGTCCGATTCTTCACTAATAAGGCTTTGGCAAGCCAGATGAACTGCAACCAAGGAGGTTGAACATGCAGTCTGGACATTAATACTGGGTCCCTTTAGATTCAATTTATATGAAATTCTGGTGCTAAGAAAATCTTTGTCGTTGCCTATCAAGGTCGGAATATATTCATCAACAAACTTTGAGCGGAGAATTTTATTCATAAAATATGTGTTCATAGCAGAGCCGGTGAAGACGCCGATTCTTCCGTTGAATTTTTCAGAATCGTATCCTGAATTCTCCAAAGCTTCATAAGAACATTCTAATAAAATCCGGTGCTGCGGATCCATCATCATGGCTTCCAGCGGCGTATAACCGAAGAAGCCGGCATCAAACATATCCGGGTCACTTATTACCGGAGATGCTTTTACGTAATGCGGGTTATTGATTAAAGAATCCGGCACTCCCGATTCTCTCAACTCATCATCCGTAAAGGAACTAATTGATTCAACACCATTAGCTATATTATTCCAGAAAGTATATATATCATTAGCTCCGGGAAACCGGCAGGCCATTCCGATGATCGCTATGTCAAAATTGTTATCCATTCAGTTTATCTGCTCAATAAAAAATTTATTTTGTAACATTAAGAACAGGTTCCGGAAGTGATTTACGATCCGCTTTTCCATTTGGAAGTAATGGTATCTGGTCTAATTCAACAAAATGGTTAGGTACCATATAATCCGGAAGATATTTTCTCAGATGATTTTTTAGCTCATCTGAATTGAAATTGGCTTTCCAAACAACATAGGCTATAATCAAAATTACATTTTCCGAATATTTTTTAACTGAAACAATACAGTCATGCACGCCATCATATTCTCTTATGGTTGATTCAATTTCTCCAAGCTCTATTCTTAATCCGCGTATCTTTACCTGGTGATCTTCCCTGCCCAGATATTCAATATTACCGTCAGGAAGCCATCGTGCCATATCACCTGTTTTGTACATCTTTCC
>JBBRVC010000139.1:0-8251 GCA_038247205.1 Bacteroidales bacterium
AATCAATAATAAGAAAGTAAAAACAAAATAATAATAGTTTTATAATGTTAATATTCAAGTACTTCCATTTTATATCAAATAACCCCCTTTCCCGTTTCCCCCAAGGGGGAAAAGCCTGCCTTGGTGCTCCTTCCCCCGTGGGGGAAGGTTGGGAAGGGGTAATAACTATTCAACAATTATCATTTTATTCATGATTCCCGATACTCATAATTTAAAATATTAAGTATTATGACAACCCGAAGAGAATTTATTCAAAAATCAGTCATTGGAGCAGCAGGCTTTACCCTTGGGGCGAAGAGTTATTCAAGGATTCTTGGAGCAAATGACAGAATAAGAGTTGGAATAGTAGGTTATTCTGATCGTTTCAGAGCTTCCCTGTCTCCTGCATTTCTGGCTTACGCAAAAGAGATGAACTTCGAGTTTGTTGCAGTTTCTGATTTGTGGAACCGGCGCCGGGATGAAGCAGAAACATTTTTTAAAAGCAAAGGAATAACTCTGCGAAAAGCGAGAAATAATGATGAATTGTACAGTGGAAAAGATACAGATGCTGTAATAATTTCAACCGCAGATTTTCAGCATGCATTACACCTTGCAGAAGCTGTAAGGGCCGGTCAGGATGTTTATTGCGAAAAACCTTTTGCTGAAACCATGGCTGATGCAAGGGAAGCCCTGAAAGCCGCAAATGAGACCAAAAAAGTAATCCAGATAGGATCACAAAGAAGAAGTACTCCCAATTATATTGCTGCAAATGATTATATAAGATCAGGCAAATTTGGTAAGATTGTCATGGTTGAAATGTCGTGGAATGTAAACCAGCCGGGCAGATGGAGAAGACCAAAAGAGACAGGCGTTATTAAGGAGACCGATACCGACTGGAAACGTTTCCAGCTTAACCGTGCACCGGCAGCATGGGATCCCCGAAAATATCTTGAATTCAGATTGTTCTGGCCATATTCATCCGGCATTCCCGGACAATGGATGGCTCATCAGATTGATACAGTTCATTGGTTTACGGGTTTAAGCCATCCGAATAGTGTTGCCGCAAATGGAGGTATTTACCTGTGGCAGGATGGCCGTACTAATTTTGATACAATGACTGCTGTTATGGACTATGGGGATGCAAATAGCGGATTCCAGGTAGTTTATACATCAAGGTTTACCAACTCTGCCGGAGGTACAAAAGAGATTTACTTCTCAAATGGAGGATCCCTTAATATGGATACAAATAAAATTACTTCAGAAGGAGGTCTTCAGGCAGGTGAGGCTAAAGCTATGGAAATGAAGGCAAATCTTCTTCAGCCAATGGATCTTCCGGGCTTCAGAGCTGAGACGGGAGCCAATACAGGTTCTGATCCAATGACAAATGCCCATATGCTGAACTGGATGGAGTGCGTCCGCGACCGGAAGAAGCCAAATGCCGATATAATGGCCGGATACAATCATTCCATTGCAAACATTATGTGTACAGCGGCATTAAGAACCGGTGAAAAAGCCTCATTTGATGAGAAAAGTCAGGAAGTTCTTGCCGGTGGTAAAGTTTTCCAATACTGAGAATTTATGAAAAGACTTAAATCATCATTAATTGGTAATAAACAGATATTTAGTTGTTTAATGGTTCTGATTATTACATTTTCACCTGGTATTATACAAGCGCAGACAATGAATGTAAAACTTGTAAATTCAGAAGAAAATCACAAAGTCGATGTTATTATCAATGATACATTGTTTACCTCATTCCAGTATCCCGGGAATATGGAAAAACCATTTCTATATCCTGTTTGTGCTCCGAATGGTTCTGTGATCACCCGGGGGTTCCCAATTGAACCAAGACAAGGAGAGCGGGTTGATCACCCACACCATATAGGAATATGGTTTAATCATGGAAATGTAAACGGACTTGATTTCTGGAATAATTCATCAGCTATTCCATCAGATAAAAAAGACTCCTATGGTCAGATCATTGTTAAAAAAATAACAAGATCAGAAAGCGGCAGGAGAGGTGTTCTTGAAGTTATTTCAGTCTGGAATGATAATAAGGGAAATACACTCCTGGTTGAAAACACATCATATATTTTCACCGGCAATGAGGATAGCCGGACAATAGACCATGTTTCAGTACTTACGGCGATAGACAAACCTGTTGTTATTTCTGATAATAAGGAAGGTCTTTTTGCCATCAGGGTTGACAGGGCTTTTGAATTGCCAACAGATGAATCTTTAATCTTCACTGATTCAAAAGGAAATCCCACAATTGTTAAAGCCATTGATAATAAAGGTGTTACTGGCATGTTTACCTCCAGCAGCGGGCTTAAAGGTGACAGTGTATGGGGAACACGGAATAAATGGGTGGTTCTTTCCGGAGTAAAAGAGAATGTCAGAATTTCCTTCGGATTTTTTGATCATCCCAAAAATCCGGGTTTTCCTGCCTATGCTCATGCAAGGGGATATGGATTATTTTCAGTAAATAACCTCGGGCAAAATTCATACGATCCGAAAATGGAAAAAGTGGTTTACAATCTTAAAAAGGGTGAATCAATGACACTTCGCCATAGGTTTTATGTTGAGTCTGGTTCAGATATCACGTCTGATGAAGCAGATAAATTAGCTGAAGAGTTCGCTAAGTTGTACTAGGTTTTCGGGCTCACTGGAAAAAGACAAATTTTAAATTATTAAAAATTAAACAAATACTAAAATGAAAAAAAACCGATTATTTTACAGGATTCTACCTGTATTGTCACTATTTATAGCTTTTGTAATCAGTAGTTTTGGAGCACAAAAAACAAAGCAGGATTATTATGAGGTAAAGATCTATCGAATCTCTGGTTCTGCCCAGGAAGCCATGATGGATGCTTATCTTAAAGATGCATTTCTACCCGCTTTGCATCGCGCAGGTATTCCAACCATCGGAGTTTTCAAACCTATTGAGACTGACACTGCATTCGGAAAAATGATTTATGTTTTTATTCCTTTCAAAACCCTGGAACAATATGAAAAGCTGGCGGGGACACTCGATAAGGATCAGGTATATAATCAGGCCGGAAAAGCATTTTTAGATGCTCCATATGACAGTCCTCCATTTACAAGATATGAGAGCATTCTCTCATTAGCTTTCACACATATGCCTCAATTCAAAGTGCCAACTTTTACAACGCCCAATAAGGAAAGGATTTATGAGTACAGGAGTTATGAGAGTGCAACCGAGGCAAAAGCCGCGAAGAAAATCCATATGTTCAATGAGGGAGGTGAGATTGGGATCTTTGAGGCGATTGGTGCCAATCCGGTATTTTATGGAAAGGTATTATCGGGAAGCCTCATGCCACGATTGATATACATGACCACATATGCAAATATGAAATCGCATGATGATTGCTGGACCGCTTTCAGAAATCATCCCGACTGGAAAAGAATCTCAACTATGGATGAATATAAGAATACAACAACAAAGACTAAAGCATATCTGCTTCATCCGGCAGAATATTCTGATTTTTAGCCAAATCAGCATTTTTAACTTCTGTTAATATCTGTATATCAGGTATATAACCCTTCCCTTAATGTTAAGGGAAGGGGCATGAAAAGATTAAGAAGACTATCAGATTTATCCCGGTATCTCTATCTGTGCTATAGCAGCTTCAACCTCTGCAGAGCTCATCTCATGATCGGGAAGGTTATTCTCGAAATACTTCTCATAAGCAGAAATATCGAAATGCCCATGGCCGCTGAGATTGAAAAGTATTGTTCTTGAGACTCCTTCAAGGTCGGCTTTTCTTGCTTCATCAAGAGCACCCGCAATTGCATATGTTGATTCGGGAGCAGGAAGGATCCCTTCATTTCGTGCGAAAGTAACGCCTGCTTCAAAACATTCTCTTTGTAATTTAGCTTTAGCTTCCACAAATCCGTCTTTAAGTAACTGACTTACAAGAACTCCCGCACCGTGATATCTTAATCCGCCTGCATGAATTTTTTCAGGCATGAAATTATGTCCCAGTGTATACATCGGAAGAAGAGGTGTCATTCCTGCCGAATCACCAAAGTCGTACATGAATTTGCCTTTAGTAAGCTTCGGACATGATGCCGGTTCAACTGCGACAAGTCTCACATTTTTCCCATTAAGCAGTTTTTCGCGGAGAAAAGGGAATGCGATTCCTGAAAAATTAGAGCCCCCACCAAAACAACCGATCACGACATCAGGGTAATCACCTGCCTTATCCATCTGAATAAGAGCCTCTTGTCCAATGATTGTCTGATGAAGGATAACGTGGTTAAGTACGCTTCCCAGAGCATATTTGGTGTATGGATCCTGTACAGCAACCTCCATAGCTTCTGAGATCGCTATACCCAGGCTTCCGGGTGAGTCCGGATCAAGTTCAAGTACTTTCCTGCCATATACGGTCATGGTGCTTGGAGAAGGTATGACTTTGGCATTGTAAGTGTTCATCAGGAGCTTACGGCCGGGTTTCTGATTATAACTGACTTTAACCATAAAAACCAATAGCTCAAGATTGAAATAGTTGCAGGCAAAGCTCATAGCGCTTCCCCATTGTCCTGCCCCAGTTTCAGTTGTTATCCTTCTGACGCCCTCCTGTTTGTTGTAGTAAGCCTGAGGAATTGCTGTGTTGGCTTTATGAGAACCGGAATAATTGCCACCCTCATATTTGTAATAAATTTTACTTTTTGTTCCCAGAAATTTTTCAAGGTTCAACGCCCTGTAGAGAGGGGAGGGGCGGAAAGTTCTATAGAGATCAAGAACCTCATCAGGAATATCAATATACCTTTCGGCCGAGACTTCCTGCTTAATGAGTTCCATAGGGAAAATGGCTGCAAGGTCCTCAGGTCCAACAGGCTGTTTTGTAACAGGGTGAAGAGGGGGCATCGGCTTATTTGGCATATCTGCCATAACATTATACCATTGCCTTGGCATTTCATTTTCGCTTAAGATAATCTTTCTGATCTTTTCCATTTTTATTAATTTTAGCGTTAGAGTAAGAATTTTCAATAAAAAAAAGGGCACACTGTGAACAGCGTGCCCTTGTAAAAATATTTTTACGGGTTAAACGAAAGCCTGTTTCACAGCATCAATTTTGAGCTGCGCCACAACCAAACGTAAATCCTCATTGTCTTCATGAATACAAAATTAATTAAATATTTTAATCTTAAATAAAAATCCTGAATAAAATTCAGTTTTTGAATATTTGCATGAGATTGCTGGAAATCAATAACAATTTCAAACGATTGTATTTCATTCATATACAATTGCGCCGATGCTCCGCAAATCATCAAAAAAACCGGGATATGATTTTGCGACGCAATGCGAATCCTTTATTGAGATTTTGCTTTCGGCACCCAGTCCGGCAACAGCAAGGGCCATCGCTATGCGGTGATCATCATGAGAAGAAACCTTTCCGCCATGAATCTCGCCTCCATAAACATGCATGAAATCATCCTCAATAGTGATCTTTACATTTATCTTTTCAAATTCTTCCTTAAGCGATACTGCCCTGTTACTTTCTTTATGCATGAGACGCGAAACTCCCTTTATTCGGGTTTCACCCTTACAGAATGAAGCCAGAGCAACAAGAGGAGGGAACAGATCAGGTGCATCGGTAGCGTCAAAGAGGAAGCCCTTCATATCAGATTTTGAAACCGTAATCTTATTATTTTCAATTCTTATTTCAGCACCGGCAAGTTTCAGTGCATCCACTATTGCTTTGTCACTCTGCTTACTGGATGTATTTAAACCTTCGATTTCGAGATTGCCGTTTATTGCACCGGCCACAAGAAGAAATGCCCCGCCGCTCCAGTCGCCCTCAACCTGGTATACCAGCGACTTATAACTCTGATTTCCGGGGATAATAAAAATTTTATAATTCTCATTCAAAATCGTTATCCCGAATTCTTTCAGGATCTGAATTGTCATATCAATATATGGTCTGCTTTTAAGGTTATTTACCTTTATTACAGAATCCTTTTGAGCCAGCGGAAGTGCCATCAGCAATCCTGTCAAAAGTTGCGAGCTTACCGATCCTTCTATTTCTATACTGCCACCGATTACCGGGCCCTGGATGGTGATAGGAAGAAAACCTTCAGTTGTTTTGCACTTAACGCCAAGCTGGGTTAATGCTTCTTCAATCATTATCATTGGTCTTTGCTTAAGAGATCCGCCACCTGAAATGGTAATTTCAGCCGGAAAGAGAGCCGCAATTGGTGAGAACATGCGAATTGCCAACCCCGATTCTCCGCAATTGAGTTTTGTTTCTTTCAACTCTATGCTGCCTGTAATTTTTAGCTCATCAGTTCCCGGTTCAACCTTGGCGCCAAGACCTACCGCAATACTCATTGCAGCCAGCGAATCGTCGCAGTATGAAGGATTTATTATTGTGCTCTGGCCTTCGGCCAGTATAGCGGCTGCAATAGCCCGCTGTGTCATGCTTTTCGATGAAGGAGCCTTGATCCTGCCTTCTGCTTTCGACGGTTCTATGTGTCTTTCCATCAGTTTTTTATATTTTTTCCCGTTGATCGTTTATGTCTTTATTCATGACTTTCATCTGGTGGTTGATCGACTCCTGGTGTATTGCTTTAAAGATAGTATCAATTATCTCTGAACTTAATCCTTTTGACTGTCCTTTAACAATAACTTTTTTTATGATTTCGTCCCACCGGGTACTCTGCAAGATAGTAATATTATTCTCCTTTTTATATTGTCCGATCGTTTCGGCGATTTTCATACGCTTCTCAAGAATTTCAAGAAGATGATCATCGTAGATATCGATCTGCTGGCGCAACTCTCCAAGTACATCAAGGAGTTTGGGGTCTGATGTTGCTGCACTCCTGAATATCAATCTGCTTATTAATTCAATAAGTTCGTTAGGAGTAATCTGTTGTGCTGCATCACTTAAAGCTTCTCTTGGATTAATATGTGATTCGATCATCAGACCATCGTAGTTCAGGTCCATAGCTTTCTGTGAGATCTCATGAAGGTATTGCCTGGCTCCAGAGATATGGCTTGGATCGCAAATCAGTGGTAAATCAGGCATCCGCAATCGTAATTCAATCGGAAGCTGCCAGTTAGGCTGGTTCCTGTAAAGCGTTTTCTCATATGAAGAAAATCCGCGATGTATCGCACCTATTCGTTTTATACCCGCTTTGGCAATACGTTCTATGGCACCCTGCCATAATTCAATATCAGGGTTAATGGGATTTTTTACCAGAACCATAACGTCAACACCATTGAGAGCGTTGGCTATCTCCTGTACTGTGAAAGGATTAACAGAGGTGCGCGCACCTATCCAGAGCATGTCAATGCCATATTTCAGTGCCTCATAAACATGCTTTTCATTGGCCACCTCAGTACCGACAAGAAGTCCGGTTTCCTGCTTTACCCTCCGCAGCCATTTTAATCCCTCAACGCCAACTCCTTCAAACGAGTTAGGCCTGGTTCTGGGTTTCCATATTCCGGCTCTGAAAATACTTACCTCTTTTATTGCAGCCAGCTGACGTGCAGTTTCCATAACTTGTTCTTCTGTCTCTGCGCTGCAGGGACCGGAAATCATAAAAGGCTTACCTTTGTATCCTCTCCAGTCTTTTATCCGTGAATTATCAAGATTGACTACCATTTAATATAAGTATTAATCAGTTTAATATTTTTCTTATTTTGTTTGCTTCTTCCATGATCGTTTTCAAACCCTCTATGTCTTTTTCAGCTATCATTTTTCTGAATAAATTCATCTTATCAATATAAGTGTCTATGACTTCAAGTATCGGTTCTGAATTTTCTATGAAAATGGGAGCCCAGGTAGAGCCATTACTTTTTGCAAGTCGGACTGTACTCTCGAAACCACCACCGGCCAGTGCCAGAATATTGCTTTCTTCCTGTTCTTTTTCAAGAACACTGAGAGCCAGAGAAAAAGATGTAATATGCGATATATGAGATATATAGGCTACATGGATGTCATGCTCAACCGAATTCATATATACCTTACGCATATTTAAAACATCCAGCATTTTTTCAACAGTTTCAAGAGCATCCGGATCACTAAGCTCCCGGTCACAGACTATGGCTGTTTTATAGTCGAAAAGTTTCCCGATAGCCGCGAGTGGACCTGAATATTCGGTACCTGCCATTGGGTGAGCAGCTACAAAGCGGCCTCTGTTCGGATGATTCTTTGATGCCATTGCAATACTGGCCTTTGTTGAACCCATATCAGTAACCACAGTTTTTGTACCGTCTATCAGGTCAAGTATTCCAGGAAGCATA
>JBBRVC010000140.1:0-8206 GCA_038247205.1 Bacteroidales bacterium
CTTCCAAAAAAGCCCCCCGTCCAGTCGTAGAGATTATCCTGAAGCTTAAATACCTGATTAATAATGTTTTTGCGGGTATAAGGCAGATATCCTTTACTTACATCTGCATCTGCAGCAAGCCATGCTTCCTGGATTAAAAGCCTGCCATTCATCATGCGGGTAGGAACCTGAACAAGTCGTGCATTGTTACTTTTAACCGTCAATCGGTCGCCCATTCTGAACCAACCCGAAACAAATCTGCAATTTGCATCAGAATAATAGGGGATCCTGTCACCGGTACAGATAATGAAATTTTTATCATTTAAATATTTATTCAGTTCATCAACTGAACAAAGTGCTACATCCTGTGAGTTAATCCATCCAAGACCTTTTTCAGTAAGAACAAAAAGAGCTCCGCCGGATTTTGAGGCATGTAAAATTTCTACAGGACTACCAATGGGAACGATATCAAAATTCCACATGTCCCATCCGGCTAAGCCGTTGAAACCTACAAAATCAAATCTTGTTTCGGGTACTATCCGTAGACGTGTGTCTGAAACTGAAATGCCTGTTTGAACCTTAATCTGTTTGGGAATGGCAGTAAAAGCCATCTCATCCTCTACTGATTTTATTTCTGCAGGTGAGTATTCATTTCCGAGAATATTTCCAAACCGGCGCCTTGTTAAGAATTTAATCTCTTTATCAATCATGTCGGTTGTGAGTGCAGAAATTTCTTCGGCAGACATAGTGTTCAGGTTCGGTTTGGATGAGATCAGTCCCGGCCGGCTTGACAGCTCCTGTGTAATTTGCTTGCGAAGGTTGCTATCAAGAGCGCTAAAGTTATTCATTCTCTGAAAAAACTCACTATTCCTGGCCTGTATCGAGACAAGAGACATTATAACTTTTTCAGGGTTTTCCATTTTTGAGATCCAATATGAAGGATCGCGCATTTCTGGCAGAGTACCCGGTATAGTATCGGGTGCTCTGGGATATAGACCATTGGGACCGCGTGGCTTTGATGCAGGCTGACCCGCTACTTCACTCCGGGAAGCCATTGTGACCAACATTAATGCCATGATTATCAGTGATTTATAATCTTTAATAATCAATTTTCCTGTGGGCAGATTCATTTATTTAAGTTTTAATAACGATCTAGTATTCCAAAAGATTTAAAAACAGCTTCTTAGCTACAACGGAACTCTTTTCGCTGTTTCCAATGTGCGGAAGCATATTGAGTGTTGATAGAGTCACGCTACCCTTACCGACCTGTATACGTGAAAGTGCAGAAAGAATCTCTTTTGAACCCTGGTTACCCAGAGCAACAACAAGTTCAGTTCCCCAGGTATTTAATTTTATACCCGATACACGTGCAGCTTCACCTATTTTGGAACCATTGTAAAAACACTGGTATTCCCAGCTCATGCCCTGTCCCTGTGGCAATCCGGTCAGAATTGGATTATGACCTACAAATAACCTTCCTGAGCCGCCAAGGTTAATTATACCTCCTGAAGGCCTTCCACCCGGTCCGCCCTGAGAAACATTTGCCGGGGTTGTTATTGAATTATAAGGCCTCCTTTTAAGTACAACATCTGTTTGTTGAGCAAATTTATCGGCATTTGATAATACTATAAGTTTTGAGCCATTTTGTACCCTCTGGTAGATATTCTGGATTGTTTCAGGGCTGATTGAAGCAAAATCATAGTTGCCAATTAGAATTATGTCTGTTTTCGGGCTATTTACTGTGAAAGAATTAACAGTGATTTTAGTCCTGCCAAGAAAGTCAGTAATTATATTGTCATTTTCAAGGACTGCAATAGTGCCGGTTACTTCCTTATTTTCGTTCAGATCAACTGCATACAGATCATCATATCCATCAGTCTTTTTAATCTCACCTGAACTAAGTGAAGCAGTAACCTTGTAGTAACCAGATATCTTTATTGCAGGCAGCTTAACATTCTCAACCAGCATCTGTCCAAATTCTTCACCACCCTTAACAATTACCGGATATTTACTGCTGAATAAAATACCCCCCTTAGAATCTTTGAAATCAACATTCAGAGTATGCTTTCCTTTCAGATCAGCCTGATTGATGATGTAAAAATCAACTATTGCCGCAGTCCCTACCGGTACTACTTTATTACGAAGTTTTACAGCGACATAAAGTGGTTTTGTATAGTGGCGGATTATTGAAGCATCAGCTGTCGGATATCTGTACATGTCAACGACATCTGTTCGTGTAGAGGCTGATCCCCATCCGTTAAGATTATAAGCATCGGCGATATTGCCCATTCTTATACTTTCAATATTTCGTCCGTGAAAATAGTGCAGATTGCGGCCAAGGCTTTTTGTCAGACTATCAACATTCGGATAAGCTGAGCGAAATCCTGTTTCATCGAGGAATTTGTCGTAGGCATTATACCAGTCAATATGCTCCATTTCCCTGAATCCTGTTGCTCCCGTATGGTCGAGCTCTTCCTTGATTTTTTGCAGGCGAACTATAGTTCCAAAGGCACCTTCCTCACCAAAGAATATAATTTTGCTTTTATTTGCACTCATTGGATAAAGCGAATCTGTTGCAAGAGGAACCCTTGCAGCATTAATTACACCCCTTAGATAAAATTTAGGATTGCGGTACATCTCATCTGTGTAGCCGGAATAAGAATACCAGTGGTGCTGATCCCACCAGCCGCCATTTAATAATGTACGGTTAAATGGAAGCATGTGAAGTTCCATAGGGTCATTCGGCCTGAAAGCATAATATTCAGGTCCCGATTTACCAATGTCATTTCCGCTATTGTATGTGATAATCCTCGAAGGATCGAGATCATGCATCATCAGCATATCCTGCTTTTCAAGCTCAGTGGCTGGTTGAGATTCCTCATTTTTAAGATTATAAATAATCATTGATGGAACTGAACGATCGCGTATGATCATACGTCTTAGTTTTTCAGTGCGCAATTTAAATGCCTGTTCATCAGGTCCTTCAATCCTATCCCTTCTGTTAGCCGTAACACGGTAGCCTCCCGGTTCCTCATAGGTAAACAATCCGGCAGAATCTGCGTAGTCAAAAACTCCTGGCTGACCAATAGCTCTGTGAAGCAGCATGGTGTTCATTCCCAGGTCATACATTGTGTTCATGTCACGTTTTGCCATTGCAGGAGTAGGGAAGATACCATTTTTTGGCCAGAAACCCCTTGTCATGCCTGCAAGGATAAATACTCGCTTGCCATTGAGATAAAAACGTTTATCACCATCCTTTACTCCAACATCAAACCAGCGGAAGCCAAAGTGCTGCTTGTCATTATCAGTTATCTTATTATCGCTGGTTGTGAATTTAACAGCAGCCTCGTATAAATTTGTTGATCTGATTTCTTTATTTGTAGTAATTTCCCATAGTTTAGCTTTTGGTACTGTAGCAGGAACTGTAATAATGTTTGAAGATCCTGTTATAGCTGCAGGAACTGATTTACTCCAGACTATGGCATCGGGATTACCTTTTTCGTGAATGTTGACAGCAAGAGTACCATTCTGGGCAGTGCCTGTGTAATTATTAAGTGTAACAATTACATTTATTTTTTTAGGATCAGGCTGGTTCTGTACATAAATATCGCTGACACTTATAGCATCTGTAGCGCGAACAATTACGCTGCCGGTAATTCCTCCGAAACCATGAACAGCCGGTATCAGATTCTTACCCCAGCGCATCAGAATGTTATCATCCCATGCGAAGTTGCCAACAGGATCTGTAATTCGTACATCCAGCTGGTTTTCACCTCCGAATACAACTGCATCGGTAGCATTGACTTCGAATGGGGTATTGCCAATTACGTCATAACCAATAAGTTTGCCATTTACAAATACTTCTGCACGAAGGTTAACTGACTGGAATGCTATGGTGATTCTTTTACCTTTCAGGCTTGCGTCGAGCGGGAATTTTTTGCTCCACCACGATACACCTATATAATTGCCATTTGTATCCTGAACAGCTCCGCCAATTTCACCCCAGAAATGTTCTTCAACTGTTCCTGGGACATTAACAGAGATCGTTTTATTTGTCCTGAGCTTTTCCCATCCGCATGTTGGAGGATTAACAGGTAATTTGGATACGTCTACCGGGGGCAGATAGAGATCATCATTGTAGAAGAAGGCTGCTTTATCAAGTCAAAGACTCCAGTTTTTACCTGAGATCTCTTTTTCCCATCTTCCTGTTTGAGCCTGAGTGAGACCTGCTATCATCAATATTGATACCAGCAGTGGCAATAACTTTCTATAAATCATTTAAAAAAATAATAAAATTATGATAACTAAACTTTTATATGCTGTAATCGGATACCTGCTCTTAATCAGAAAGAATGTCCTTTTACATTGGTTTGAATGCTGTAAATTTTATTATAACTTGTTATGTAAAGTGTCTGCATTTCAGGTCCACCAAAAGCACAATTAACAGGATATGTAGGCATATTTATAATGCCGACAAATTTACCTTCAGCATTAAAAATCTGAAGTCCGGCATAAGTACATACAAATACGTTACCTGATGCATCAACTTTCATACCGTCAGCTCCTGTTGATTTACCCTCGCGGTTAAGAACTTCTTCAGTTAAGTACAACTGAGCAAATTTACGGCCGTTAGCAATCGTACCATCTTCTTTCACATCATAAGCCCAGATAAAATTATCTTTATCGCTGTTGACATTCCAGAAGGTTTCATCGTCATATGTGTTATTGATATACAGTGTTTTACCATCAGGACTAAGGGCAACGCCATTTGGCATTGCAAATGCATTTGGTTCTAATAATCTGATGAGCTTACTATCAGGAGTCAGATAATATACATTACGACCGGGCTGAAACTTTACCGGGTCAGCAGTAAACTGCGGATCAGTGAAATAGATTCCCCCTTTAGCATCCATCACTAGGTCATTCGGACCATCAAGAGGTTTTCCTTCATAACTGGAGGCCAATACCTTTATTATCTTGCCATTTGTATCCATTTCTACGATACGGTGACCAAACATATCACAAACTATTAGGTTGCCATTAGGTTTGGTGATCATACCATTTGTCTGCATCTTGCCTTGTACTAGGTTTTTGTATGAACCATCCGGATTCATAACAACCAAAGTACTTTTTGCCGGACTGCCATTCCAGTCTTTATCGAAGAACATGCTTGAAAAATAAAGTTTTCCGTTAAGCCATACCGGCCCTTCTGTAAATGTAAGGCCCGGTTTTGTTGCAGCTCCGTCAACAACAAGATTGATCTTTGCATCCTTGGGTATAATTGCATTATATGCGTCCAGTCGTGTGGTTCTGTATGAATCATAGTCAGTACGCGGTGGAAAAAATACATCAATTGCATCGCAACCGAGTGGTCCGAGTGTGCCCCCATGAACAAGGCCTGCAGGTAAATCAATAATGTCGCCGGTTGTCATCCTTACAACTTTATCCATAATTATCTCATCGATCCATCCGCGTAATCCTACCATAATTTGTTCCTCCGGGTGCATATGATGTGCAAAATGTATGCCAGCATCCATCCGAAGGAAGCTTATCTGTGCTCCGTAACCTGAAATAATCCTGGAATTTGCACCAGGAACAAGTTCAGAAAATTGAAAATCATCCAGATCATAAACTACACCCGCTTCTACCATGGGTTTAACAGGAAGATGAGTAATAGAAATTGGGTCGGGAATATTTTCTACCCCTGTTTTTTCAAGATACTCGGAAGGGACCGGACTATAAACTGTAAGAACTTTGGCTCCGGCATCACCGGCTTTTATTGCAGTTTTAGCTCCGTCAAGCAGATAAACAAACTCCCTTTTTTGCATTCCGCCATGAATACCATCAGGAGAATCAGCAGGAACTGCCTTTAAATCAACATAACTGTCATTTACAAGTTCCTGCACGTTGCCAGACAGAACGAACAAAAAGCGCTCACCTGTAATGGTTTGTTCAGGGATCGATGAATTGGGTTCAAGAGTAATAAAGCTGACAAGCGCTCCCTTTCCCCAGTATGCCTTAGCCGTAACTCCCTCAGCCAGATTTATAACAGGTAATTTATCAAGATTTGAAACCTCACCTTCTTTGATATTAGGTGCTATTTTGGTATCAGGTATGTCTGTTCTGGTCCGCCCCACAACCTTATATTCTTCAATAATCTTATCGTTGGTATCAGCCCATTCCGGCCGGGTGGCAGTCTTGCAGTTCTGAAAAATGATGGCTGCACCAATAAATAAAATACCTGTAAATAGAGACTTTTTAATTTTTTCCATGTGTATATATATTTGAATTCTGTAATTTTCAAATTTCAGTTTTGAGCTTTCAGGAGTCTGCCTGAATTATTCTTGATTATTAACCTGATGTTTTGATTTGGTTAATCTGATCCTTCCCGTTGTTCTGTTTTTGGCCAGTAGTTTAACTATGATTTTTCATTGTTTACCCCTGTCCCTTGGTCAGCAGGAAGAAAAATAGAATAAGTTATCTTCCCGCGTAAAAATTTTTTTTGATATGTTTTCTTTCAGTTTGAAAGAAATAAAATTGAAAATTTGTTTTTGAACTCCTGACTTTCAAATTTACTTCAGGATTGTAAGTTATTCGAAAAGAAAAAAATATAGAGAGGAAGAGGTAATCATCTTCCTCTCTATAAAAATATCAGTTATTAATAGCCATCATTCTGTTTAACTCCTGGCATTAAGTATACTTCAGTTCCCGGTTTAGGAAGAAGATAATTATGTTTATCAAGGTTTGGATATAGACTGGCATTTGCTGATTCTACCATTTCCTTGCGAACAAGGTCAAACCAGCGGTTTCCTTCAAAAGCCAGTTCCCAGTTTCTTTCAGCTATAACAGCAGCATCAAATGCAGCTTTGTTCATTAAATAAGGAAGATCAGCAAGTGAACCTGCTCTTCTGCGAACGAGGTTAATTGCATCGGTTGCAGCAGTTGAAGGGCCATTCTCAGCCATATTAGCAGCTTCAGCAAACATCAACAATACATCAGCATACCTGATTATCGGGAAAAATCCATCGCCATTATTAGAGCTTACACTAGCCTGTGCCCTTGTAGCACCAGCGCCTGCATCGCGAAACTTTGCTATGTATGGTGAACCTTCATTTGATGCCTGCCATGTTGTGTGGTTTGCATCAGCAAAAACTGTCCAGAAAGAATAATCTTTACGAGGACCTGCAGGAAAAACGTTAAAAAATCTGGTTTCAGAAATAACATCGCTCCATCCGCCTTCTTCACCCGGACGCTGAGCAGGATGATAATGGCTTGATGTAGAACCACTGCCTGAATTACCGTTCAAAATGAATATGTATTCTTTGCTGGTGAATTTATTAGCTACTAACCAGAGGTCGCCAAAGTTTGGCTGAAGCTGGTAGCCCATACCCATTACTTCTAACGCTTTATCTCTGGCAAGAGCATATTTTGTAGCGTCTTTAATTGGCCAGCCTGCCATAGTAAGATATACTTTTGCAAGTATTGCCTTAGCAGCACCTTTTGTTGGTCTAGCCTTGTCTGACTGTGTAGGAGGCAGATTGTTTTCAGCGTAAGTAAGGTCTGCAATGATTGCATTATAAATATCAGCAACAGGTGACTGAACCAAAGCCTTTGCATTAGAAACATTTTCAACGGTAACAATAGGAACTTCACCCCAGAAACGTACTAAGTAGAAGTAGCTTAATGCTCTGATAAACCTTGCCTGAGCTTCATAAGAAGCTTTATTTGCATCACTGACAGCTGATGACGCCAATGGGGCTTTGAGGATAATCTGATTAGCTGCGTTAATCGAAGAGTAGCAAGAATTCCACATTGTACTTGCATGATTACCGTTTAATGTAGCCTGGAACAAGTCCCATTGTCCTAACTCAGGCGCAGTAGCCCTGGATGCAATATCCTCTCCGCCACCAGTCAACAAAAATATGCCGTTGAAATCAAAAGCACCCCAACCACTGAACAAGGGAGCGAATGCCCCATTAATAGCAGCATTAAATTCAGTATCATTATTATAATAGTTTTGACCACTTATAATACTTACCGGCTTTTCGTCCAGATTTTTTGTACATCCAAAGGATAGAACAATCATCAGTAGAGCCGTTATATATAAAAAGTTTTTTGATAATTTTTTCATAATTTCTATATTGTTAAATATAAATAACTTAGAATTTGAGGTTGACACCAATAGTGTACATTTTCTGAGATGGGTATGGAGCCATGTCAAAACCTC
>JBBRVC010000141.1:0-8030 GCA_038247205.1 Bacteroidales bacterium
AAAGAGGATTGTTTAGGAGACTTTGAGTAATGTAACAAGAAAAGAGGATGTCAAAAGTCGAAATCCATTAACCTAAAAGGCTCGAAAAAGTACTTATTTATAATCAAAAAAAAGCTGCTCTTTCGGGCAGCTTTTTTAAATCTAGAATGACTTCATTTATGGTTGCATAAGCTTATTTGTATTAAGCTCACTTGTAGGTATTGGCCAGATATAAGTTGGACTCGTTGGAGTAATAACTGCTGTAGCACCTGGTTTGCCCGGGATTGATGACATAGTTCTCATTAGATCAAAGTTGCGAATCCCTTCTCCAAGAAACTCGATATTTCTTTCTAAAAGAACAGCATCACGGAATGCCTGAGCTGTTGCAAATCCTGCCAATGTATAAGCACCTGCTGGATAAGACCTGGTACGAACTGCATTCAATAAATCGACTGCCTGTTGAGTAACAACTCCACCGTCCATAACCAATGCCTCAGCATAATTTAGTAGAACTTCTGCATATCTCATTACAGGAGCGTAATCAACCTGTGAAGTATATGATGTCCATTTACCTACAAAATACCTAGTTACTGAACTTACTGTTCCTGTCTGGAATATTACTCTCCTTGCATCAGCGGCGTTAAGGTTAGTATATGCCTGACCTGTAACATTCAGATAATATGATTCACTGGAGGACGGATGATGATAATGAGCCAATGCATTTTGAGTACCTGCCAGGTTTGTGGTCGTGAAAGGCATAGAGAAAATTGATTCTTTTGAGGTATATGGTGTTGCCCAAAGACCTGCGAATGTAGCATTCAGAGCTAATGGCCTACCTGTTGGTGCAGAAAAAGGTGCTGAAGTTGATACTATCTTGGCAGCTTCGGTTTTGACTGCAGTCCAGTTATTCATATGAAGGTAAACCCTCGTCTTGAGAGCAATTACAGTATTTCTGTTTACTCTGGTAGTGTTCAAATGTTCTGATACAGCATTAGTACCGAAAGTCAAAATTGCAAGTGGCTCTGCTGTATTCAGATCAGATAGTATCTGTGCAGAAACTTCTGCTACCGTGCTTCTGGCCAGATCATTACCTGCTGTTGTTTTGTTACCGATTAAACGCAAAGGCACTCCAAGGCTTGCTCCGGCATCTTTGTTAAAAGGCTGAGCATATAACTGAAGCAGACTAAAGTAACAATACGCTCTAAGGGTTAATGCTTCACTTTTGTATTGATTGTATTCAGCATCAGTAAGGAATGTTAGTTTACCATCTGCCTTACTTTTATCCAATCCTTCGATAAAGATGTTAGCAGAATTTATGGCAGCATAAATTGCACCCCAAAGATTCTGGACTTCATTAGTTGAGCTGAGTACAGAATGGTTCCAGGTAGCATAGTTTGTTACAAGATTCGAGCTTTTTGGTTGAAAATTATCAGCCCTCAAGTCATTGTAAACAAAGAATCTGCCTCCTAAAAACTGACCGCTCTTCATAAAAGTGTATATACCATTTACCTGGCCAACAACCCTTTCTTTAGTGTCGAAAACATAAATCTCGTTAATTTCAGTTTGCGGATCCTGATTAAGATAGTCTTTAGAACATCCTGCAAATAAAACTAACAATAATAAAACAACTTTTAATATATTTTTCATAATTAAACTTTTTAATCGGTTAGAAGGAAACATTAATACCAAAGGTATATGTTCTTGATTGAGGAACTGTATTCCTGTCAATACCTGGTGTGAGGTTACTGCCTCCGTTTGCAGAAACTTCAGGATCAGAACCAGTATAGTTAGTAAGAACAAAGGCATTGAATATCTGAGCATATAGCCTGATTTTTTCAATATTTGTCTCAGCAGGAAGTTTATTAAGTGTATATCCTAGTGATAAAGTCCTTACTTTCATGAAGTCAGCCTTTTCAACATTTTCTGAAATTACAAATGCTGACCCGTTAGAAATATTATCATTAAATATCGGTTTAGGTATATCTGTAACATCTCCGGGATTCGCCCAGGCTGTTTCATATACTTCAACTGAATTATTCCACCATCTCTGGTCTCTCAGACCTGCTTTTGAACCATTATAAACTTCAAAACCAAGCGAATAAGTCAGGTTAACTGCCATGTCAAACTTTTTATATGTAAAGTTGTTATCCAGTCCACCAAACAATGTCGGCAGAGGTGATCCCAATACTTTACCATCACTTGTAAGTGCAATTGCAGGTGCATTACCACCGTCAGCCCTATATGTCCACCTACTTGCTGCAGCCGCTTCATGAGAGTATAGAACTTCGTCTCCAGCAGCATTAACGAATATCCTTCTGCCGGTTGCAGGATCTACGCCTCTGGTTTCAATACCAAAAATATTGCCTATCGGATAGCCTACTAATGTACGGCTTGTGGTCTCCAATCCTGAAGTAATACCAACAATTTCTGTTACACCCGGAGCAAGTGAGGTTACCTCATTTTTCAAAGTGCTAATATTGAAATTTGTAGTCCATGAGAAATCTCCGGATGAATAGTTGTAACTTGTGAGAGTAAATTCCAGACCTGTATTATACATTGATCCGATATTCACAGGTACCGTGTTGCCAGGAATACCCTTTGACGGAGATTGTGGTGTATCAAGGATAAGATCATTAACATCGTTCTTATACCAGTTTAAATCGAATTGAAGTTTATCTTTTAATATTCCAAAACTTAATCCAATGTCAAATTTATTGCTGGCTTCCCATGCCAGATCAGCATTACCAGCCTGATTAAATCTCCAGGCAGGTACATCTCCATATACACTTCCCGAATAAAGAAACATGGAACTGTAACTTCCGATTCCTGACATATTTCCAACCCTGCCATAACTGACTTTCAACCGCAGATCGGTGAGATTTGATCCGATTGGGTTATTTTTAATAATATCTTCATTTGACAGGTTCCACATTAATGATGCACCACCGAAAGTTCCAAATTCGTTACCTTCCGACAATCCGGAAAATCCATCCCGTCTTGCACTTGCCTCAAAATAATATTTCTGTCCATAGTTTAGATTAAGACGTCCGAAATATGATATAAAGTAATTTGCATATCTTCCTCCTGTTCCCATTCCGGCTGTAACCCAAACGCCCTGATAGGTTTCAAAGAATGGATCATTTGCGTTGGTTTTTGAACCTGTCCAGTCCTCGCCTTTAGTATATTGTTCTTCAGTTCCTAATAGGACTCCAAGATTTAGTTTTTCAGTGAGTGCACTATTATAATTAATTGTATTCGTCCATGTCCATCTGACAGGGCGATTTAAAGTATTCCCAACATATCCGTTTGCAGCATAGCTATCACCTGTAAGTCCTGTCTGATATGTCTGCGTCTCAACTGCCAGGTTATCCATACCATAGACCGTTTTTAAGCTAAGGCCTTTAAATGGTACAACTGTTGCTGAAAATGTACCTAAAAGCCTGTCACTCTGAGAAGTAAATCTATTCAGATCAAATATTGGCACTGGATTGTAGTATCCATAGTTAGCAACAGGCTGGCCCATATTTCCAATAGCCGATCCTGAAATATTGTATGTTCCATCATTATTATATGGTGCGAGATTAGGTGGCAGAACGAAAGCAAGACGGCCTGCTCCAGCTGTTCCGAAACCCTGACCTGGTAAAGATCCTGTATTAGGAGCACGGTTCGCTGAGTTTGACACAGACATGCTGGCACCCAAAGTGATCCACTTATTAAGTTTATGATCAAGATTTAACCTTGCATTTTTCCTGGAATACGTATTTTGTTGAATCATACCTTCCTGATTAGTGTAACCAACAGAAAGGAAGTAAGATGTCGAAGGAGTAGAACCTGAAAATGTAAACGCATGTGAATGCTGAAATCCTGTCTGATAAACATAGTCTGACCAGTCTGTATTTATAGGATTTCCGTTTGCATCATTAGGTATAAAAAAGGTTGCAGTAAGCTGACTTGGATAATTTGCAAGCGCACGGTTTTTATGCTCCACATATTGTTCGGCATTCATCATATCAAACAGTCTGTAAGGCTGGGTATAACCAAAATACCCGTCATAGGTAACTTTTGTTTTCGGACCTGATCCTCTTTTGGTAGTTATAAGAATAACACCATTAGCTGCCCTTGAACCATAAATTGCGGTCGCAGATGCATCTTTAAGAATATCCATTGATGCTATATCGGATGGATTGATGTCAGCCAAGGCATTATTTGCTGCACTGTTAGAGGACATATCACCCGTAAAAATAGGAACTCCATCCACTACAACCAATGGAGAGGAACTTGAGGATATTGAGTTTACACCTCTCACCCTGATAACCGGAGGATTATTTAAAACCCCGTTAGGTATTGTAATCATAACCCCTGCAGCTTTACCTTGCAGTGCCTGCTCAAAACTCTGAACAGGTACATTTTTAATTGCATCACCCTTAACTGAAGCAATTGCACCTGCAATGTCTCTTTTTTGTTGAGTTCCATAAGCAACTACAACAACTTCATCTACTCTGAATAAGTCTTGTTCAAGAACAACATCAATCCTGGTTTTACCCTGAGTTGGAAGCTCCTGAGTCTTAAAGCCAATAAAACTAACTGTTAGGGTCTGAGCATTAGAAGGAACAGTGAGGGCATATTTTCCATCAGAATTCGTAACAATGCCAAGTGTTGTACCTTTTACAGTTACTGTTACTCCAGGTACAGGGAGACCATCTTCGGAACTGGTGACAGTCCCGGAAATTTGCACTGTCTGGGCAATGACCAAAGTGCAGGTCAATAGCAACAGTGAAAAAAGCATTAAGAGTTTTTTCATAGAATTTAGTTTAGGTTTAATTGTAAAATCGCGCCGCAATATATTAATTAATTCTTATGATTTTTGTCAATGTTAATTTTTTTTAACAATGCACAACACAAATCTTAATATATTTAAGCGAAACAGTCAGTTTTAGAATAAAACTGAAGAATATTCTATAATTTACTTACAGTTTAACAGCTTTATTTTTTAATAGCTGCCTCAATAAGACTCAAAACAGCCTCTTCTTCCATCAAAGCTTTCCCTTCAAGGTCCTCGCCCTTTGAAATAATTTCTTTTACATATTCCTTATCATTCAGACCTGATGCATTAACCTTTATATTTAAAAAAGCGCCTCTGATACATGATCGTAAAGCCAGGGCTCCTACTCCGGCATCTGTTACGGAATTTGGATTACCATTTTTAACCATCTCCTTTATAAGCTCAAAACCGGAAAATGCAATTTCCATCATCCTATACGGCACCTGAATAGCATTCATAGTTGCGTTCTGTACTTCTTCACTTCTTATTCTCTTTTCCTCGTCTGTATTTTTCGGATAGCCATAAGCCTGAATTATTCTGTTAAATGCATCGGTATCCTCGTCTACAAGTGATAACAACCTGTTTTGCAGCTTCTTACCCTTTAATGCCCAATCAGAAAATTCCTGCCACCTTTCGTCCCAACCTCTTTTATGACTGGATAAATTAGCCACCATTGTTCCAAGGGATATCCCGAGTGTACCTATATATGCTGAGACAGACCCTCCGCCCGGGGCTACAGATTCAGAAGCAGTTTCATCCATAAACGACTTCAGACTCATATCAATGAGCCTCTTCTTTTCTTTATCTGCCATAACAAATTCAATTATTTTTTCTTCGGGGACAAAATCATGTATATCATTCAATCCCAGGGATCGGATTGCTATTTTAATCAGCTCGTTATCAGATACGCCTGAGGATTTTTTTTGTTTTTCAAGAAAATATTTACCAGCTTCAAGGATAGCTTTCAATGGGATTAAACCTACAAGTTCTGAACCGGTTACTCTTACCCCGCGTGCCTCTGCTTTACGACAAACTTCTTCAAATGCAATATGAACAGGGGTTACGGAAATATTTGTAATGTTCATTGAGATCTGGGCTATACCATATTCTTCTATATACCATCCAATGGCCTTTACGCTTTTAAGTGTACCCGGTACATTTATTTTTTCACCTGCTTCGTTTGTTATATTTCTGCCTTTTTCTCTTACGTCAAATGCGATTGCATTTGCCCAGCGTGTTGAAGTTGTATTCAGATTGACATTGAAGGCAACAAGAAAATCCCTTGCCCCCACTGCTGTTGCACCTGATTTTTCGTTAAAAATCATTGGCCCGAAATCGGGTTTCCACTCGCAATTTGTCAGTTTCTTCTTCAATCCCTCATATTCTCCTTCACGACAATTGGCAAGGTTTCTCCTGCTTTCCCTGAAGGCAGCATTTTCGTAACAATAAACAGGAATCTTAAGCTCATTACCAATACGTCCGGCAACCATTCTTGCATATAGAATTGTCTCTTCCATAGTTATTCCTGACACCGGAATGAACGGACAAACGTCGGTTGCTCCCATGCGCGGGTGAGCGCCATGATGCTTCGACATATCAATAAGTTCCGATGCCTTTTTTACAGCCTGAAAGGCAGCTTCGCATACAGCCTTTGGCTCTCCTACAAAGGTGACAACGGTCCGGTTTGTATCTTTACCCGGATCAACATCAAGCAATTTCACTCCATCCACTGCCTCAATAACATCTGTGATCTGCTTAATTATTGACATGTCCCTGCCTTCACTGAAATTCGGAACGCATTCGATAATTTGTCTTTCCATACATTTTTCTATTTTTTCTAAGGTTTAACTGGATTTAAGTGTTCTTACATCCTTAAGAATAAGAACTTACACAGAGGTACACAGAGAAGGCACAGATGTACACAGAGTTTCTTTTGAGTTAGTTAGCTAATTACAGTACCTTTAAGGATCACTGTCTCGATAAGGTCGCTCCCGAAAGCATAAGGCATAAACTGGTACGTTGGTATCTCCTTTGTAATAAACAGGTTAGCGACCTTGCCACGGGCTATTGACCCATGGGTTCCTGAAATACCCATAGCATAGGCAGAATTGAGGGTTACTGCATTAATTACCTCTTCAGGGGTCATCTTAAGCTTTATGCATGCCAGTGACATAATCAATTTAATATTACCTGATGGTGATGAACCAGGGTTATAGTCTGAAGCAAGGGCAACCGGCAAACCGGCATTGATCATACTTCTGGCAGGAGGCTCCTGTAAGCCCAAAAAGAAAACAGAGCCGGGCAAAAGTGTAGGCATTGTTTCAGATCTTAACAGGGCATTGATCTCTTCATCGCCGATACATTCTAGATGATCTACCGACAATGCATTATACTTTACCCCAACCTGCACCCCTCCTGAAATTCCAAGTTCATTGGCATGCAATTTTGCCGTCATACCATATTTTAACCCTGCCATAAGAATTTTTTCAGTTTCTTCCACAGTGAAAAAGCCCCGGTCACAAAAAACGTCAATATAATCAGCGAGTTCTTCCGCAGCAATTACCGGGATCATCTCATTCAATATCAGACTAATGTAGCCATCTCTGTCATCCCTGAATTCTTCCGGAACAGCATGAGCCCCGAGAAAAGTCGATCTGACCTCAATCGGTGATGTTTCACTTATCCTTTTAATAACACGAAGCATTTTCAATTCATCCTCCAGATTAAGTCCATAGCCGCTTTTTATCTCTACCGCACCTGTTCCTGATCTGATAATTTCATTTACCCGTACCATTGACTGACGGTAAAGTTCATCTTCATTTGTCTCATGAAGAATCTTTGAAGAATTTAATATTCCTCCTCCCCTTTTTGCAATTTCTTCATAGGTTAAGCCGTTTATTTTGTCGACAAACTCCTGTTCGCGGCTACCTGCATAAACAATATGTGTATGGGAATCGCAGAAGGAAGGAAAAACCATTTTTCCTGTAGCATCTATAAGTATGGTTTGATCTGAGTCAGAAATTATAGCTTTTTCACCCAGCTCCTTCATTGAACCATAATCAGTTATGATTCCGTCTTCAGCAACCATAAATGCATCATATAACGTCCCAAGTTCAGACATTTCCTTTCCGGCACGGAAAAGCTTTGGAGTTTCCTCAATCTGTACGAGGCATTTTATATTTGTAATGAGCAATTTCATCATAATGTAATTTTTATTTTAATGGAAAGA
>JBBRVC010000142.1:0-8027 GCA_038247205.1 Bacteroidales bacterium
ACTTTACCAGGCCACCTGACAATCATTGGGACTCTGATCCCACCCTCATACATATCGCGTTTGTAACCTTTAAGGTTACTGTTGCTGTCGAAAAAATCCGGAACTGCTCCGGCCACAAGATGAGGTCCATTGACTGACGTAAAAATAACTAATGTATTTTCCTCCAGACCAAGCTCTTCGAGTTTTTCAAGTATTTCACCAACATAGTCATCAAGTTGTTTAACCAGGGCAGCAAATGCAGCATGTGCCTCTGGTTGTGATCCATAAGCTCCATTCCTGAAATTGGGTCCGGCATCAACTCCTGAAAATGATTTTTCAGGATCAAGTTTTCCACGGAACATTTCCATATATTCCTCTTTTGCAAACAGTTCTGCATGAGGAATGATGGTAGGATAGAAAAGGAAAAAAGGCTTATCTCTATTTGACTCGAGAAAAGAAAGTGCAGCTTTATGGATAAGATCCGGGCTATAAGCTCCTTTTTTTGCTGAGTCATTTTCATGAAGAAGAATTTTTTCGTTATTATGCCATAGATAATCAGGATAATAATTATGGGCAAGCCGCTGACAGTTGAATCCGAAGAATTCATCAAAACCATGAGCCGCAGGGTCTCCTTCGGTGCCTATAAACCCCAATCCCCATTTTCCAAAGGCTCCGGTTGAGTAGCCTTTTGTTTTTAGCATTTCAGCAATTGTATAGGAATCAGCAGGTAAAGGCAGTTGTCCCTCCGGGATTATTTCCTTATTTCCTCTTATTGGTGTATGACCTGTATGAAGGCCGGTCATAAGGCTTGACCGGGAAGGTGCACTTACCGTACAGCCCGAATAATGCTGTCTGAAGAGCATGCCCTGCTGAGCAAGTTTATCAATGTTCGGGGTTTGGAACTTCTTCTGACCATAGCAGCTCAAATCACCATAACCAAGGTCATCAGCCAGGATATAGATGATATTGGGTAACTGTTCTTTCTCTTTGTTATGTCCGCATGCCGTTAATGCAAGGTATGTACAGAGTAATGCCTGTAATTCTTTTCTCATTTGGTAAGATCTTACGATTACGAAACTATTAGTAGTTTGTTAAAAGTAAGAAATTTAATGAGAAAAGATTGTGACAGATGTTCAGAATTTATTTATAGGCTTCAATATGAACACTCTTTATTGATCTTCCTGATGGATCATTCATATTTTTAAAGGAAGCATCCCAGGCAATTGCTTCAGGAGTACTGCAGGCAACAGAAGGGACGGATGGCACGCATGAAGCTGCTGAGTCTGATGGAAAATGTTCCGAAAAAATTGATCTGTAGAAGTATTCTTCTTTCGACATTGGAGGGTTTATCGGAAAGCGATATCTTGCATTTGTCAACTGTTCGTCTGTAACCTCCCTGGCTGTCATAGCCTTAAGGGCATCAATCCATCCGTAGCCAACACCGTCAGAGAACTGTTCCTTCTGTCTCCATGCCACACTTGCAGGAAGATAATCTTCAAAGGCTTTGCGTAGCACCCATTTTTCCATTTTATCTTTAGTGATCATTTTATCCTTAGGGTTTAGACGCATTGCCACATCCATGAATTCCTTATCAAGAAAAGGAACCCTTCCTTCCACGCCCCATGCAGCCAGTGATTTGTTGGCTCGCAAACAATCATAAAGGTGAAGCTTGCTTATTTTTCTTACTGTTTCATCATGGAAAGATTTTGTATCCGGCGCTTTATGGAAATAAAGATAACCGCCGAATATTTCATCAGCGCCTTCACCTGACAGCACCATTTTTACCCCCATTGATTTTATAACACGGGCAAGCAGGTACATTGGTGTTGATGCCCTTATTGTAGTAACATCGTATGTTTCAATATGATATATAACATCCCTGAGTGCGTCGAGACCTTCTTCTATTGTAAAATTTATCTCATGATGGATCGTGCCAATATGTTCAGCTACCTTTCTTGCAGCAACCAGGTCGGGAGAACCGTCCAGTCCGATGGCAAAAGAGTGCAGCTGAGGCCACCATGCCTCGCTTTTGTCATGTGTTTCAATTCTCTTTGGTGCGAATTTTTTCGCTATAGCTGATACAATCGAAGAATCAAGTCCTCCCGAAAGAAGCACACCATAAGGAACATCAGACATTAATTGCCTGTGAACAGAAGCTTCCAGGGCAACCCTGATATCTTCAATTGATGTTTCATTTTCAGAAACTGCATCGTACTGTGACCAGTCGCGCTGGTACCATTTTTTCATTATCCCTTCTTTGCTGTACAGATAATGTCCGGGTAAAAATTCTTCGATCTTATTGCAGACTCCTTCAAGAGCTTTAAGTTCAGAGGCTACATAGAAGTTCCCAAAATGATCCCATCCTATATATAATGGGATTATACCGATGTGGTCACGTGCTATGAAATAGCAATCATTTTCCCTGTCGTATAGCGCAAAAGCAAAGATGCCATTCAATTCTTCAAGGAATGCAGGTCCTTTGTCGCGGTACAAAGGCAATATAACCTCGCAATCGGAATGTGTCAGAAAATCATACGTGCCCTCATAGTTTTTCCGTATTTCCTGATGATTGTATATTTCCCCATTAACGGCAAGTATAAGATTGCAATCTTTGCTGTATAATGGCTGCTTTCCAGATTGGGGATCAACTATGGAAAGCCTTTCATGGGCAAGGATGGCTTTATCGCAATAAAAAATACCTGACCAGTCCGGTCCGCGGTGCCTTACTTTTTTAGACATTTTAAGGACAGTTGCCCTTAACTCCTTGTAGTTAACTTTTAAATCAAATACTCCTACAATTCCACACATATCCCGGGTTTTTTAATTTCTGTATAATTATTCATAATTTTTATTCTGCAAATCTAATAATAGTTTTGAATAATATTATAAAAATGAAAATAAAATCAAGATAAACATAAATAATATTAAGTAAAAACCATCATTCTATTGCAAACATAAATATAAAAATAGGTTACAAGAACATTCGTTAATATGATTAAAATCATGTTTTGATCGATTTTATTAAGAAATAAATGAATAAGTGCACTTAAAAGAATAAAATTTAATTTAGTTGTTAAAAATCTATAAATCAAATATGAAAAGGGCTCATTTATATCATCATACTTCAGTAATTCCGCTTGTTTCCTTATATTGCGAAGTATCAATTAAACTGTAGTTTATGAAGCTTTATATCAGTCTTATCATTACATTTTGCTCCGGAATATTTTCAATTATGAATTCCCAAACCTTGTACGAATGGAGAGGTCCCGGCCGTACCGGTGTATACTCTGAATCCGCCTTACTGAAATCATGGCCTGCATCCGGGCCTGTATTACTTTGGGAAAATAGTGAAGTCGGAACCGGTTATTCAAGTACAACTGTAACATCTGATGCAATATATATTACAGGGAGAAAAGGCAATAGTGATGTACTTACAGCATTTACCCAGGATGGAAAGAAAAAATGGGAAGTTGCATACGGAAAATCATCAGGAAGCAATTATCCTGACACACGCTGTACCCCGACAGTTTCGGGCAACCGGCTATTTCTTGTAAGTGGCAGCGGAGATATGGTATGTGTAAGTACGGAAGGAAAAATCATCTGGAGTGTCAACTTTTTTGAGAAATACAGTGCTTCATCACCCAGATTTGGCATTTCAGAATCTCCGCTTCTGGTGGGTAACAAAATTATAGGTACCCCGGGTGGCAATAAAGCCGCAATGGTAGCTTTCAATATTGAAAATGGACATGTCATCTGGGAAACACAACCCATTAACAATGCAACACAATATGTTAATCCTCTGCTTATAGATCTAGGTGGAAAAAAACAGATCATCACTCTTTCCGATGATTTTATTTACGGTGTTGATTCCAATACTGGTAAAATGCTCTGGAAATTCAATTATGCAAATGAAAATTCTAATCCTGATATCAGAAAAAATCATACAAATACACCAATATATCGCGATGGATTTCTGTTTGTTGCAAGCGGGTATGACCATATTTCAGTAAAATTAAAGCTCTCTCCAACCGGAGAACCTCCTGTTGTGGTTTGGAAGAATTCCGATATAGACCCGCACGTCGGAGGGGCAGTACTTCTTGGCAATCATCTTTACAGCTCAACATGGGAGACAAATTCAAAGGGTAAATGGATCTGTGTAGACTGGACAACAGGAAAGACATTGTGGATAACAGACTGGTTTAATAAAGGTTCTGTTATTTCAGCAGACAATATGTTATATATATATGAAGAGAAAACCGGACATGTCGGACTTGTGAAACCAAACAGCCAGAAACTGGAAGTCATCAGCCAGTTACAAATAACCAAAGGGTCAGGGCCATTCTGGGCTCATCCTGTTATTGATAAAGGAAGACTTTTTGTTCGACATGGTGATTATCTGGCAGTATATTCCCTAAAATCAAATGAATAATACAGGTTCAGGAAACATATTTTTATCATAAAGCAGTACCTTTAAAATCGATTTAGACGTTGATACATTAGAGTTGATGATACCACCAGGCAAGGGTAACAAAACATTATTTTTAGTGGCATTCGCATTGATCTTTACAGGTCTGTTCCTGTGGTGGATGATGAATGACCATGAAATAGCTGCAATAGATGCCAGGATCCCCGGGATGGATAACAGGCCAAAGGTTGAACCACGAAATGATTCAGTCTTCATCGGCGAGTTTTTTGACACTCTTCATGCGTTTGATGCTTCAGTACCGGGTGAGTGGCCTCGTTTCAGGGGAACTGAGTACGACAATATCAGCAAGGATATCAGTCCTATGGCTGAGAACTGGGACAGTACCGGTCCTCCTTTGGTGTGGAAGGCAACTCTTGGTGAGGGCTATGCAGGTGCTGCAGTTCATAACGGAAGGGTTTATATCCTTGATTATAATGAAAGACGTAAGGCGGATGTATTAAGGTGTTTTTCTCTGAAGTCAGGTATTGAGCTCTGGCGCCGCTGGTATTATGTTGACCTGAAGAGAAATCATGGCTATTCAAGAACAATTCCCGCAGTAACTGATAAATATCTGGTATCAATTGGACCGCGTTCACATGTTATGTGCAATGATCCAATAACCGGAGAGCTTCTCTGGACTATTGATATGGAAAAGGAATATGGAATTCCAGGCAAGGAAAAGGGAAGAATTACACCTGATTTTTATACCGGACAGTGTCCGCTTATTGAAAACGAAATCGCAATTTTTGCTCCCGGAGGAAAAGCCCTGATGATCGGGGTCGACTGTGCAACTGGTAAAGTGGTATGGCAAACACCGAATCCTGACTCATTGAGGATGTCCCATACATCGATCCTCCCTATGAGAATTCATGGAAAGAAGATGTACGTTTATAATGCCGTCGGAGGTGTTGCAGGCATATCCGCAGAAGGTGATGATATCGGAAAGATCCTGTGGAAAACAAAAGAGTGGAGCCCCGCAACAGTTGCAGCATCCCCTCTCCTTCTGAATTATAATGAGATAGCTGTTTTTGGAAGCTATGGTGCAGGCGGCGCAAAATTGAAGATTAATTTTGACGGATCGGAATACTCAGCCGTACTTATTGAACAGCACAAGGCCACGGAAGGCATTGCAAGCGATCAGCAAACACCAATAATATCAGGCGATTATATCTGGACCCTGATGCCTGAAAATGCCGGGATCCTGAAAAAGCAGCTCGTATGCTACAATGTATCAGATCTCCGGACCCCGGTATGGTCAAGCGGGAAGGAAAACCGTTATGGACGTGGCCTTGGACCTTACATAATAAGGGGTGATAAGATGTTTCTTCTTGATGATGATGCAAATATGTACCTGTTTGAGTTTGAACAATCGAGTGTTTCATTGATAGCAACATATAAAATACTTGACGGAATTGAAGCCTGGGGGCCAATAGCACTGGCCGGTGACTACCTTATAATGAGGGATGCGAGAAATCTGGTTTGTCTCTTTATCGGTCAAAACAATTAACATGAAACCCACATGATTCCACAATCACAAACACAATATGAATATAATTTACAATCATGTGCGGTTCCATCATTCCAATGAAATCAAAATTTTATTATGATGAATAAAAAATACATTTCATTCTTTTCATTGCTCATAATACTGGCTTTCATAGGCTATATTATTTATGATACATCTTTTGACTCATCCAACACAGAAGATGAATTGCAAAGCGATGAACCGGTTATACCTGATCAGTGGATACTTGCTTCGGAAGTATTCTCAGATGATGGAGATTTAACCTGTCTTACTGCAGGCAATAACGGCATCACCTATCTTGGAGGAGATTCATATATAAGTAGTTATGACATTGATCAAAATAAAGTATGGAGCATCAGGACCTCCGGAAGAATAACATCACTAACTGTTTATGGAGATACAATCTTCGGATCGACAAATGATTTGATTATTTTGCTGAGTCCCGATGGAAAGATGATTGATGAATGGGGCCCTTTCGAAGACAACAGCATAATAACTTCAATGGCATCAAATAAAAATTATCTGGTATTTGCCGATGCCGGAAATAAGATGGTATTTGTACTGACAAAAGATGGCAGGGTAAAATCAATGTTTGGTCAGAGTGGCGAAAAGTTTATTATTCCCAGTCCCTATTTTGATGTTGAGATTGATGAAAAAAACACCGTTTTCATTGCCAATACAGGTCACCGCCGGGTTGAAACCCGTAATATTGACGGTGATCTTATCTCCTTTTTTGGTTCTCCGGGCACAGCTCCCGGAGCATTCTGCGGATGCTGCAATCCTGCTCACTTTACAGGAGTTCCGGGTGGATTCGTTACTGCTGAAAAAGGCATAAACAGGATAAAGATACTAGATGAGAAAGGGGAATTTGTTGAATATGTATCAGCCAATAATAACTTTACTGCCTCTATTCCACTGGATATTGCTTCATCCGATGGTAAAACCATCTATGCGGCAAATCCGGCCGATTCGAAACTTTATGTATATAAGAGGCGCCCCTGACACTGTGAAGTGTTTTTAACTGAGACTAAAAATTGTAAAACTGATTATATGGACATTACCAGAACGGACTTCCTGAAAAAAATCATCAGAATATTGATGATCTCCGTCCTTGTATTAATAGCAATGATACTGGGAAACAGGGTTGTTACAGGTGCCGGTTGCCAGGCTTGCCCGGAAAACGGCAATTGCAAAGGTTTATCAGACTGCAGTAAATATTAATTGCATAGGATCATGAAAGAGGAAAAGAATAAGTATCAGACAAGAAGGGAGTTTGTAAGGGCTGCCGGTAAAGTTATCATCGCCTCTTCACTGGTGCTTATTCCTGTGGCGCTTGTTAGGAAAACCTCTGCTTCCGGCTTTGTATGGCAGATAGATCCATTCAAATGTACTCAATGCGGTCAGTGTAAAACAAATTGTGTATTGACCCCATCAGCATCAAAATGCGTGCATGCATATGTGATGTGCGGATATTGTGACCTGTGCGGCGGATACCTCCGCCAGGGTGTTAAGACAATAAGCACCGGTGCTGAAAATGCACTCTGCCCGACCGGAGCTATAGTGAGGAAGTTTGTAGAAGAGCCATATTTTGAGTATGTTATAAACGAAGATCTGTGTGATGGTTGTGCAAAGTGTGTAAAAGGATGCGCTGATTTTGGGAATGGCTCATTATATATGCAGATAGTGCAGGATCTGTGCGTAAACTGTAATGATTGCTCAATCGCACGAACTTGTCCGTCAAAAGCAATTTCCCGCGTTCCGGCAGATCAGCAGTATTTACCAAAAGATAAGCCCAAGGGCTAGTGCAAATAAAAAACGCCAAACGCCAAACGCCAAACGCAAAACGCCAAACTGTCCGAATTATAAATGAAGCGAACAACCCGATATATATTACTAATATTACTTTTGAGCTGGCATTCAGTTGCTTATTCTCAGGACCGGTTTCCGAGACCTGAATTTGAGACAGGATATGAATATCCTGTCGATCAGATGGCAACTCAGCGTAGCCAGGCATGGCAATACATTGATGTTGGTGTTCTTATTGCAGCACTATCACTG
>JBBRVC010000143.1:0-8025 GCA_038247205.1 Bacteroidales bacterium
AGCAATTATATTAAATTTAATTGAAACATCCGTAGCTTCTGAATGGCGGGTCACATTTGTAAGTGCCTCCTGCACAAGCCTGAATATTAAAAGTGAGTATCCGGAATCAATATCAGACTCCCTGTAATTAAACGAAACTGAACAACTTATTCCGGTTGACTTATTGTACTCTCTCACCTGCCATTCAATTGCTGAACGGAGCCCCAGATCATCCAAAATGCTTGGTCTGAGTCCGTATGATATCTTCTGAACACTTTCTATAGTCATATTCAAAAGCTGCACCATCTGTTTTATCTTACTTTCTACAAGAGGAGTCTGCACACCAATTCTTGATTTAAGCCAGGAAATATCCATAATCAGAGCGGTAAGCTTCTGTCCAAGATCATCATGAAGGTCATGAGCAATTCTGGTGCGTTCATTTTCCCTTGCTTCTTCCAGGTGTTTGGTTAAATCCCTGAGTAACTCTTCAGCTTTCTTAAGCTCAGTAATGTTTTGTCCGATAACTGAAAGTCCTATTACCTTACCATCCTTCATTTTTATCGGATTAAAGCTATACCTCATACAAAGAAGTTCAAACGGGGGTATAGTATATGTCTGAATATTAAAGCTCTGTCCCGACAATCCTTTCCTGTAATAAGTACGCCATTCCTTCTTTAACTGTGCCGGCAGGTTTTCAAGTACATTATCATCTGGCTTTAGCACTTGTCCTGTACCCTTTTTAAAACTCTCATAAAAACCTGAATTGGCATCAATAAGTCGAAATTTTCTGTCGATCGACCATATGCTTCCAGTAGTATTTTCAATAAGTGATCTAAGGTTAGCTTCGCTTTTAGTAAGAATTGCCTCTGTTTTTTTGCGGTCTGTTGTATCAATCAGGATCATGCTTGTAAAAAATTTACCTTCCGAGTTCTTAAATATGTTGGTTGATAACTCAACAGGAAATTTAGAACCATCTTTCCGCAGGAATGTAAGTTCACCCTGGAAAGTGCCGGTAAGTGAACGATGTTTTAATGCTTCAGAAAGTCGTGTGTCGGAAGAATCTATGAGTCCATCTCTCCCTATTTTACAAATTTCTTCTTCTGTTCGACCAAACATCCGACATGCGGCAGGATTGGCAGTCATAATTTTGCCGTCTGGCGCACTAAGCATAACGGCAAAAAGACTATTATTGAAAAGTATACGATATTTCTCTTCAGATTCCTTCAAAAGATCTTCCGAGTGTTTTCTGGAAGTTATGTCGAAATTGTTGCCAATATAGCCGATTACTACACTATCAGAGTTTCTGATTGGAGCTGCGATACCATAGACCCATGTAATTTTCCCATTCTTATCCTGAAACCGGTATTCCCAGTTCCAGTCAAGTCCTGTATTGATATATTTTTCCCATGTTTCAAAGATCCTGCCTCTGTCTTCAGGAAAAACCCCATTTATCCAGCCATTGCCCATTGCCTCCTGAAAAGTTAAATCTGCCATTCTGCACCATGCCTCATTTACATAAGTGCATGCTCCAGACTTATCTGTAATATAGATCCCGACAGGTGAAATGATTGAAAGAGCCCTGAATTTTTCCTCTTCAAGGTGTGCAATATCGATTGCATTCCTCAGCTCATCGTTCTGCATCTCAAGCTCTACCTGATACACTTCAAGTTCATGAGTAAGCTTAAGCGATTCAATCTCAGACAACATGCCGGATGCACCCGGCATTTTTCGTGATATTTCCTGCTCTGCTCTTTGCCTGAGAGATTGAGTTGCAGAGGAAACTTTTTTACCTTTTTTCATACATATATAATTTTGATTTTAAAGGTCGGATAGCCTGTCCCGCTTCAAGCGGGAGAACCGCACATGTTTGACTTCGTCGAGCTCGCTTCGCTCGGTTGTATATTATTTTCATACGTTTTTGTGATTGTTGTCAATCATGTGGGTTTCATAGGTGTGATTTTAAAAGTCAGAAGTTCTGCAGACTACCGGCCTCCAAAAGCTCCCTGAATCTCTTTTCGTTTGCAGAAAAGAGGGTCTCTTCAACCAAATCTTTCCACTTGGTAATCATCATATTATCACGACAATCAATTTTTCCTGTAAGTGAAAGAATCCTTGTAACCTCGCAGATATTCGCTGCTTGAAGATCAAGAATAAATGGTTTAAGAAATCGCTTGTCGTGATCGGATAATACAAATTCAGGGATATTTACAATCCGGTTTTCTATTACTGTTTCCATATCAGAAGATAAGATTCCGTCCCCTTCTTTTAAAGTAAACCAGACATAGGTACCTTTTCCTTCTTCAGAATCTATACCAATCTCCCCTCCCAAAGCCGCGACAGCAAGTTTACAATATGCCAGACCAATACCTGTTGAGCTGTTATAGAGAGTCTCTTTCCGTTCGCCCTGATTATACATTTTGAAGAGGTTTTCAAGATATTCCTCCGGGATGCCGCTCCCATTATCTTTTATGCTGATCAAAACCATTTTATCTTTTCTTCCTGATGATATCTGAATCCTGCCGCCTGAAGAGGTATATTTAACCGCATTGCTCAATACGTTGGCAATAATCCTATTCACAATATGCCTGTCTGCTTTGATCCAGCATGATGAAAAGATATCAGTAGTCAGATTTATTGAGGAACCTGCCAGAAGCGGGGAAAACTTTTCCACAGATTTATTTACCAGTGAACCAAGATTGATATTTTCAAATTCAATTCTCATAGCCTGTGATTCAAATTTATGGACCTCAAGCATATTGAGTATAAGATCGAGCATCTCGAAGGAAATCTGCCGTATTATGTTTTTGGGGATTAAAGGAAAGTTTTCTGAATCTGTAAGGTTGAGTATAACGTTCAGCGGATTTTTAAGGTCATGTATCATCATCCTCACCATTTGCTGGTGAAAGGCATGGAGCTTTTGAATCTCCTCGTATGCTATACGGAGTTTTTCAGATTGTTTTGCATTGAAGTCTTTCTGCTCGAGTAATTCCCTGTTTTTAATTTCAAGTTCCTGTGCCATTTCAAACTTCTGAACAGCATAACCTGAAATTGAATCCCTCATACTTTCAAGACGCTTGGTTCGGTCCTTCACCTTCTGTTCAACAAGCTTATCCATATGTTCTATCTCCCTCATAATCTGCTTGTTTTCGGATAATAAATTCCTGTAAAGCCTGAAAAAATAGAATGCAGATCCTCCGCAAAGTAATATGAGAGATAATATAATAACTATGAAAACGACTTTTTCCGGCATTATATAAAAAAGTTAACAGAACATGTTATAAATCCAACTTTGGAAGGTAATTAATTATTTGATATTTTATGAAGGCATTTAAATTTCCCCAAAGTCGTGCTCTTTGAAGACATCACTATTACCATGGTAAGTTTATAGCTACCCTGGCCAAGTTTATTTGAGCAGATTTCTTATCATCATCTTTGCCAAATGACCCATCGCACCTTCCTTGTAGGTATTTCCCCTACAACATATTCAGAACATCCCCTACATGCGAATGGATTAATTATCAGTTACTTTCACATAATTGATAACTGCAACCTTTGTAAGTCCTGAAATAATGACAGATATAAAAAAGACTGGTTCTGTTAAGGGTCCGGTAAAGAAAAAACTCCTCATTGTCGATGACTCAGACATCATCAGGATGAGGCTTGTTGACATGTTTGACGATGCCAGGAATATTTGTACTGTATTGCAGTCCAAAGATTCAGCACAAGCTTATATTTCTTTCAATTCTTATCTTCCTGAAATTGTAATTCTTGATATTCATATTCCCGGTGATAACGGAATTAAGATACTTGAAAAGTTCAAGAAGATCAGTCCGCAGGCTAAGATTATTATGCTTACAAATTATCCGTATGATCAATACCGGAAGAGATGTATGGAGCTTGGCGCAGATTATTTCTTTGAGAAATCGGGCAATATGGAACAACTTGTTGAATTATGCGAAAAAATGTGTTTTGATAACTAAAAAATCCTGCATATGATCTCACTCGATATGCGCACCGTTCTATTCAGTTATGTAATCACTGATGTTGTAAGTACGATCATTATTATTCATTTATGGATTCAGAACAAAAAAAGGTTTGAAGGTACTGGATACTGGGTAATTGACTTTGTTTTTCAGACAATTGCTCTTCTACTAATCATTTCACGCGGGCAAATTCCTGACTGGTTGTCGGTGGATATTTCAAGTATGCTTGCAGTTGCAGGCGCTATCTTTGGACTCATTGGTCTGGAAAAGTATACCGGTCTGAAAGGAAGATATTTCCCTAATATTTTACTCTTTGCCATCTTTTCAATTATTCATGTCTGGTTCACCTTTTTTAATCCCGACCTCGCATTAAGAAGTTTGAATTTTTCTGTGGCAATGCTTATTCTGTTTTTACAATACTCCTGGCTTGCAATATACAGGGTGCCTTCTGAAAAACGGAATCAGATAATCGGAGTTGGGTTTGTCTTTATAGCCTACAGTATTGTAAATGTTTTAAGAATATTTCAGTTTTTTCATAACAGGATTACATCTGCTGATTACTTTAATTCAGGCGGATTCGAAATCCTCGTACTTATCATTTATCAGATGTTGTTTATACTTTTAACATACAATCTTATTCTGATGTTCAACAAGAGGCTCCTGTCAGATATTGAAGTTCAGGAAGCCGCGGCAGAAGAAAGCCAGTCAATACTGAAGGCGGCAATGGATTGCAGTACTGCCGGAATCGCAATTGCCGATGCACCAACAGGTAAGCTTCGCTATGTTAATAAGGCAGGACTGATGATACCTGCTAAATCGGAGCAGGAAATCGTTAAAGATATTGATATAAATAAATATGTATCGAGCTGGAAAATTAAACACCACGACGGTACCCCCTATAAACCTGAAGAGGTTCCTCTGGCAAGGGCAGTGATGTACGGTGAGACCATCAGTCGTGAGTTTGTTATTGAACGGGATACTGATGATGATAGAATTGTACTTGCAAATGCAGCTCCTGTACTGGACGACTCTGGAAAAGTGAAAGCCGGAATCGTTGTATTCCTTGATATTACCGACTTTAAGCGTGCAGAAGAGAAATTAAGTCATCAGTATTTTACCCTTAAAGGGTTAATTGATAGTACTGTTAGCCCAATATTCTCAGTTGATACAAAGTACTGTTATACAAGCTTTAACAAAACACACGAACTTGTGATGAAAGGAATTTACGATTCCGATATAGGGATCGGAAAGAGTATTCTTGATTGTATGACTATCCCCGGGGATATGCTTAAAGCAAAGGTTAATATCGATAAAGCGTTAAAAGGTGACCATTATATTGAAGAGGCATTTTCTGGCGATGAACTAAAAACAAGGATCTATTTCGAGGTTTCACATAATCCGATTCTGAATAATGACGGAGAAGTTATTGGCGTTGCTGTTCATGCGAAAGATCTTACAGTAAGAAAAAGGATGGAAGAAGAACTACTGGAGAAAGTCAGTGAAGTTGAAAGATTTAATAAAACAATGGTTGGCAGGGAAAACAGGATGATTGAACTGAAGCAGGAGATTAATGATCTGTGTAAGGAATCGAAGCATCCATTGAGATATAAATCTTCTGTTGAGTTAAATAAAGACAAAAGACAAAAGTAAAAAGACAAAAGTAAGAATACTAATATAGTGAAACGACTGCAAGACTGCACGACCGCAAGACTGCAAGACAAAAAAAGGAGGTATATCATGCACATTCACACATCCAATCAGGAAAAACTCGAAATTGGCTTTGGTAACTATACATGCAACTGGGGCCTGCATATCTGTGGACTTTATGAAACAGAAGCAGAACGTGATGAAATAATTATGGGATTTCTTCATGAAGGGGATCTTAAAAATGACCTGCAGATTTACTTTCCATCTGAGCGTACAATTGGAAATTTTGAGGAAGAATATGGAAAAAGATATCCTGAATGCAAAGATCATCTTCATATAAGTTCTCTGTTTTCTATAAATGATTATAAAGAATTTTATTTCCCTGATGGAGTATTTTCTCCTCTCAGAATGTTAGAGGGTCATGAAAAGTACTTTGCTGAATCTCAAAAAAACGGGAAAAAAAATGTAAGAGCTACTGCAGAAATGGTATGGGCTTTAGAGGCTATTCCAGGGGTTGAACATCTGATGGCTTACGAATCGAGATTGAATTATTTCATACCTGGAAAGCCATGGATAAGCATATGTCTTTACAATGTCACAAAATTTTCAGGCAGTACAATTGTTAACGTCCTTCGTACTCATCCTTATACAATTACTGGGGGTATTATAAATCAAAATCCCTATTACCAGGACCCTGATGTTTGGTTGAGAAAATA
The DNA here is from genome assembly GCA_038247205.1 of Bacteroidales bacterium. Lineage (GTDB taxonomy): Bacteria > Bacteroidota > Bacteroidia > Bacteroidales > VadinHA17 > LD21. The sequence continues at coordinate 6,326 of JBBRVC010000143.1, forward strand.
TGCGCCTGATTTTGTTATTCAATAATAGATGATATGAACCTTGCTTACGATCTGTTCCTTTTAACATTCAATCTTTCGCAGTTACACGATAAAGAGAAGATTATTGAGCTCTTTGTTGATGGTATGCAGGAGATATTTAAGCCTTCAAGGTTTAAATTCTATCAGGATAATGCAAATCAGGAAGGTTCTCTTTTTGAAATTAAGACCGGGAAAACTGAGTTTGGAATTATTGCCGCTGAAATTTCTGAACCTTCAGATGAAACCAATAAGGTTTTGATAAGAAATGCAGTAAATATGCTGGCAATTATTCTTGAGCATCTTTACTTTGGTCAGAATCTGGAGAAGGAAAGAGATGCTTTTGAAAATCTTGCAAATATCAAGATTGATGAGTTGAGCAGGTCGGTTAAAGATCTTGAAGAGGCCAGAACAGCTTCAATTAACCTTATTGAAGATCTTTCCATAGAAAATGAAACCAGGAAAAAGGCAGAAGAGAAAATCAGGGAAAGCGAAGAAAAATTTCGAATCCTGTTTGAACATTCTCCCGTAGGCAAGTCAATGACTGGCGTGGATGGTACTCTTAATGTAAACCAGTCATTTTGCAAAATTACAGGATATTCTCAGGATGAACTGAGGGCAAAAAACTGGAAAGAGATTTCTCACCCCGCCGATATTCCAATTGCAGAAGAAATTGTCAGAAAGTTGATTGCAGGAGTAATCGATCAGGCAAGGTTTGAAAAAAGGTATATTCATAAGAATGGTAACTATATATGGACTGACGTATCGACTTATATTCAGCGCGATAAAGACAGAAAACCTCAGTTCTTCATAACAACTGTAAATGACATTACTGAACACAAAAATAATGAGGAACAGCTGATATTATCTGAATCAAAGTTTCGTAGTATTGTCGAATCTTCTCCAACGGCTATGTATCTGTACCGCCTTAATAGTGACAATCAGCTGATCTTCATGGGAGCAAATGATGCTGCTGATAGCGCTATAGGAATATTCCACAAAGAATTGATGGGATTGCCGATTGAAAAGGCATTCCCGAACCTGGTAGGAACTGATGTTCCTGAAATGTACAGGAATGTAGCCTCGGGAAAGATAGGAAAACAGTTTTTCGAAATAACCTATGATGAAGAAAGATTCAAAGGCATTTATGAGGTAAGCATTTTCCAAACAAGCCCATTTAATATTGCTGTTGACTTTTTTGATATAACTGAACGAAAGAAGTCAGAAAAGGTATTAAAAACTAATTATTCTCTTCTCCGGGTTGCAGGAAAGATTGCAAAATTTGGAGGATGGGATGTAGATCTGAAAAATTCCATATCACATTGGTCTGATGAGGTTGCAGCCATTCACGAAATGCCTTCAGGTTATTCTCCCCCTATCAGCGAGGGGATTAATTTTTATGCTCCTGAATGGAGAGATAAGATCACTAAAGTTTTTACAGATTGTGCGGAGAAGGGCATTCCGTATGATGAATTAATGCAGATTATTACATCTACCGGTAAACCTGTCTGGGTACGAACTATTGGAGAAGCTATTAAAGATGAAGAGGGGAAAATTGTAAAAGTTCATGGATTTTTTCAGGATATTACAGAACAAAAGAAGGCTGAAATGGCAATTAATAAACTTAATGAAGAACTTGAAATACGAGTGATTGAACGCACATCCCAGCTCGAAGCTGCCAATAA
>JBBRVC010000144.1:0-8006 GCA_038247205.1 Bacteroidales bacterium
GAAAGACAAAAGACAAAAGGAAAAAGATAAAAGTAAGGAAGGGGTTTGGTTCGGAAGGACCGGCCCTTTTTTTAAAGGTTCCCCTCCTCGGAGTCTCCTCGGAGGAACTAGGGGTGGGTTTTTAAGGCTAAAGGCAAAAGTATCAACTTGCAGTAGAGCTACACAGAGAAGACACAGATTTACACAGAGTTATGTTTACCTGCCATCGACCTCGAGCCACTGTGTTGATTTATGGATGGTCCTGACAACCAGCCAGATCACAAAAGCAGATGCAGAAAGCCAGATCCACATATCTGTCAGATAGATCCTTTCCGATAAGAAATAATTCCTGAAAAGATCCAGTAAAGTAAAGATTACGAAGATATTGATAAAGCTGTTATACTCCCTTTTTAGTACATTTCTAACAGAAAACGGAAGCTTCGCAGGGATGAATCTGAATGAAAAAGGAATAAACGGGCTAACCTTTTCAGACCATTTATCATAAATTTCGCCGAATTTTCTTCTCAGAAACTGCTCCTCAGCAAACATAATCCTCTCATAATAAAGCCAGTATAAAAACCCGAAAGTTACTGTAAACATAAAAGATCTCAGGAACAGAACCGGACCAAGCCACATAAAGAAATTTCCTAGATATAGCGGATGACGTAAAATTGAATATATACCTGTTACATTTAATTCGTCAGCTATCTGCCCGTTTACAGTGTTTCGGCCGGAGGTATTTTTTGGAGCAAAGCCCACAGTGATAATCCTTATGATCTGGCCAAAAATACTTACTCCGAGGAAAATCAATTCATCCCTCAAATCAAAGATTATTGCCTGCCTGTTACCGAGGTACATCATTATTATACCGGCAGCAACCATTATAACAGGAAGCCAGCTCCTGCGTTTAAATAACCAGTTGCCGCTATTCTCAAATTCATGTACCAATGCCATCGTAGATATTTTAGGATTACCGCGTCAAAAGTAGGAAAATTCTAGAAACTGTACTTTAATCGAAGGAAAGCAAGGTAAATTCTCGTTTTATTACCTCCGGTTTCGCTTGTAAAGTGCTGCCAGATAAGGGAGAAGTCAATATTTTCAGCAAGAGAATAATCTACCGAAGGACCTGCAAAATAACCTTTCAGATCGGGAAACCACATGCCAGAAAGGCTCATATTCAGCAATGGAGTGGTTGCCCAGGTGAATTGGCCAAAAGCAGAAAACCGGGAGAACGCCAGATCTTTTGAAGAGAGGTCTCCCGAATACAAACTGTTGATATCAATAAATTTTAGTGGAGAATTGCAGTACATGATCTGAACCTGCGCCATTGAGCTATTACTGAATACCTTGTCAAATCCTGCAGTCAGAAGAACCTGATCATTGCTGCCGGAGCCTTCTTCAACCGGCACAAACCATGAACCTTCACCCCTGAAAGCAATGCTCCCGACAGCTCCCGACCAACCGGTACCTATTACAAAATCTTCGCTGTTAACAATTCCCGAAAGAAACTGTATGTCATAGCCCCATTTATTAAACCGGAATAATCCTGCAGCTGTTATATCATGCTCACTATCTGATTTTACGGCAAGTTCAACGGCAGAGGACGATGAGGGAAAATACTGCAATCTTACAGCATCGCTCCCCGGTCGCTCGGAATAATCAAAGTCAAAAAATGAATAGGCATTAAAAATATCATTCGGGTTCCAGACAAAGGTTTGTCCCCAGTTAATCCTCTGCCTTCCTATTGTGGCCTCAAATTTCCCATAATTAAGATCAAGCCAGAGGCGGTCAAGGGTTGTATTCAGAAGAAATGAGTTTTTACTGATTATATTCCACGACATATCAGCAAGACCGTTATCAGTACCGGTCTGTTCCGCGTATGCGGGATTGCTTCTTACCATGTCGCCGGTAAAAAGACGGTTTCTGAATTCAGCTGCAAAAGTGATATGGTCATTCAGGTAACCTTTGAAATTGAGCCTGTTATGCAACAGATTATCATAAAGAACAGGACCGGAAAGTGAATCGAAAATGGCGCTCTGCATGGTTGTCAGGTAACCATTCAGAGTGATCATCTTTTGCTTCTCCTGCGAATGCAGAGGAAGCAATCCAAAAATTAAAACAATAAAAATAAAAACAAGTCTTCCTATCATATCAAACAAAGAGCTATAGAACCACCCGACATTTCAATTAAGTTTGCTACTTCAAGCCTGACTCTACTCCCGGCAAGATTTTTTTTGGCTCCCCCTGGGGCCGGGGTAAAACAAAAAAATCGGGCTGGATTTTATCTTTCCTTCACCTCATCCGAAACAACCTTCCCGTCTTCGAGGGTTATTATCCTGTGGGCCATCTTTACAACACGTGCATCATGAGTTGAGAAAATGAAAGTGATCTTTTCCTCATGATTAAGCTTCTCCATTATTTCAAGAAGTGTGGCAGCCGATTTTGAGTCCAGATTGGCTGTGGGCTCATCAGCAAGAACAAATTTTGGTCGTGATGCGAGAGCCCTTGCAACAGCCACCCTCTGTTGCTGTCCCCCGGACATCTTAGCCGGGCGGCTGTTCATCCGGTCCGAGAGGCCAACAGCTTTCAGGAGTTCTAAAGTTCTCTCCTCTCTCTCCTTCTTTGGCCATTTCTGCAGTGACATAATGAATTCAACATTTTCTTTTGCTGTAAGAACAGGAATAAGATTATATGACTGGAATACAAACCCTATATTTCTCATTCGGAAGTCAATAAGCTGCGACGATTTAAGATTTGAAATATTCACCCCGTCAACCAATATTTTCCCTGATGTGGGAAGATCCAATCCACCGATAAGATTTAAAAGGGTTGTTTTGCCTGAGCCCGAAGGACCGACAATAGCTGCAAATTCACCTTCCTGGAAATCAAGAGTAACCCCATCGACGGCTTTGACCTGAACTTCGGTTTCACTGTATATTTTTTTAACATCCTTAATTTCAATTACTTTCATGAGCGGGATCTTTATGAGTATTATTCGGTTCTTATTGCTTCAACCGGATTAAGCTTTAATGCTTTGAGCGCCGGATATACTGATGAGAGTACACCGGTAACAATTATCATGATTGTGATAATTATAAAAAATTTCACATCAATCTGCGGAAAGAAATGTGCTGAATAGCCATATGCTTCAAATCCTTCGGCATACTGTGATAAATTGATACCATTTTTTGATGTAAGGAGTATTGTGATGTATCCGACTATCATACCGGCAATTCCCCCGACAAACGACAGAAAAACCGACTCGAGCATGATTAAAGAAAAAACCCTTCTCTTATTCATCCCTATTGCAGTAAGCATCCCCAGCTCCTTTGTCCTCTCAAGTACAACCATAAGCATTGTATTTATAATCCCGAATGCCAGGGCAGCAAGAATGATGGTCATAAATATTGCATAAAATTGCTGCACCATGTCTGTCATCATTGCCAGATCGGGCTGAAGCTTTTTCCAGCTCTGAACATCCAGCCCGGAAAATTTCCGGGCAAGAATTTCTGTGACATTATCAGTTTGTTCCACACTACTTAGTCTGACAATTATCTGGTGAAATGCATTGTCTTCGAGACCTGCAAGTTTTTTGAGATCTGAATTTTTAACAAAAACCATGCTCTTTTCAAACATGCTGTTCTTTACATCGTACAAACCCGACAACCTGAAAACTGCACCTACCTGGTTATTATCCTTATCAAGAAAGGTGAGAGTGAATCTGGTTCCTTCTCTGAATGACCATGCCTCTTTCCTGATTAACGGACCATATTTTTGGGCTTCTTTTTCTGTGAAAAGAGCCTTCATCTCCTTTAAAAATTTCTTTTCATTATTGAATCTCCGGCCCACCAGCGGTGTTAATTTGTCAATCAGACCTTCCGGTAATCCTGCATCAACTAATTTTGTCAGGGCAGCAGTATCTATTAAGTACCTGATAATATTGAGTTCTTTAGCCAGGTCTTCTCCTATCAGAGCAAGGTTCTGTCGTGATTCCTGCTCAAAATAATCCCCTGTTCCAGGCATTACTTTATCCCTAAGTGTAAAAACGTTTCTCTCTTTTTCCGGATCTATCCCGACTATCTGAACCCCGGTGCTTTTGCTGGCAGTATTTGCCATCCCGGTTATCATGGTCCTTTCCACGACTCCTGTTATTTCCTTAACAGAAGCCATTTCTGAAATAATTTCCTGCGGATTATTTATTGTCAGTTTTGGATCATTATTAATCCGGAATTCCTTATTTGTTAGCTGGATATGTGATATTTCCTCATTCAGTGCGGCATCAACCCTTTGTGCCATCATCCCGTTCATCATTGCAACCGAGAATACCCCTGCGAAGATTCCTATGGTTACAGATGAAAGAACCACAAGACTCCGGACCTTATTCCTCCAGACATTTTTCCATGCTGTTTTCCAGATCATCATATTCTATTATGCTTTTAGAGAATCAACAAGTTTCATCTTAAAGATCTTCCTCACCGGATAGATTATTGCAATGCCCACAATCAATGCAACAATCACCGACTGCCACAAAAAATAATTGTCAACGGGCATGAAAGGCATAACCGGTTCCATGCCATAATCTTCATACATCTTGGCCATTTCTCCCGAAAATCTTATAGGATTATACTGACCGACAATTATTGCCGGCAGCGCCACAGCAATTCCGCTTAGTATCCCCAGCAGTCCGATATAGAACATCTCAACAGAAACTATGGATGCAAGCTTTTTCTTCTGCATCCCGATTGCAACCAGAACCCCGAATTCCCGGCGCCTCTCTGCTGTCATCATAAGCACAGTTCCATAAATTCCAAATGCAATAATTATATATAGGATCCCGATCATAATTGCACCGCTTTTATTATCGGCATCCATCTGATTAATAAGAAGTTCATTCATTTCCCGCCATCCCAGCACTCTCAGCGGAGAAGGAAGATCTTCGCTAATGGAATTAACCATTCTTTCTATTTCCTTATCACCATTATCTTTGATGAACAACGCCAGGGAAGTCAGCATTCCCGGGGCATTATAAAATTCCTGGCAGATATCTATGGAAAGGTAAACAATCTTGTTATCGATATCGGGTGTTGGCATCTTCACAATCCCTGTCACAACAAATTTTCCGGCAGCAGTGGTACCGTGATAACCCTGCCCGATAAGGACCAGTGTGTCTCCGATACCCAGTTTCAGATACCTGGCAAGCCTGTCTCCGATAAAAGCTTCCTTTTTTCCCGTTGAAATATATCCATTACTGAAAGAAGCAACACTTTTTATCACAGGCATCACTGATGGTGCCTCCTTGTCGCTTATCCCCAGTTCGAGCTGTAAAAGATCATCGGTTGCGTAGGCATAATCTTTAAACAGGTCAAGTTTTTCCTTAACTTTTTCGGGGATGGATGTTTTTTTAAGGGAATCTATCACAGACTCAGTCAGTCTGTACAAAACCAGTCGGCCTTTCACATTTGAAAGAAGCGTTTCTTTTTCCGGATCAATACCCATAACAAGTACCCCTTTTGTAAGCGCTCCGGTTGAGGCAAGAGCAAATGATTCGAATCGGGGAACCACAGAAGATACATTCTTATTTCTCAGTGATAGATTTTCAATTTCGGGAGTAAATTCAAAGATGTTGTCAATTGTCATATTATCCTTGAAATCTTCGTTCTGGATCTGAGCATAACCCGTATAGGATTCAATAATATTCCTGAACATATGATCATAGGAACCCAATTGTAATGACCTCATCAGGAGAGCAAAAAATACTGCAAAGAACACAGATGCGACAGTAATCAATGTCCTTCGCTTATTCCGCCATAAATTTCTCCAGGCTATTTTATAATTCTTCATAGATCACACTCTGTTAATGCATTTGATGCAATTACCTGATGTTTTTCATATTCTGCTGGGAAAAGAAGCTTTCCTGAATGGGAACATTGAATTTTATTTCTTTCAGTATGATAATTGTTTTATTACCGGGTTCTTCTGAAGGTACAAGTTCAATCTTTGAAGGTATAATCCTCCCATCCATGGTCTTTAATTCCGAGCCTGTTTCTGTTCTTACCAGGAAACCATCCTCATCATATAATTCATTTTTCATTACATTAAACTCCTTCTTGTCCACCCATCTTATCTGATGACCCCAGACAACAACCGCTTCGGCCTTTGCCACCATCTTTATCTTGTAACATAACCTGCCGTCAATGTTTTCTTCCCCGATTAATTCGTGTTTGTAATCATTAACAACCGACGACTCCCTCAATATATCATCATTTGTGTAGTCAGATCCCATCCACCCCTGTGACATCATTGAAGGAGGAAGTTTAATCAGACGGCTTATTGAAGGATTCCAGCTCCACATTTCAGTACCGCGTTTTAAGAAAGTCTGACCGGCATCTTTCGCGGGAGCGGTAACCAGGGTCAGTGCATAATCGTGACCGAGTGTCCAGTTTTTGAATTCCACGGTACGTTGCCAGGTGGGTCTTATAATGGTCATTGCCATTGTCATTATTCCTGATTTCTCGCCATTGAATTTTTCATCGGCTTTTCTTATTATCTCAGTGGCTGAGATATCCTGCCCGGAGGCTGACAGGCAGAAAGTTACATAAAGAATTGCAACACCGGGGATCAGCAATAATCTTTTCATTTTATTTTCAATTTGAAGATTTAAAATTACAAATTTTTTCCATAACACCCTTCGACTTCGCTCAGGGTAAGACTTCGACTTCGCTACTAATGCTACTACTACAACTAACGGGAGTCTGTATGAAAACCTTTATCATATAGTACAGTGAATTCATTTGTTCCAATAATACTCTTTGTCCTATGTACCATGTTCCCCATTGCTTTACTGTCGTTTTGGTTTGTGACCTTTTAGTCGATGGGGATGTTGTTTTTAGAATCAACGGTGGTTTGTACATTATATGCTATTTCTGTGATGTTATTGCGGATCATTATCTGATAAGAAGATGCTTCCGGCAATTACTGAGGCGATAAACAAGAGTGACCATTCGATGGGAATTATAGAAAAATCAATTAGAATCATTTTAACACCAACAAAAATAAGGACAATAGCTAAACCATAGCTTAAAAGCCAGAAACGGTGAACAACTCCGGCCAGGGCAAAGTACAATGAACGTAACCCAAGTATTGCAAAAACGTTGGATGTGTAAACAATAAATCGGTCCTGCGTAATTGCAAGAATTGCCGGAATGCTGTCAACAGCAAAAATAAGGTCGGTTGTTTCAATTACCCACTTTCAAATATTCAAGTGCTTGTAGGGGTAATTTTATTCTGGCTCTCCTTAGTATGTACCCACATTGCTATTTAATTGATTCATATTTAAATACAGCTTTCTTTATTCTGTCCATTATAGCTATACCCAATCCTGATTCAATAACAGGTTCAATAAGTATTTGCTTAATCTGCTCATCATCTTCCATAGCATGAAGTGAAGAAAAAAGATTGGCTGCAATTTCGAGAAGGTTGTTGTTGTGTGAAGTATAAATTACTTTTTCACAATTGGGGATTCTGTCTTTAATACAATGCAAAATCAGACCTGATTGTTCAGGCAACAGTGTGTGATGGTTTTTATATAAATACAAGGGTTTTGCAGGCGAATAGTGGCTTTTTAGTAATCCAGGCGCTAAAAGTTCTCCCGAGTTATTTGTTATAAATACGAATATGCCGGGCAAGGCATCGTTTATATCATCAAGTGTAATTTTGCCTGGGCGGAGCAATGTGCAACTATTGCCATCGATCAATACAATGGTAGATTCGATACCAATTTCTGTTCTGCCTCCGTCTAAAATAAAATCAACGTTGGGCAGCTGTTTTTTAACATGATTGGCACTAACAGGGCTCAGATTGCCGAATTTATTAGCACTTGGTGCCGCTATTGGGCATTTTGATGTTCGAATCAGTTTCAATGCAATTTCATTATCGGGCATCCTGATGCCGACTGTTGGTAGGCCCGATGTAACAATATCAGGAACTATACTGCTTTTCGGTAAAACAATTGTTAAAGGTCCCGGCCA
>JBBRVC010000145.1:0-7864 GCA_038247205.1 Bacteroidales bacterium
ATTGTTTTATTAATCATTATATATCGTTTTATCATTTGTTCCAAAGATCAGGTATCTGTCCATATCCACGTGCCCTCACAAGCTTCTGGTTAAAAGGCTCCCTGCGAACTTTTGTCCGGACACCTCTTTGGTGCTGTCAAATTTTATTTTTACCGATTTGCTTCCTTTAGAACTGCATTGTGCTAAAAGAAAGACACTTAATACGATTAACACAATGGAAATATTTCGATTCATAGTTTATCAGATATTAATTTAGTGCCCACTATTGACTCAAAAATAGAAATATCAGTCAACAAACACTATCCTTTACGACATTAATGTAAAATAATTTATAAAACATGGTTTAATGAATCTTGTGCAAGCCCGTTATAGCATGATCTGAACAGCTATGGGCATTTATTGCCGGACCAGCCATCGCATTTGGAGTGGCTTTCATAACAGTAGGCTCACAGACATGGAGAGTAGCAGCTATGAACCCGGTAAAATCGCTCAGGTATGAATAAGTTTTCCATCTCAAGCTCTCACTTTTATCTCCGGTAGAGGATTGAACGTACTTTTGTAACATTTCAAAAACTCATTACATTTACAAAAATGCTTAAATGAGATTTCTTGAACCTGTTAAAACCTTAAGAGAGCCTTTGTTTGCGAGACTTTACATTGCACAGGCCATCAGTCTGTTGGGAGACTCTATTACCTGGCTTGGCATTGCTCTTCTGGCGTTCGAATTCGGGGGAGACCAGTCTGCTAAAATTCTGGCCACTGCTTTAACTCTGAGAGTATCCGCCTTTATCATTTTTGGTTCGTATGCTGGTATAATTGCCGATACTTTCGACCGTAAGAAAATAATGATAATCACGAACTTATTCCGGATGGGTATCGTTTTTTCACTCGCATTTATCTCAACTGTCTGGCAATTATATATGCTAATTTTTTTGCTCAATATATTCAATGCATTTTTTTCACCCGCCTATAAATCGTCACTTCCCCAGCTTATTGCGAAAAAGGAAAATTATGGAAATGCAATAGCTCTTTCGAACGCCACCTGGCAGCTTCTGGGCATACTCGGTCCCGGTCTGGCAGGCATTCTGGCTGTTTCATGGGGAGCCCGGCAGATTTTTTTTGTGGATTCTTTTACATTTCTTATTTCATCGTTATTGGTATTATTTATACCAATAAAGCCAATCATAAAAAACTTGAAGAAAAACCCGCTTTCAGTTGTTTCCACCTGGAAGGATATGGTGAAAGGTACAAAACTTGTCTTCGGAAATGCACCGATCCGGTTTTCGATAATGATTGAACTTGCTGCAGCCCTCGCATGTGCACAAGTGATGGTTAACACTATCGGGCACATTAAAGGACCAATGATGCTTGGTGATGATGAATACGGTCTAATTATGGCGGCTTTCGGTGCCGGTGCAACAATTGCAGCATTCTCATCGAACACTATTGACAGATCACGGAATAAAACAATGCTTCTCATCGCGGGAGCATTAATCCTTAGCATATCCGTTTCTCTAGCAAATTTCGTTTCTTTTCAGACACTAACCTTTCTTTGGGTACTTGCCGGACTGGGCATCAGCTTTGCAGATATGCCTTCACAGATACTTATTGCAGAAAACATACCCCCCGACCAGCAGGGAAAAGCATATGGCAGTCATTTTGCCTGGACTCATGTATGGTGGGCTACAGGTTACATATTTGCCGGGATTACAGGTACATATTTCAGTAATTCCGACTTTCTGTCAGGAGGTTTATTATCTCTGACATTCTTATCAGCACTGATCGTATTTCGGTTTGGTAAATCGGATACTTTTACAAAGGTTTAATGAATAAAAACTCTAAAGAATCTCAGTATTTAAATACGTATTTTAATACTGAGATTTATTTATTGCCTGATTTTTGACTTCCTCCTGCATAATTCAATAAATCCTCCCATTCCTCACAGTAGGGACACGCCATAAGGAATGGGTGTGCCATCATTGAATTTCAAAGTTTTTAGATTTTCGGCCATCCAAACTCCCGATTTGGTCATAATAATCCTGTGCGCGTTGCCATCCGCATCCCGGATAGGCATTCCCTCATTAGTATATTCCTGTGAGAATACCATACCTGTTGTTGCAAGTAAAAACAGACTTAATAATCCAGGCAAGCAGATCTTTTTCATATTGAGATAATTAGTGTAATAGCCAAATTTATAAAAAACAAAAATTTTATTGCAAATTATGCCGAAAATTTTATGTAAAAGAACTCCTCCGGAAATTTAAATAGTTATAAATATTAAACTTTAACACTTGAATCTTGTTTCAAATATAGTATCATATGTAACAAACTAAAATTGAAGATTATGGAAACTATCACAAAGGACGTTAAATCCAAAATGGATCAGGTAAATCCGGAAAAAAGAGAGGGTGAAGTTGCTACTATGATTGAAGAACAAACAGCAAAAATCCCTTCCGATGTATTTTTATGGGCTTCAATAACAACTATGGCTCTTTCGCTGACATTAAAAGTAATGAAAAGAGATGATCAGGCTCTTTTTGTTGGGCTATGGGCTTCTTCATTTCTGCTATTTGGAATTTATAACAAACTTGTAAAACAACTGGGACACGATTCCCAGTCCTGATCGGCAGATTGGAAAATGCTATTTTGAAAGGAATAACTTATTGTCTTCATTCATCAGAATGGAGACAATAACTTAATTTGCTGTTTTAGCAGAATCAGAAACTGGAAAATATGAATTCTTTGCTTTTCCTTAAAACTGAAAGAGCGTTTTTAAGTGACTTCAAAATCTTTCTGCTGTTAAGGAAAAAAGTATAAATTTGGGTTTCATACTTTATACTTCTTATTAAGGGGGGGGCTGAATGGTCAGACTCAATACTTATTCCAATGCTTTCAAGAAAATTTATTGCATCCTGAGGTATCTTAAACGACTCAAGTCCAGAACCATTCATAAATTCTGCTTCATCAATTGCTGCATTGACTTTTATTCTGAACGCATCATATTTGTCAATAATATTAAATGCCACATAGAGACTCTCATAATAATTTTCAGGCAGTTCATTTATCAGAAGTTCAGTTTCTTGTCTGAACTCGGTCTTGTCAAGATTAAGAACAAAATCATCCCATTTTCCTTTGCGTTCCAGTTCCTTATGTATAAAATCAAGTTCTTTATAAATTTCAGTTGACAGACCATCTGAATCCAGCAAAATTTTTAACAATTGCTTCTCCTCACAACTTTTATTTTTCATCAATCAATCAGGTTAGGGTTTTCGACCTGACAAATGTCATAAAAGTTGGATTAATTCCTAATAGAAATGAAAAATAATTTAAAAATATTTAGATTTTAACACAAACCCATCAATTCACTTACTCAACATATGTTTTAAAGTGTGACACCTTAAGGAGGTTGACGGAAGCTGGCTTTTACTTCTATCTCAGGATTTAAAGCTTTGCGCCCTTTGCGGTTAAAGGATTTAGTTTTTCAAGTCTTAATGGAATTTAGGAGCTAGAAATTGACTAATAAATACTATCTCTCCTCTCTATGAGGCTTGGATCCGAAATATAATCATCATACTCCATCTGCTTGTCAATCATGCCTTTAGGACCTATCTCTATCACCCTGTTACATACTGTCTGAATAAACTCATGGTCATGTGACGACATCAGGATATTTCCCTTAAACTTAATAAGTGTATTGTTGAATGCCTGAATCGATTCAAGGTCAAGGTGATTTGTGGGGCTGTCGAGGATCATCACATTTGCATTTCGTATCATCATTCTTGATATCATGCACCGAACCCTTTCTCCACCTGAAAGGACATTAACCTTCTTATATATTTCTTCGCCTGAGAATAGCATTTTACCCAGAAACCCTCGCAGGAACATCTCACTTGTATCCTCTGAATAATGAGCAAGCCAATCGACAAGAGTGATGTCTTTTTCGAAGAATTTTTCATTTTCAAGCGGAAGATATGCTTTAACTATTGTCTGTCCCCATTCAAATGAGCCTTTATCAGGCTTCTCATGACCTTTCAGGATTTCAAACAAAACGGTCATTGCTCTTGAATCCCGTGAAAGAAAGGCTATCTTATCATTTTTATTGACAGTGAAGTTGAGGTCCTTGAACAGAATTTTACCCTCAAAAGTCTCTGTTAATCCTTTCACAGTCAAAATTGCATTTCCCGGCTCGCGCCCGGGGGTGAAAATTATGCCCGGATATTTTCTTGTTGAAGGTTTAATCTCTTCAATATTCAGCTTTTCAATCATTTTCTTCCTGCTGGTGGTCTGCTTCGATTTCTTAACATTGGCTCTGAATCGTGCAATAAACTCCTGCAGTTCCTTTTTCTTTTCTTCCGCCTTTTTGTTCTGAGTAAGTTGCTGTCTTAAAGCCAATTGACTTGACTCATACCAGAAACTGTAATTTCCGGAGAATTGTTGTACCCTGCTAAAATCGATATCAATTATATGTGTGCAAATTGAATCCAGAAAGTGCCTGTCATGAGAAACAACCAATACCGTATTCTCAAACTCAGACAGATAATTTTCAAGCCAGTTAACTGTTTCAAGATCAAGGTCGTTGGTTGGCTCATCAAGCAAAAGATTATCAGGTTTCCCAAAGAGCGCCTGAGCCAGGAGTACCTTTACCTTTTCCTTACCTGTGAGTTCCTTTAAAAGCTTAAAGTGTTGTTCTTCTTTAATTCCAAGACCGCTAAGCAGACTGGCAGCATCGCTGTCGGCATTCCATCCATCCAGTTCATTGAATTTCTCCTCGAGTTCGGAGGCCCTCAAACCGTCTTTATCAGTAAAATCTGTTTTTAAATATAACGCTTCCTTTTCTTTCCTAATACTCCATAGCTTTGAATGACCCATCATTACTGTATCCAGCACAGTACATTCATCAAACTCAAAGTGATCCTGTTTAAGAACAGATAATCTTTCTCCCTGTCCAAAAGAAACTGAACCCGTACGTGCATCTACCCCTCCGTAGAGCATCTTCAGAAATGTTGATTTTCCTGCTCCGTTAGCCCCGATAATACCATAACAGTTACCGGGAGTAAAAACCAGATTAACATCCTGAAACAAAACACGTTTCCCGAATTGTATGCTTAAATTTGCTGCTGTAATCATTTAAAATAATCTCTTTTAAAATATTTAATCTTTGTTAATGAAGCTTACTTATTCAGCTTCATTTTGAAATCAGATGTCTCGTGAAAAGTTATGGATGGAAAATTCTCTCTCGCAAGCTTGAGCATCCATTCACTCTCGGCAAAAAACACCAGGTTATTTTCTTTATCGTAAGCTACTGCACCTGCTTTTCTTGTTAAAAACACATCCAGTTCTTTTTTGTTATCAGTTGTTATCCAGCAGGCTTTAACAAATGGCAGATGCGAAAATGTGCATTTGGCGCCATACTCATGTTCAAGCCTGAATTTTATCACCTCATATTGCAATTCTCCAACCGTTCCTATTATCTTCCTGTTACCGGGTTGTTGCATGAACAGCTGAGCCACTCCCTCATCAGTCATCTGACGTACTCCTTTGTCAAGCTGCTTTGTTTTCATGGGGTCGCGGTTAACAACTTCCCGCAGAATTTCAGGAGAAAAACTTGGAACACCTTTAAAATGAAGCAGTTCTCCCTCAGTCATAGAGTCACCTATTTTGAAATTGCCACTATCGTACAAACCAACCACATCACCGGGAAATGCCTCATCTACAATACTTTTATTGTTAGCCATAAAGCTGGTAGGTGACGAGAACCTCATTTTCTTTTCGCTTCTGGTATGAAAATAGAATTTATTACGCTCAAATTTTCCCGAACAGATCCTCATGAAAGCAATCCTGTCGCGGTGATTCGGATCGAGGTTGGCATGAATTTTAAATACAAATCCGCTAAGCTGCTCTTCAGCAGGATCAACACTTCTTTCCAAAGCCTGTATTATGCCGGGGCAGGGGGCAATTTCCAGAAATGTTTCCAGTAACTCAAGCACACCAAAATTATTTAATGCACTTCCAAAAAACAAGGGTGCCAGATAGCCTTCGCGATAGAGTGACATATTGAAAGGCTCAAACATTTCATGAACAAAATCAATATCTTCCCAAAGCTTGGTCATGGATTCTATACCTACAAGCTCTTTAAGTTTCGGATCCTGCATATCCCTGGTACTTATCAGGCTTTCAGACACATAACTCTTTTCAGGTGCAAAAAGCTGAACCTCTTCTTTAAACAGGTTATAAACACCCTTAAAAAATCTTCCGCTCCCTATAGGCCATGTATAAGGACAAACTGCAATTTTCAGTTCACGTTCAACTTCATCCAGCAGATCGTATGGAGAGATACCTTCACGGTCCATTTTATTTATGAAAACCATTACCGGAGTATGACGCATTCTGCATACTTCCATCAGCTTCCTTGTCTGCTCCTCAACCCCTTTCACAGAATCAACAACAAGAATTACACTGTCAACAGCCGATAGTGTTCTATACGTATCCTCGGCGAAGTCCTTATGGCCGGGTGTGTCAAGTATATTAACCCTTATGTTATTGAAATCGAATGCCATTACCGAAGTAGAGACCGAGATTCCTCGCTGTTTTTCGATCTCCATAAAATCAGATGTTGTGGTCTTCCGTATTTTATTGCTTCTCACTGCTCCGGCAGTCTGGATGGCACCACCAAAAAGAAGAAGTTTCTCCGTAAGCGTTGTCTTACCGGCATCAGGATGGCTTATGATAGCAAAAGTTCTTCTTTTTTTTATCTCACTTTTTAAATCCATAAATACTAATTTGACGGACATCTGCATGTCCTTTCTTAAATTTATTACTTCTGAGGGAAAGCCAGAAAATTTAACTATTTAATGGCATCATGCAAAAAGCCCCTCTTCCATGTTTGTGGAGTTAATGCATTAATAATTAACTTTTTTAAACGACGGTACAAAAGTAGTAAAAATTGAGAATTTGGAGCAATCAATGATATCTTGGGATGAAATCAACTAATTTTGTAAGGTAAATACGGAAAAAGATGAAACTGCTTAAACTGATATTCGTTACTACATTACTGATTCTGACACTCCTTCCTGCAGATGCACAGGAGAGTAAACCATGGTTTTTCATTCAGCTCACTGATACTCAGTTCGGAATGTTCGACTCAAATAAGGGTTTTGCAAAAGAGACCGAACTCTACGAAAAAGCTGTAGCCGGCATCAACAGGTTAAAACCTGATTTTGTTGTTATTACCGGTGATCTCGTAAATGACCAGAAGAACAGATCACAGGTTGCTGAATTTAAGCGAATTACTGCAAATATCAATAAAGATATACCTGTATATTATTTACCCGGAAACCACGATATCGGTCAATCACCAACACAAAAAGAAATAGACATGTTCATATCTGACTATGGCGCTGACAGGTTTTCGTTTACTCATAAGAAGGGTTTATTCATCGGTTTGAATTCATGCATTATTAAATCAAACACTCCTGTTCTTGAAGAAGAACAGTTGACATGGCTGAAAAATGAACTCAGTAAAGGTAATAAAGTGGAACATATTATCCTTTTTACACATTATCCATTTTTCATTAACTCCTACGATGAGCCGGAAACTTATTCCAATATCGCAGTTGAAACCAGATCCAGGTATCTCAAAATCTTAAAAGAAAATAATGTTGATGTTGTTTTTGCAGGGCATCTGCATAATAACGCTTCAGCAAAATACGGGGAGATGGATATGATAACAACCAATGCTTCCGGAAAACCTTTGGGGACTGACCCATCAGGTTTTCGAATTGTCAAGGTTTATAGTAACAGGATTGAAAGCGAATTTTGCTCACTGGATGAAATTCCTGAATCTGTGAGGAGCATGGAACAAAGC
>JBBRVC010000146.1:0-7652 GCA_038247205.1 Bacteroidales bacterium
CAGAAATGGAAAAATATTATATAGAAACCATAAGATTCAAAAATTATGAAGTCGAAAACGATATTGAAAAGGTTATCTCACAAATAGAAAATTTGGTAATTGCCCGTCTAAAAAGTCCCCCCTGGGGGATTTAGGGGTAAAAATTTTCAAGCAAAAGACGATTTAGTGGTAAAAAGAGCATGAATAAAAAATTACTTCACGATATTCTTCCACCTGCCCTGATAAGGTTTCTTACAGGTATATTTTATGGCTGGCATGGTAATTATTCAAGCTGGAATGAAGCAAAAGAAAAAGCCACAGGATATGATTCAAAACAAATTCTGGAGAAGGTCACAGCATCCGCTCTAAAGGTCAGGGATGGTGAGGCAGCATACGAACGGGATTCAGTTATTTTCGACTCAGTACAGTATTCCTTTCCGCTTTTATCAGGATTAATGTGGATTTCAGCTTTGAATAATGGCAAACTTAATGTCCTGGATTTTGGTGGATCATTAGGCAGCACTTATCATCAAAATAAAATATTTCTGGATACTCTCAGCGTAGTTAACTGGTGCGTCGTCGAACAACCTGAATTTGTTTCTACAGGCATTGAAAAATTCTCAAATGACAGATTACATTTCTTTTATTCAATTGAAGAGTGTATGAAAAAATATGAAATAAATGTAATTATTCTGTCAAGTGTATTGCAGTATCTTGAAGAACCCTATAAATTTCTTGAGATAATTAAAACCCTACCGTGTAAATACCTTATTATCGATCGGACTCCTTTTATAAAAGGTAAGGATCGTATTACAATCCAGAAGGTAAATCCTAAAATATACCGGGGAAGCTATCCATGCTGGTTCTTCTCTGAACCTGAATTCGTTAAGTATATATCCGGTTCATATAAAATGATTACTGAGTTCAGTTCACTCGACAGGGCAAATATTAATTCCGAATTTAAAGGCTACATATTCGAAAAGGCCTGAAACTAAATTTTCTGACATTTAACTCTCCGGTATTGAAATATTATTGTACTCTTTTTGATTCTTTCTATTTAAGCAGAGGCCTGGCAATGTATGAATCATTAAGCCATAATACCAATGATTTTCACCTGTATATCTTTGCTTTTGATGAACTAACCTACAATATCCTCCTACATAAAAGCCTTGAAAATGTCACGGTGATTTCTCTTCATGATTTTGAAAATCCTGAACTTTTAAAGGTTAAGAAGGAGAGGAGTAAGGCTGAGTATTGCTGGACATGCACTCCGTCAGTAATATCTTATGTTCTTAAGGAATATAGTGTCCCCGATTGTACATACATCGATTCGGATTTGTATTTTTATTCTGATCCGGCCATTTTAATTGATGAAATGACAGTGAATAATAAAAGTGTTTTAATTACTGAGCACAGGTTTTCTACTCTGCCACGGCTATACGAGGAAAAGAGAGCCGGACGTTTTTGTGTTCAGTTTATTACATTTCTGAACCAGAATGATAGCTTGCAGGTGCTTGAAACGTGGAGAAAGCAATGCATTGACTGGTGTTATGCCAGATACGAAGATGGTAAATTCGGTGACCAGAAATATCTTGATAATTGGCCTGAATTATATACTAATATTCATATTCTTCAGAACCATGGAGGTGGCGTTGCACCATGGAATCTGACGAATTATAAGTTCTCAGGAAAAAAGGATTTAATTTTGGGTGAAATAAGAAAAAAAAGAACCAGATTTAAAGTAGTGTTTTTTCATTTTCAATATGTAAAGATCCACAGGAACGGTACCTTTGATATTGGCTGGTATCATATTCCCGATAGCGTCAGGATTAACTTTTATGTACCTTATTTGAAAAGAATAAAGGAGATTGAAAAAGAGATTAAGAACCGGAATGATCTTTATAAGACGGGGTTTACATCTTTCAGGACTGACAGTCTGAAGGATCTGCTGAAAACAGGGTTTAAAAAAATGTTTGGTTATAATATCTTGAAATCTATTTAATGGCATACATAATTGATCTTGAAACACATACAGATATCAGAGGAAATCTGACCGTAATTGAAAATGTTTTGCCTTTTGAGATCCAAAGGGTCTTTTACATATATGGTGTAGATAAATCTGAGCGGGGTGGTCACAGACATCATAAGACTATCCAGGCTGCCGTTTGTATCCAGGGAGAATGTAAAATCTCAAATAATGATGGAAGGTCTCAGGAGATTTATCATCTTAATAATCCTTCAAAATGTGTAATATTAGAACCTAAAGACTGGCACAAAATGTATGACTTTTCTGAAAATGCTATACTGATGGTACTTGCTTCGGAAAAATTTAATCAAGATGACTATATTTTTGTGAATTATGATTGAATATGAGAATTTAGCAAAAGTCAATCAACCATACTTCGCGGAGTTCAACAGGGTTTTTAATCAGGTTCTGGAATCAGGTTGGTTTGTACTTGGCACCAATGTCAGAGAGTTTGAAAAAGAATTTGCAGCCTGGTTAAACGTCAAAAATTGTATTGGGGTAGCTTCAGGTCTGGATGCACTCACCATGTCATTGATGGTGCTTGATCTTCCTGCAAAATCCGAAATAATTGTTCCTTCTAATACTTATATAGCTACTGTATTATCAATATTGCACAGCGGACATACACCCGTTCTTTCAGAACCTGATCTGGCAACATACAATATTGATCCACAAAGAATTGAGGATGCCATCACTTCAAAAACACGGGCAATTATGGTGGTCCATCTTTATGGTAAACCATGCGATATGGATCCCATAATGGATATTTGCAAACGACATAACTTAGTCCTGATTGAAGATTGTGCTCAGGCTCATGGTGCAGAGTATAAAGGAAAGAGAGTCGGAAGTTTTGGTGATATGGCAGCATTCAGTTTTTATCCGACAAAGAATTTGGGTTGCCTTGGTGATGGAGGAGCTCTGGTAACAAATAACGATGATTATTCCAAACTGGCAGGAATGATTAGAAATTATGGTTCTGAGAAGAAATATTACAATGAATATCAGGGCATAAACTCAAGGCTTGATGAAGTTCAGGCTGCTTTTCTCAGAATAAAACTTAAATCTCTGGATAAGGTAATAACTCACAAGAGGTTACTGGCGAATATTTATAAGGAAGGGATCTCCGGAAATTTTATCATTCCTGACTTCAATCCTGATACTTTTGATGTTTATCACATTTTCAATATACGCAATAACAGGAGAGATGATCTGAAGAAATTTCTGCTGGAAAACGGAATTCAGTCGGAAATTCACTACCCTGTGCCGCCACACAAACAGAATGCAATGAAATTTCTCAAAAACTTAAGTTTCCCCTTATCCGAAGAGATCCACAGGACTACACTAAGCTTACCAATTTCAACTTTTCATACAGTAAATGATGCAAATCAGATTGTCAATACACTTTCTCGATTCTGATTTGTGAGAATATATAACAAAACATTGTTGTCCGGTAAAATAATATATCGTCGCTAACGGGACTTTGGGTTATTCCCTAACTATTTTACTACCAATATTTTGTCCCTACGGGACAATCCCGTTAGGGATGAAATGTCGGTAGAAATGTAAAGTAAGCCCAATTTGTACAAAGTCCCGTAGGGACGAAATATAATAAGGGTTTGCCGTATATGCACAATTTTTAATCGGACACCAATAAAAACAAAAGCAGAATGAAGAAATTAAAATTTGCAATTGTCGGATGTGGAAGAATTGCAGAAAGGCATGCAGAACAGATAAATCGTCTGGGAGTCTTAAAGGCAGTTTGTGATAAGGATGAATCAAAAGCTATAAGTTTAGGTGGTAAGTATGGTTCACATGTTTATGTCAATTATGATGAGTTGCTGCTGAATGAAAAAGAGTTGGATGTCATTTCGGTATGTACTCCAAACGGACTGCATGCAGAGCACTCAAGAAAGGCACTCAGGAATGGTTTTCATGTCCTTTGTGAGAAGCCAATGGCCATTAATGTATTCGACTGTGGTGAGATGATTAAAGAGGCCGAGAAAGCAAACAAAAGATTATTTATCGTAAAACAAAACAGATATAACCCTCCTGTAGAAGCTATAAAGAAAGCTCTTGACGAAAACAAGCTTGGGAAAATTCTCAGCATTCAGTTGAGCTGCTTCTGGAACCGGAATCTAAACTACTATTCCCAGTCTGACTGGAAAGGTACAAAAAAGCTCGATGGAGGTACCCTTTATACTCAGTTCAGCCATTTTATTGATCTGCTCTATTGGCTGTTCGGCGACATAAAAAATGTGGAAGCAATCACTAAGAACTTCATCCATAACGAGTCCATTGAATTTGAAGATACCGGGGTGATTATCCTGGAATTTTTTAGCGGAGCAATTGGAACAATCAACTACACAGTAAATAGTTATGAAAAGAATATGGAGGGTTCACTCACTATATTCGGAGAGGAGGGAACAGTCAAAATCGGGGGTCAGTATCTCAACGAGTTAGAATACCAGAATATCAAAGACTTTAAAATCTCCGATTTACCCCCCGGTAACCCGCCGAACAATTACGGACAATATTTAGGTTCTATGTCAAACCATCATAAAGTATATGAGAATGTTGCAGATGTACTTTTAAATGGTGGAATTATAGGCACAAATGGATTTGAGGGTCTGAAGACTGTAGAAATTATTGATAAAATTTATGCTGCTGCCGGAAAAAATTGTAAATAACACTATTTAATGCCAGTCATGATTCCATTTGTTGATTTAAATGCCCAGTATCTCAGTATTAAGAAAGAGATAGATGATTCTGTAAGCAAGTGCATAACCGAGGGCAATTTTATCAGGGGCAAGATTGTAGACCAGTTTGAAAAGGATTTTGCCTCATATCTGGGCTCAAAATATTGTTTGGGTTGTGGAAATGGTACTGATGCCCTTGAAATAATTCTATTATCATTGGGAGTTGGGCCGGGTGATGAGGTCATTGTGCCCGCCCTTTCATGGATTGCAACCGCTGAATGCGTTAATAATGTTGGTGCTGAACCGGTTTTTGTTGATATCAATCCTTTAAATTGTACAATTGATATTAATAAAATTGAGGAAAAGATAACTTCAAAAACCAGGGCTATCATACCTGTTCATCTGTATGGCGGACCTGCAGAGATGGATGAAATTATTTCCATTGCAGAAAAATATAAATTATACATTATCGAGGATTGTGCCCAGGCTCATGGAGCAGAGTATAAAGGTCAAAAAATCGGAACTTTTGGTATTGCCTCTGCTTTTAGTTTTTTCCCAAGCAAGAATCTGGGTGCATTTGGTGATGCAGGCGCTATTGTTACAAATGATATCAATCTGGCTGATAAGGCAAGAATGATTTCAAACCACGGGCAGCTCAATGTAAAGCATTCTCATAAAGTAATCGGAAGGAACAGCAGGCTCGACTCTATCCAGGCCTCTGTTCTAAGTGTAAAACTCAGGCATCTTGATGAATGGAATCAGAAGCGTATTATTGCAGCTTTGTTTTACAAATCTTTACTTCGCAAAAAGGAGGGATTAGTTCTCCCTTTAACTGAAGATGAGAAAAAACATGTTTTTCATTTATTCGTGATAAAATACAAGAACAGAATTAAACTAACCGATCTTTTTGAAAAAAATAATGTCTCATTTGGCATCCACTATCCCAAAGCTCTACCGTTTCTGGAAGCATATCACTACAAAAATCATACAGCAAAAGAATTTCCTGTTGCTTCAGAGGTTACAGATGAAATTCTTTCACTCCCTATCTATCCTGAAATTTCTGAAGATCAGATTAAACTGATTTGTAACCTGATACTTGAAAATTGATGGTCTTTAAAAATCTTAAAGGCATTTCATTAAAAGGAGATCTGACATTTTTGCTTTGTCTGATTGTAGTGATCATAATGCCGGTTTATGTTTTTTACTTACCCCCGTTTATGATCCTGTGGGTTATTGCATGGCTGTTTAAAAACGGTTTCAGGGTTAGTAGATTTATGTTTTCAGGAAATAAAGCCACAGTTCTGTTTATATTGTTCATTGCTTTTTATTTATGGCAGATAAGTGGGTTGTTAATGGCTGACTCAGTTGGGTCAGGCTTTGAAAGAATTTCTAAAAGAATGTCTTTCCTTCTGTTTCCCTTAGTATTATTTTATCCGGGCGAGAAAATAATCAGGAATATAAATATGATTGTCAGATTGTTTGCCATTTCTACCTTTATATATATATTGTATTGTTTTGGTAATGCTCTGAATCATTCTGTTTCCTTTATTGATGGTAAATGGATTTTCAATCCTCATCCTTTGGAGTACGACTATGAGAATTATTTCTTTTCAGTCCGCTTTTCAGATCCGATCCACCCTTCTTATCTTTCAGGTTATGTTCTTCTTTCATTGATAATAGTGCTTGAATCACTCTTTGACCAAGGTATAAGTCTGCTGAAAAAATTCTTCTGGAGCGCCATGGCGTGCATTTTTCTGGTAGTAATATATCTTTTGTCATCCAGGGCTGGATTTTTAGCAACATTTGTGGTTACTACCCTTTATTTTTTCATAAGGTTTCGTGATAAACATCTGAAATGGATTTTCTATTCATTTATTGCGCTTTTGGTATTTTTAAGCATACTAGTAGCAGTTACCAATGACAAAATAAGATATGATATTTCCAAAATTACTTCAGACACCCTGCATACTTCAATTGAAAAAGATGTAAGATATACCATCTGGAAATCTTCATTAAACCTGATAAAAGAAAATCCTGTTACCGGTGTGGGTACCGGAGATGTGTCCTCTGAACTGAAGAAGGAGTTTAAAAGTCAGGGATATTCTTATGGTTATTATGAAAATCTTAATGCTCATAACCAATTCATCGAAATTCAGCTTGAAAATGGCATAATAGGATTGGTGCTATTTCTGATCCTTCTTGGATATATGATTTATATAGCGGTCTCTCAGGGAAATCTTATATACGGCCTATTCGTTATTATGATGATAGTATTCTTCTTTTTTGAGTCTGTTTTAAATCGTCTTGCCGGAGTAACCTTTTTTCCTCTTTTTGCCTTCCTTTTGTATTATATGAAGGGTCCTCAGAAGACCTGACCTCAAATCTTTAAGAACAGTATTGTTAAGGCCGCATTGAATACATTCTTTGCGGCCTTAATATTTAAAAATGAAAGAGTTACGGTTTAGTGAGATTTTAGAATTTTTTTGACTTTCGTTCCAAAACTAAACAATTTATCATTTGTAGGGAAATCGGAGTGATGGGTCGGGGGTCGGCCTATTATTGATTTAAATTCGTCAATAGTCCAATCCAGTTTTTTTGCAACATACTCAATATCAAACTTTATCTCAGCTTCAGAATAAGAATTCTCCTTCATGGCTTCCAATGCTTTTTCCCTTGTAATCTGTCCTGAAATAATAAGACTTGATAAATGAGCTTTTCTTTTATCAAAATTAAATTTTCGTGGTAAATAATAACTCTGAAAGAATTTAGTAAACCGCGATTCAAAGTGTTTCCCCCCATAGTACTGCCATCCCAGCTCATTCTTCATCAGTTCGATTGCATCATCTTTCCTGTAATTGATGTAATTCAGAGGATTAATTATTACCATCTTTTTAATCAGGGTGAAATAAATGTATCTCTGAAAGAAGTTCAGATGCGGATATTCCTTTAGC
>JBBRVC010000147.1:0-7420 GCA_038247205.1 Bacteroidales bacterium
AGCTTAAAGTATTATCAGGTTCAGGATCGCCACGCAGGATCATAACCCATTTGCCGGCTGGATTTATGTTTTCATAGTCGTTCCATTTCAGACTGTCATTATTTATATTGAAACCGTAACCAGCAAAAATAACTTCAGCTTCCAGTGATGAATTTGAACTGAAACCCATTGGCGTGAAATCTTCCTCTGCAACAAATGACTTGCCATCAGCAGAAAGGGAACTTCCCGGACCGGTCATTACCCTTGTTGCAACTTTAAATCTTTGTAAACCGTCACCGGTAAGGGGTACAAAGCCATACGAAGCAAGTTCTTCTTTTATGTATTCTGCAGCAAGGCTATCACCAGCCATTCCTGTCTGACGTCCTTTCAGAGAATCGGATGACAGGTACTTTATGTGTGAGAGAAGCTCGTCGGTCGTGATCTCAGGATTCCCTGAGCAGGAAGTGATAAAAAAAATAATTAGAACAGGTATAATCCTGGAAATGAGTATCATAGATATTTTATTAATATTGTATTTAAAATTCAAGATCTTTTATATTGAAACAGAACAGATGATAAGGATCAAAAATAGCAATAATCTTTCTTGTAACATTCTACTTTGATACATTTGAAAAAAATGCTTGTTCTTTAAGCTGATCTCCCATTCAATCAACGATTTCAAAAAAAAAGGCTGAAATCCATGAAATCAGCCTTTTTTATGATATTTAAAATTTATTCAAATAATTTGAATGTTTCTTTTATCAATGTTATTGCTTCTCTTATCTGTTTTTCAGTTATTACAAGCGGAGGAGCAAACCGTATTATATGCTGATGTGTTGGTTTTGCAATTAGCCCGTTATCCTTCATTGCGATACATACATCCCATGCGGTTTTGTCGCCTTTAGGCCTTATTACCACAGCGTTAAGTAATCCTTTTCCACGTACGAGTTCAATCATGTCTGATTTTATGCTCTTAAATTCATCGCGAAATATTTTACCAAGCCGTTCAGCATTCTCTGCCAGCTTCTCATTTTTTAAAACTTCAAGTGCTGCAATTCCTACTTTGGCTGCCAGTGGGTTGCCTCCGAATGTTGAACCATGTTCGCCCGGTTTAATAGTCAGCATGATCTCGTCATCTGCTAAGACAGCGGATACAGGCATA
Source organism: Bacteroidales bacterium (assembly GCA_038247205.1). Lineage (GTDB taxonomy): Bacteria > Bacteroidota > Bacteroidia > Bacteroidales > VadinHA17 > LD21. Next base: position 1,142 of record JBBRVC010000147.1, read on the forward strand.
ACGCCTCCAGAGAGTGCTTTTCCAAGAATCAGGATGTCGGGTCTTACTCCTTCATGGTCACATGCTAGTAATTTACCTGTGCGTGCAAGCCCGGTCTGAACCTCATCAGCAATAAAAAGAACATTCTTTGATTTGCAGAGATCATATGCTTTTTTCAGGTAACCTTCGTCCGGAACAAATACACCTGCTTCGCCCTGTATAGGTTCAACCAGGAATCCTGCAACATCAGGATCTGCAAGAGCTTTTTCAAGAGCTGCCAAATCATTATAAGGAATTATGATGAATCCCGGAGTAAATGGACCGAAATCATCTCTTGCATCCGGATCTGTAGACATGGAAACAATTGAGATTGTGCGTCCATGGAAATTACCATCGCATGCAATTATTTTTGCATTGTTTGGTGAAACGCCTTTTTTCTTATAAGCCCACTTACGGGTAAGCTTTAAAGCCGTTTCATCTGCTTCAGCTCCGGAGTTCATCGGAAGAACTTTGTCGTACCCGAAATATTTTGTAATATACTCCTCATATTCACCAAGCACAGAATTATAGAATGCCCTTGAAGTCAATGTAAGAATCTTAGCCTGATCAGTTAAGGCTTTAAGAATAGCCGGATGACAATGGCCCTGATTCACCGCTGAATAGGCCGACAGAAAATCGAAATATCTCTTTCCTTCCACATCCCAGACAAAAGGTCCTTCACCTCTTTCAAGTACTACCGGAAGTGGATGGTAATTATGTGCACCATATTTATCTTCCCGGTTTATGTAATCCTGTGTGTTCATGTTGTTGATTATTAATTAGATATAAATATGAAAATATAGATCACAATTTTACAAAAGCTTTTTGTTATTTCCAAACGATGAAGTCTCTCAGTCCTCCATCAGATCAGGCCTGAGCTTTAAAGTTCGCTCTTCCGATTGTTCATGTCTCCACTTATCAATTTCAGCAGTATTCCCTGACAGAAGAATATCCGGAACACGCCAACCGTTAAAATCTGCCGGTCTGGTGTAAACAGGAGGAGCAAGCAGATCATCCTGAAAGGAATCGGATAAGGCTGATTGCTCGTCAGAGATTGCTCCAGGAATCAGTCTCACTATTGCATCAGTTATTATTGCGGCAGGTAATTCTCCTCCCGATAAAACATAATCTCCAACCGATATTTCCATGCTTACCAGATGTTCACGTATCCGCTGGTCAACCCCCTTGTAATGCCCTGCAAGAATTATGATATTGTTTTTCAGCGAGAGACGGTTTGCTAGTTTCTGATTAAATTTCACACCATCAGGAGAGGTGTAAATTATCTCATCATATTCTCTTTCCGATTTTAGTTTATTTATAGCCTTGAACACAGGCTCGATTAGCATCACCATCCCGGCTCCGCCTCCGAATGCATAGTCATCAACGCTTTTATACCTATCATTTGTAAAATCCCGAAGGTTGATAATATTAATTTCAACAAGACCTTTCTCTCTGGCCCTCTTAACAATTGAAAAATTTAATGGGCTTTCAAGTAATTCGGGTAATACGGTGATGATATCAATTCTCATTCGAATGAATTTTTACAAAAATAGTAAGAAAAAGTGGTTACTTTTGCCCTTTCTATAATTCCTGCTTTTACCTTTTTACTTTTTACTTTTGTCTTTTTACTTTTGTCTTTTATCTTTTTTATGGATTGTCGACCGGACTGTGGCGCCTGCTGCATAGCAATTTCAATTTCATCACCTATACCGGGTATGCCTGATGGCAAACCGGCAGGAGTGAGGTGCATTCATCTTCTCGACGACAATAAGTGCGCTTTATTCAATAATCCATCAAGGCCAAAAGTATGCGGCGACTACATGGCTGAACCTGACTTCTGCGGTTCGGACAGGGATGAGGCAATGAAGATCTTGTATTCACTCCGGTAGGTCAGATTATTTACCGGAACTGTAAACCACCTTACCTCCTGTTATTGTATAGTCGACCCTTGTTTTCATTATTTCATTCTCCGGAATAGTCAGAAGATCTCTATCGGTAATTACAATATCAGCCAGGTATCCCTTCTTGATAATCCCTTTACGGTCTTCCATAAACTGAGCATATGCAGCACCAAGGGTGTAATATTTTATACCTTCTTCCATCGTCAACTTTTGTTCAGGAAACCATCCTTCTCCTTCTTCTCCGAGACGCTCTTTTCGTGATACTGCTGCATAAAGACCTTCCATCGGGTTTAATGGTTCTACCTGGTAATCAGTGCCAAATGCAAGTATTGAGCCGGCATCAATAAGACTTCTCCAGGCATATGCCCCTTTACAACGGTCAATACCTACACGTTTTTCATAAAACTTCTTGTCTGATATACAATGAGTTGGCTGAAGGGATGGGATTACACCCAATTGAGCAAAACGTGGAATATCTGTCAACAGAAGTGTCTGAGCATGTTCGTCGCGATGACGGCTTTCTCTTTTCCCGTTTACCTGTTGTGCTTTTTCATATGCATTTAGAGTCCAGTTATTTCCTTTATCGCCAATAGCATGTACTCCAATCTGAAAGCCATATTTATCGGCAGTCACAACCATATTCTCAAATTCATCGTATGGCATCATAGCAAGTCCTGTAGATTCAGGGTTATCTGCAAATGGTTCAAACATAAGAGCAGTTCCTGAGCCTATTGTTCCATCTATGAAAGCTTTCAGATACCCGAATCTGATCCAGTTTCCATTCCTTGAGTAAGTTTTTTCAATTTCCCTGTACTTATTCAGCAAAATTGTGTCGGCTGTAAGCATTTCTCCTATATCTACCCTGCTTGTCAGTTCACCTTCTTTCTGCAGTTTTTCGTATGCGTCGAAATCAGCATTACCCGGTATCTGTACGCTTGTAACACCCAGTTCTCTGGCTTCTTTAAGAGCCAGCAGATATCCCTGCCAGGTACTGGCCGCTTCCTCCTCCGGTGAACGGATAATACTGCTTTTTTCATTTTTAATAAGACCTTCAGCATTTTCTTTAAGAATGCCTGTAGGCTCTCCGGTGACCGGATCCTTTTGTATTTCACCACCAAACGGGTTGGGAGTATTTTTTGTTATGCCTGATTGCTTCAGAACATAACTGTTCACAAGAACGGAATGACCATCTGCCCGGCTCAATATTACAGGGTTATCGGGAGAAACTTCATCAATAAGCTCCTTTGAGGGCCATTTTTTATTATTGAACATCTCATGTTCCCAATGACCTCCCCGAATAAGCTCTCCCGGTTTGGACCTTTCAATCTGAGCTTTTACCTTTTCTGTAATTACCTCAGGATTAACAGTATATCTGAGTTCTACATAGTCAGGGTCAAGTGGACCAAAATGTACATGAGCATCATTAAAGCCAGGAATAACAAGCCTTCCTCCGGCATCGATTACCTTGGTTCCTTCATCAATCGTCCTGTTTATTTCTTTGGTTGAACCAACGGCTATAATCTCTTCCCCTCTTACGGCAATGGCTTCAGCGGTCGGATTATCTTTATCAATTGTAAGAATTTTCCCGTTAATAATTACAAGATCAGCATTTTCTACATGCGTACATGAACCGGCAATCATCATGGTTGTTATTGATAATAAAATAATTATGTTTCTCATAGTTGGAATAGTTTCACTCTGGAAATATATTAAAATTATTTTAATTCTACCATTGTTTGTTCCAGCTACCTGCTCTCCGCTCACTGCTCTCCGCTCCCCATTATGGCCTGCCGAGGTAAATATCATGGTACTTAAATGAAGCTAAGTAAAAATTCTCTGTTCAATTAATTGATTACTATTGCCTGCCGGTTATCCCGGATCAATTTTTGAAGCACTTAAGAATAATTTAACTTCTCTTAAGGATAATTAAAGATTCCAAACGAATAAGATATGTTCAAAATTGTTAAATTCGTCAGGAAATATTGATAATGAAAATAGCGTTAATTGGTTACGGCCGCATGGGCCATGAAATTGAAAAGGTTGCTGTAAACAGAGGGCATTCGATAAATCTCATAATAGATCAGGAAAATGAGATCGATCTTAATGCTGAAAATCTTAAGGATGTCGATGTTGCCATTGAATTTTCTTACCCTGGTGCGGCTTTTAGCAATATCAAAAAATGTTTGGAAAACAGAGTTCCGGTGGTTTCCGGTACAACCGGATGGCTGGATGATTACAACCGTGCTGCTCAGATATGCATAGAAAATACGACTTCATTTATTCATTCCACCAATTTCAGTATTGGAGTTAACCTTCTTTTCCGTCTGAACTCAGACCTCGCCGGTAGGATGCAACAATTTAATAATTACCGGGTTTCCATTGAAGAGATACACCATACCAAAAAGCTTGATGCCCCAAGCGGGACGGCTATTACTCTTTCAGAAGGTATTTGCAAAAACAATCCGGCCTATGCAGGTTGGTGCTTTGAAAATGACCGACCTGGAAATTGTATACCAATGAACTCAATCAGAGAAGGTTCAGTACCGGGAACACATACTGTTACCTGGGATTCTGACATTGATACAATCAGCCTTAAACATATTTCGAAAAACAGATCCGGTTTAGCCATGGGAGCTGTTGTTGCTGCAGAATACATACAGCCAAGGCAAGGTATCTTCACTATGAATGATGTGCTTGGATTCTGATTATTATATTTACATTTGCCGTTTAATTAAAAAAATAATATGGACCAGCGAATTCAGAAGAAATACATTCAGTTTGCAATTGCAGCTATTCTTTACATCCTTGTCGTTATATGGATAGGTAACTATCTGTTACTGATCGGACTGGGTGTTATTTATGATTTGTATATTTCCGAGAAAGTGAACTGGACTTTCTGGAAAAAAAGGAATGGTCATAACAGTTCATTCATTGAATGGCTCGATGCCCTGATCTTTGCGGTTATAGCTGTTTCTCTTATTAATATTTTCCTTTTTCAGAACTACAGGATCCCGACGCCATCGATGGAAAAATCTTTACTTGTAGGCGATCACCTTTTTGTAAGCAAACTTGCTTATGGCCCAAGAATGCCAAATACTCCGATTGCATTTCCCTTTACCCAGAACACCATGCCCGTATCAGGGGGGAAATCATGGTCAAATATTGTTCATTGGCCTTATAAGAGACTTGTAGGTGGAGGTACCGTTAAGAACAATGATCCAATAGTGTTTAATTTTCCGGCTGGAGATACTGTTGTAGTAGAAGATCCCAATACAAGCTATTTTGAGATTGTAAGAAGGACCGCGAGGGACTTGCAGCTGAGAGATAATTATAGTGCTAATTCGAAAACGAAAGAAGAATATTATCAGGAAGCCCGGAAAGAGATATGGGCTAACTATAAAGTGATATATCGTCCTGTCGACAGAAGAGATAACTATGTAAAAAGATGTGTCGGAATAGCCGGAGATACTATATTTATAAAGGCTGGTGAACTATATGTAAATGGTACGCTTGTCCCTGATAATAACACACAGCAGACAAACTATGTAGTAGGAACAAATGGAACTACAATTAATCCTAAAGCTTTTGAGCGGTTAAATATTAGCAAATCGGATCAGATGATGGTTTCCGGTGCTGCATATCTTCTTCCCATGACAAAGGCAAACGCAGAAGCTATTTCCAAATTCCCAAATGTTACAGAGGTATCTGCAATTAATGCAAGAATTGGGGAGTATGCTCCTTACATCTTCCCTTATAACTCATCTTTAGGTTGGAATGAAGATAACTATGGTCCCATCTGGATACCCAAAAGGGGAGCAACCGTTAAGCTGGACAGCTCCAATATAGATCTTTACGAAAGGATAATAGATGTATATGAAAATAATGATCTGAGGATAGAAGGAAGCAACATATACATTAATAATGAGCCTGCCGACAGCTATACATTCAAAATGGATTACTACTGGATGATGGGTGATAACAGGCATAATTCAGCCGACTCACGTTACTGGGGTTTTGTTCCTGAAGATCATATTGTTGGAAAACCAAAGTTCATCTGGCTTTCTCTTGACAAGGAAGCTGAAGGCATAAAAAGGATCAGACTGAACAGGATGTTTATGAAGGTGAGGTAGTCTGATCAAGTTTTTAATTTCATGAACTTTAACCAACGTCAATTAAAAATCTTACACAGAGGGATACAGAGAAGATACTGAGAAGACACTGAGAAGACACTGAGAAGACACTGAGAAGACACTGAGAAGACACTGAGAAGACACTGAGAAGACACTGAGAAGATACTGAGAAGACACTGAGAAGACACTGAGGTTCAAAAAGTTAGCAATAGAAATTCCCCTCCTCGGAG
>JBBRVC010000148.1:0-7407 GCA_038247205.1 Bacteroidales bacterium
GTCTGTGTTGATCTGCTTTCCAAAGACGCTTATTATCCTCTGACGCCAGTTTCCGGATGAGAGATTATAGATTTCTGCGTCATTATGAAGAAGCGAGAACTTTATATCAGGGTGAGCGAGTACAATCTTTTGAAATTCATTTACGATATGCCTGACTTCGGTGTTGTCTGATTTAAGGAATTTCCTTCTGGCAGGGATGTTATAAAAAAGGTTTTTCACCGCAAAATTAGAACCTGCCGGGCAACTGCAAGGTTCCTGAGTTTCCACTTTCGAACCTGATATGACAATCAACGTACCGGCTTCATCTTCAGCCCTTTTCGTTTTAAGTTCAACCATCGAAACTGCAGCGATTGATGCCAGAGCTTCTCCGCGAAAGCCTTTTGTACTGATAGCAAAGAGATCCTGGGCTGTTGTGATCTTCGACGTTGCATGCCTTTCAAAAGCAAGCCTCGCATCGGTCTCCGACATACCAGTGCCGTCATCGATGATCTGTATTAATGTTTTACCCGAATCTTTGATTATAACAAGAATATTTCGTGCCCCGGCATCAACAGAATTTTCTACAAGCTCTTTGACAACTGAAGCCGGACGCTGAATAACTTCGCCTGCAGCTATCTGGTTTGCTACCGAATCGGGTAAAAGCTTGATAATGTCTGACATTAATAATCTGCTAGGAGAAAGATATAATTCAATTAGAATCTTCTTTTGCAAATATATAAATAATTGCTTCATGGTTTGGATATAGCACTTCTGACATTGCATTTTGCCATTTTAAAATTATTATTAAGAAATCATGTTCAGTTTTATATCTTTGAACAAAAGAGGGAAAAATGAGAAAGCTTTTATTCGGTTCAGGCATCATTGTATTGCTTTCATTAGCTGCATGTTCCGAAAATTCTGACAAGAATGCTATTAAAGTTATGACATTAAACGTGAGGTATGATAATCCACGGGACAGCCTGAATGCCTGGCCAAAACGCGAATCTATGGTAATAGATTATATACTAGATGCAAAACCCGACCTGTTAGGTATGCAGGAAGTATTGTTCCACCAGTATGCAGTTCTTGATTCGGCACTAGCAGATTATATCTCAATAGGGGTTGGCAGAAATGATGGGGCAAAATCCGGTGAGATGAATCCTGTTTTTTTCAGAAAGGACAGATTCGATCTGGTAAGGTCGAAAACATTCTGGCTTTCATCCACTCCGGACCTACCGGGTTCCATGGGCTGGGGGGCTTCATTACCACGAATAGTCTGCTGGATGGAACTGGTTGATAAGAAGAATCATGAACATCTGTATTTTTTTAACACCCATTTTGCTCATGATTCCGATTCTGCACGAGTTATGAGTTCGCAAATCCTGTTGCAGAGCATCGACAGTATAGCTAATGGATTCCCATTTGTAATCACCGGCGATTTTAATATGCCTCCTTCAGGTGAAGGCTATTCAATTCTTACAGGTCCCCACGAAAGCGTGCCGCTGATAGAAGATTCATTTACAATTTCTGATAAAACACCTTCCGGACCCAGTGATACATTTAACGGTTTCTCGGATGTTAAGACCTCAGGAAGAATAGATTATATCTTTGTAAGATCGGGACTTAAAGTCCTGGAGCATAAAACTGAAGTTAAGAAGGTGCGTGGTGTTTATATATCAGATCACTGGCCGGTACAGGCAACGGTGTCTATAACCGATCCATTTTGATTTAAGTCTTCGGCAGCATTACATTTCCGCAAAAAGATGTCTGGTCAGGTCTTCTGCATGATTTAGAGGTTTTATGGGAAGGTGGAGAAGTAGGTAAGGGTGGAAATTGCATAATAACAGCTATAGTAAAGCCTATTAATCGCTGAATTCCAGTGTAAGTTGTCAGCAAGTAATTCAGCAGCTTTTAATCCTTCTTCTTTGATATTCTTATATAAAGGAGTTACTTTATGTCTTGAAGACTGCAGAAACATTACAATACTTTCCGTCAAGAAACCGTAAACTGTAAATACATCTGTTTAACCGGATTTTCCCTGCCAGTATTATTCACTCCAAACAGGTCACTTTGTTTCGGGAGTATTCTGTCTTACTTTGCTGTGGTACCTGCCATAGAAGAAATAGATTGCGAACCCAATGACCATCCATATTATCAGTCTCAGCCATGTATCGAGTGGCAACGCAGCCATCTGTACAAAGCATATCAGTGCTCCAAGAATAGGTACAACCGGGACCCATGGAGTTTTAAACGGACGATGAATATCAGGTTTTGTTTTTCTCAGCACCAGAACACTGAGACATACAATTATAAATGCAAGAAGAGTTCCTATAGATACCAATTCCCCCAAAATACTGATCGGAAGCAAACCGGCTATTATCATAGCCACCACTCCTGTAATAATTGTGCTTATATAGGGAGTTTTAAATTTCGGATGAACTTTTGAAAAGACAGGAGGCAGTAAACCGTCCTTCGACATTGAGAAAAAGATCCTTGGTTGTCCCATCAGCATAACCAGGATGACGGAGCTAAGACCTGCTATAGCAGCTATCTTAACAATAGGTCTGAGCCAGAACATCCCTTTTCCCATAGCATCAACACCTACAGCAACCGGGTCAGGAACATTAAGAGTTGTATAGCTTACAATTCCGGTGAGCACTATTGCAACCAGAATATAAAGAACTGTTGAAACTCCCAGAGAACCAAGAATACCTATTGGCATGTCTCTCTGTGGATTCTTCGCTTCCTGCGCGGCTGTTGATACAGCATCGAAACCTATATAAGCAAAGAAGATAACTCCTGCACCCCTCAAAACTCCGCTGAACCCGAACTGTCCGAATTCTCCGAGATTTTTCGGGATGAATGGATGCCAGTTAGCCGATTTAACGAACATAAACCCAATTGCAATGAAGAGTATAATAACTGATACTTTGGTGATTACCATTATATTATTGAAGTTGGCTGATTCACGTATTCCTATTACAAGGAGTGTTGAAAGCAGCGCAACTATGAACATTGCGGGAATATTTATAATGCTTGTTACATGTGCAAGCGAATCAACCTGGATGCCGCTTGCGATCAGGGTCTGCGCAAAAGCATCAGTAAGAGGCTTCCATCCCTGTTCCGGAACGTTGACAAGCACTGTGCCTGCAGCGCTGGTGAACTGTGGAGGAATAACAATATTTAAATCCTTCAGAAAACTTACAACATAACCCGACCAACCAACAGCTACTGTTGAGGCGGCAAACAGATATTCAAGGATAAGATCCCAGCCGATTATCCAGGCGAGAAACTCACCAAGGGTGGCATAAGAATATGTATAAGCGCTTCCGGCTATGGGGATCATCGAGGCAAATTCAGCGTAGCACAAACCGGCAAAACCACATGCAAGTCCCGAAATGATGAATGACAGTACAATTCCTGGTCCCGCATACTGAGCGGCAGCCTGACCGGTAAGAACAAAAATTCCTGCCCCAATTATGGCCCCAATTCCAAGGGTAGTAAGATTGGTTGCAGAAAGAGATCTTTTTAATCCGCCAGATTCTTTCGATTCGCTGAATAACTGAGGAAGTGGTTTGGTGAGAAATAACCGGTTTTTCGACATTAGGTAATAAAGATTTTACTGGATTAAAATTTATTAATATACAAACGTAACAATTTTACAAAAGGATTATCAGCATAAAATTAAAATTTGTAAGTTTTTTTGTGTTGTGAATCTGATAACAATTCAACAAAATCAGTTTTTAGAGGTTAAAGTATTTTAAAGATTGGATACTTCATTTACACTACCAATAATGAAATGATAATGCAATGTTAAATATTCAAAAGTCAGAGAAAAAAAGAATTGTTATAGCAGGATGCGGATTTGCAGGCCTGACTTTAGCAAAAAATCTAAGAAACAAAGGGTACCAGGTGGTTATTCTCGATAAGCATAATTATCACCAGTTCCCACCTCTTTTTTACCAGGTAGCATCTGCCGGTCTTGAAGAGAGTTCTATATTGTTTCCACTCCGTAAAATATTCCAGAGCTATAAAGATTACCATATAAGAAAAGTTGAGATAAGAGAAATTGATTCTACAAATAATCAGTTGATAACATCATCGGGGAATATAGTTTATGATCATCTGGTATTGGCTCATGGAGCAACAAATTCATATTTTGGTTCTGTTCACATGCAGAAATACTCAAGAGGAATGAAGACTATCGCTGAGGTTCTGGATTTGCGAAATTCCCTGTTGATGAACTTTGAGAATGCACTTACTGCGACAACTTCTGATGAACGTGAGATGCTTTTAAACATCGTGATAATTGGGGGAGGTCCGTCAGGAGTGGAGATAGCGGGAGCTTTAGCCGAGATGAATAAATATGTACTGCCAAAAGATTATCCTGAGTTTAAAGAGATAAAGGCAAAAATATTTCTGATAGAGGCACTGGGACGGGTACTGAGTTCAATGTCACCAAAGTCTTCGGAAAAAGCCAGCCTTTTTCTGGAAGAAATGGGTGTAACCGTAGTTACAAATACCAAAGTGACAGATTGTAATGAAAAATCTGTCTTTCTTGATTCAGGAAAAACAATCAATACAGGAATGATTATCTGGACCGCCGGTATAACAGGGAATAAAATCGGAGGGTTAACGGCAGATTGTTTCACAAGGAATGGACGGATAAAAGTAGGAAGAGACAGCAGGGTTACAGGTTATTCCAATATTTTTGCTCTGGGGGATATTTCCCTCATGAGTGAAGAAAAGTATCCCGGCGGGCATCCACAGGTTGCCCAGGCAGCCATTCAGCAGGCAAAAGTACTTGCTGAAAATTTTCATAGAATGAGTAAAGGTCTTTCCTTAATTGAATTCAGATATAAAGACCTGGGTATCATGGCAACTGTTGGAAGAAATCTTGCGGTTGTGGAGCTACCTTATATCCGTTTTCAGGGTTTTTTTGCATGGTTTGTATGGATGTTCATTCACCTGATGAGCATAATAGGAGTAAAGAACAAACTTATGATTTTCATGAACTGGGCTTGGAAATATTTTACTTACGATCAGTCGACCAGATTGATTGTCAGACCAAAGGGTTGTGCCGACATATCATCAAATGTATATTCGGTTCCTGAATAAAGAATTGAGCCCCGAAAGGTATTTTAATCTTCTCGCATTAGGTTTTGTTGCATGATTGTGATCACATCTGTTCCCTTTTTATTTAATGCAATTAAGAAGCGGATAGCAAAGCCCAAATGAACTGTTCATCACACACACTTCATCTTGTTAAGTCATCTGCAACTTTATGCCGCAGACGGATTTTCATCAACGAGTGAAACAGTCTCGGGCGACATCTCAAACTCACCTTCCCAGCGTGCGACAACAACCGTCGCAAGACAATTACCTATCACGTTTACTGCTGTACGTGCCATATCCATTAGTTCATCAATACCAAGAATAATATAAATAGGCCAGGCAGGAAGCCCAAAGCTTGCTGCAGTTCCAAGAAGAATAACGAGTGAAGCTCTAGGTACTCCTGCAACTCCTTTACTTGTAAGCATAAGAGTAAAACAAATAAGAAGCTGCTTATCAATCGAAAGATGGACCCCACTTATCTGAGCAACAAAAATAGTGGCAAGGGAAAGATACAAAGTAGTTCCGGCAAGATTGAAGCTATATCCGGTAGGCATAACAAAAGCAACTATTTTACGGGGTACCCCCAACTCCTCCATGCGTTCCATTGCGATGGGGAGTGCTGATTCAGAACTTGTTGTTGCAAAGGCGATTACAGTTGGTTCCGATACTGCGGCTATGAACCTTCTGATCGGTACTTTGAATATAAGGGCCACCGGGAGCAGCACCCCCAGAATAAAGACAATCAGCGATACATAAAGCGTTGCAAGCAGTTTGAAAAGATTGATGAGTATATCGAAGCCCATGTGCCCTATACTGTAAGCTATGGCTGCAAAAACAGCAAAAGGGGCAAAGTACATAATCAGCTGTGTAAATTTAAACATAGTCTCTGCCAGTGATTCTGTGAATCGAAGCATCGGACTTCTGTATTTATCTTTAATCATGGCAACAGCAATACCGAAAATAATACTGAACACAACGATTTGTAAAACCTGACCTTCGTATATCGATTTGGCAAGATTCTCAGGAAAAATATGCAGTATAAGATCAGTACCGCTGGACACCGGGACAGTGGGGATATTATTCTGATTGATAATATCCGGAACCTTTACTCCGATACCAGCCGGAATTATGTTAATAGCCAATAAGCCGATAAATAGCGCAATTGTGGAAACTATCTCAAAGTAAACCAATGACTTCCAACCCATTCGACCAACTTGTTTCAGATCCGAATGACCTGCTATTCCTACAACTAGTGTAGCAAAAATCAGTGGTGCAATTACTGTCTTTATAAGCCTCAGAAAAATCATACTCACGACCTGCATTTTTACGGCTATATGTGGAAGATCATATCCGAATTCGGCACCCAATATCATACTTATGAGTATCCAGGTTGTTAAAGATTTTTTATAAAATGCATAACCTACAATTAATATAATAGCTGACCACCGGCTTACCATCAATATAGTTTTATCAATATTAAAGATCCCGTACTGGTTTAATATTGCCATAACAGAGACAACAAACAGAACCAGAAACATAAGGAATAAATAGTTACGGGGAACCTTGGATTTTTTGATTTTACTATCAACATTCAAGGGAGTAGGCTTGGCAGAAGTCTTGGGCATAGATCAATATTGTTTAGGAGCAATATGGCAAACATAATGAAATAAGTTGGTTGGAAGAAGAAAAACCACTTAATCTGTTTATCATGAAGTTTTTCTGTATCTGGCTACTGCCATAGTGGTAAATGCGACTGCTATAATAACCAGTGAAACCAACTCTATTCCTATATCGTAAATTCCTGAACCTTTGAGCATGACCATCCTGTTTATACGCATTAGATATGCAAGCGGATTAGCAAGGTTAATTTTCTGAGCCCATACCGGCATACTTTCAAACGGCGTGAAAATGCCGCTCATGAGAATAAAGATTATCATGAAAAAGAAAGCAATAAACATAAATTGCTGCTGACTGCCTGACATTGTTGAAATAAACAGAGCCAGACCCAGAACTGCGATTAAGTAAACAGATGCACCAAGAAACATCAATGCGATACTACCCTCAAAAGGAATACTAAAGGCAATCCGGCCAAGCAATAGCCCGATTGCCAGATCAATAAGTCCAATAATCAGGAAAGGCATCATTTTGGCAATGATAAACTGATATTTTTTGACCGGGGTAACATTTATCTGCTCAATGGTTCCTGTTTCTTTTTCCCTTACAAGATTAAGACCTGCAAGCAGAAAACCGATAGCAGTAACAAGAATTCCAAGAATACCCGGCAGCATGTAGTATTTGTAATTCAGCATTTCA
>JBBRVC010000149.1:0-7281 GCA_038247205.1 Bacteroidales bacterium
TCCTGCACCACCTGCAATAAAGATTCCTGTGCCTTTATAGGTTATAGCCCCCCACACATCACGAATAATAAGCTCATCCCCTGTTTTAAGATTTCCCAATTCTTTGGTAACACCATTATGATCCCGGTAAATTTTAATGGTAAATTCGAGATATGGTTCATTATTCAGACCAGTAAAGGTGAATGGTCTTTTTTCATCTTTATACTGTGGTGTATTTACAGATACTTCAGTTGCCTGACCAGGTATAAACTCATATCCGGCAGGTTTTTCAACCTGAAAGCGCCTGACATCATGAGTTACATATTCAGTGTTAAGGATCCTGACAATTTCTTCCATAATGTAAAGAATTATATAAACTTACTATTCATTGAATAAATGCATGTTAACATGGGTAATCTCTAATCTTTACCATGTATAATACTTGAATCAAGTGAAAACTTTCCTGATCCATAAATAAATAGGTATAAAAGCAGAAGTGTCATTTCGAATATTGTATTTACCAGATCCATAATTGAGAGGCATTGTTGAACATAACACAAAACAAAAATTACAACTCATTTGTTTTCAGATTGAATAATAATGTGATCATAATTATGAAATACAGAATTGAGTACGATTCGATGGGTGAAGTGAAAGTACCTGAATCGAAATATTGGGGTGCACAAACCGAACGCTCCAGAAATAATTTTCGTATTGGGCCCGAAGCAAGTATGCCGTATGAGATAATTAATGCTTTTGGATATTTAAAAAAAGCTGCGGCTATCGCCAATTTCGAGCTGGGGGTTTTACCACGTGAAAAAATGGAGATGATTGTTTCAGTTTGTGACGAGATAACAGAGGGAAAACTTTTGGATCAATTCCCCCTGGTAATCTGGCAGACCGGTTCGGGTACACATACCAATATGAATGTGAATGAAGTGATTACCAACCGTGCTCATGAAAAGTACGGCGGCCGGCTGACAGATAAGGAAAGAATTTTACATCCTAATGATGATGTCAATAAATCGCAGTCATCAAATGATACTTTCCCTACTGCAATGCACATTGCTGCTTATATGACTGTTAAAGAGACACTGGCAGGTATGCAAAAACTCCGGGACAGCCTTCACAGAAAATCAATCGAATTTTCCACTATTGCAAAAATAGGAAGAACTCACCTTATGGATGCAGTTCCACTTACATTGGGTCAGGAGCTTTCGGGTTATGTCAGGCAAATTGACAATAGTATGCGTGCAATCCGAAATGCAATGGAAATGATAACCGAACTTGCGCTTGGCGGTTCCGCAGTAGGAACAGGATTAAATACTCCCCCAGGGTTTTCTGAACTTGTAGCAAAAAAGATAGCTGAGCTTACCGGTCTGCCTTTCGTTACATCGGAAAATAAGTTTGAATCCATCGCAGCACATGATGCCATGGTTGAACTGAGTTCTGCACTTAAAAGATCTGCTGTTTCATTAATGAAGATTGCAAATGATATTCGGATACTTAGCTCCGGACCACGCTGTGGCATCGGAGAATTGATTATTCCTGATAATGAGCCCGGATCTTCAATAATGCCCGGCAAGGTGAATCCTTCTCAGGCTGAGGCCCTTACCATGGTTTGCGCTCAGGTTATGGGAAATGACTTAGCTGTGACGGTAGGCGGATCGGGCGGTCATCTGGAATTAAATACTTTTAAACCACTCATTGCCTCAAATGTTTTGCAAAGCGCACGCTTGCTTGGTGAGGCATGTTACTCTTTTACAGAACATTGTGCAGAAGGGCTTAAACCTGATCTGAAAGGCATAAATAAGCATCTTGAAAACTCACTTATGCTGGTAACTGCACTAACGCCTCATATTGGCTATGATAATGGGGCCAGAATAGCTAAAAAAGCCCATGAAGAAGATATTTCTCTCCGTGAAGCAGCCATCATGCTTAATCTTGTAACTGCTGTACAATTTGACAATTGGGTAGTGCCTGAAAAAATGACAGGATCGCAATCTTCTTAGTTATAAAATTTAACTTACCAGACATATGTTTCTGCAGTACCAATCCGGTAAATTTTGATATTTTAATTTACTTTTGACATGCTACTGAACCCCGGTAGATGATATAAATTATTTTAAATGGATTCAGACATTACAATTATTGGAGCAGGTGCTATTGGTCTTGCTATTGCAGAGACACTTACAAAAGAATTCAGTAATGTCTTCATTATAGAAAAACATGTGACCTTCGGACAGGAGACCAGCAGCAGAAACAGCGAGGTTATCCATGCCGGGCTATATTATCCTGAAGGAAGTCTGAAAGCCCGATTCTGTCTTGAAGGAAACAATCTTCTGTATGACTACTGCAGAAAATATGAGGTGGCGTTTAAAAATTGTGGTAAATTGATAGTGGCAACATCGGAAAGTGAAATCTCAATTCTTGAAGGAATTAAGAAAACTGCTTCGAAGAACGGAGTTGAACTGGCTCTTATTGAACAGGATGAGATAAAGAAGCTGGAACCCGATATTTACGCTCTGAAGGCGCTTTTCTCTCCAACCACCGGCATTATTGACAGTCATTCGCTTATGAAACGATTTGAGACTAATACAATTATCAACGGAGGTCAGTTAGTTTATGGGAGTGAAGTAACTGCTATAAGCAAGATTAAAAACGGATATAAAATTACAGTTTTGGATTCTGATAAATCAACATATTGTTTTACTTCAGGAATATTAATTAATTCTGCCGGACTATTTTCTGATAAAATTTCCGAAATGGCCGGCATGTATGATGACAATCTTTCGATAAAATTCTGCAAGGGTGAGTATTTCAGGCTTAAGCCGCCAAAGAACAGATTAATAAACAGGCTGATATATCCGGTACCTCATTATAATATGGAAGGAATTGGCATACATGTTACAACTGACATGAGTGGAGGAGTAAAACTTGGACCTGACGTAACATACATGGAATCTGATATTTACGACTATAAATTAACTCCATCCAAGCAAGAGGCATTCTATACCTCGGCAAAAAAATTCCTTCCTTTCCTCGAATACGATGATATTGCACCTGAAATGGCCGGTATTCGTCCAAAATTACAAAAACCCGGAGAACCTATCCGGGATTTCTATATCAGGGAGGAAACATCAAGAGGCTGCCCGGGATTTATAAATTTGATCGGCATGGAATCCCCCGGCCTTACATCCTGTATTGCAATATCAAATTACGTTAAAGACATCATTTTAAATATGAGAATTATTTTGTAAATTTGATATTCTATTATTCATCAACTAATTCGAAAGGAGTATACTTATGAATTCATCACGATTTATTATTCGTTATGCTTTTATACTATTGTCTTTTGCTGTAGTAACCGGCGTTTCTGCACAGGATAATAAGGTTAATTCTGAATTCGTACCATCTGTAGGTCAGAAAGGCAAGGATGTCGTCTGGGTTCCGACACCCACTGCTCTTGTTAAAACAATGCTGGATATAGCAAAGGTTACGCCGGCAGATTTTTTGATCGATCTTGGATCAGGAGATGGACGGACGGTTATCGAAGCTGCAAAACGGGGTGCCCATGCAGTTGGAATCGAATTTAACCCAGAAATGGTTGACATCTCAATAAAAAGTGCAAAAAAAGAGGGAGTCAGCGATAAAACTGAATTTCTTAATATGGATTTATTTGAATATGATCTTTCAAAAGCAACAGTAATAACAATGTTTCTGCTTCCTGAAATAAATCTTAAGCTTCGGCCCAAAATACTTGAACTTAAACCTGGAACAAGGATTGTTTCAAATACTTTCACTATGGGCGAATGGGAAGCTGATTATGAAGTCACCACTGAAGATAACTGGAATAGCTGGAACAATGCCCTGATGTGGATAGTACCGGCAAAGGTCGATGGTAACTGGAAGTTTGGGCAGGCAGAATTAGAACTTACTCAGGATTTCCAGATGGTAAAAGGAACCTACAATAATGGGAGCAAAACAGCCGCCATATTAGATGGTAAGCTTCATGGGGATACAATTAATTTTACACTAAATGGAGATAAATATACCGGTCTCGTGAAAGCAAATTCCATGAAGGGAACAATAATAAATCCTTTAAAAGGAAATAAAAGCGACTGGTCAGCTACAAAATAGTTGTTTAAACCGTCTTTACTTACTGCGATTTGCTTCTAAGAAGCTTTTGTAGTTCAGCCATTTCATCACGGTGCCTTGCAGCCTCAATAAAGTCAAGTTCTGAAGCTGCCTTTTCCATATTTTTCCTCGATTTATCGATTGCTTTTTCGAGAGCATCCTGATTCATAAATTTTACGACAGGATCAGCAGCAATATCAAAATGATCGGGTTCAATATAGGCTTTGACTACGGTACCTTTTTTGCCTAATCCGCTTAAGATTGATCCGGCCTTCTTGAAGATCTGAGTAGGAATTATTCCCATATCTTCATTATACTTCATCTGCTTTTCTCTTCTCCTGTTGGTTTCATCAATTGTTTGTTTCATGCTGCCGGTTATCCTGTCAGCATACATAACTACTTTACCATTAAGGTTTCGCGCAGCTCTTCCGGCTGTCTGGGTGAGCGACCTTGAGGATCTCAGAAATCCCTCCTTATCAGCATCAAGAATTGCTACAAGCGAGACTTCCGGGAGGTCCAGCCCTTCTCTCAAAAGGTTAACACCAACCAGTACATCGAAATCACCGGCGCGTAGTCCTTCCATTATATCAATGCGTTCAAGAGTATCAATATCAGAGTGGATGTACCTGCATTTTATATCATAACGAGAAAGATAACTGGTTAGTTCCTCAGCCATCCTTTTTGTTATAGTT
Organism: Bacteroidales bacterium; assembly: GCA_038247205.1. Classification (GTDB taxonomy): domain Bacteria; phylum Bacteroidota; class Bacteroidia; order Bacteroidales; family VadinHA17; genus LD21. Next base: position 4,809 of record JBBRVC010000149.1, read on the forward strand.
GTAACAAGAGTTCGTTCTCCTGCCTTGGTCCTGCTTCGTATCTCAGCCATAAGGTCATCAATCTGGTTGAGGCTGGGACGAACCTCTATCTGAGGGTCAAGAAGACCTGTCGGCCTGATTACCTGATCAACAAATGATCCCTCACTCTTTTCCAGTTCATAATCGGCAGGAGTTGCGCTGACAAAAATAGTCTGTCCGGTAATAGACTCAAATTCCTCAATTCTCATCGGCCTGTTATCCAGTGCTGCCGGGAGCCTGAACCCATATTCCACGAGATTCTCCTTTCTGGACCTGTCTCCGCCAAACATAGCTTTTATCTGAGGGACACTCACGTGACTCTCATCAATGACAGTTATGAAGTTTTCAGGAAAATAATCAAGCAGGCAGAATGGCCTTGTTCCCGGACTTCTTCCATCGAAATATCGTGAATAGTTCTCAATACCACTGCAATAACCTAATTCTTTGATCATTTCCAGATCATACAAAACCCTCTGCTCAAGCCTCCTGGCTTCTTCCTTTTTGCCAATCTCTGTAAAATGTGCAACCTGGAGGAACAGATCGTCCTGGATCTGAACTATTGCCTGGTTAATTCTTTCACGGGTAGTAACAAATATGTTCGCCGGATAGATGACATACTCATTCAGAACTTCAATCCTGTGACCACTGACAGGATCAAAAGAATAAATTTCATCGATCTGGTCTCCAAAAAATATTATTCTTACAGCGATATCTGCGTAGGCAGGAAAAATATCAACAGTATCACCCCTTACCCGGAATGTTCCATGCTTGAATTCGAGCTCATTGCGTGAATAAAGACTATCAACAAGTTTTCTCAGAAACAGGTTTCTGCCAATAGTCTGACTTTGCCTGATATGAATAGTATTGGAATGAAAATCATCAGGGTTTCCTATTCCGTAAATACATGACACTGAGGATACTACAATAACATCCTTTCTTCCCGACAAGAGGGAGGATGTAGCACTTAGCCTCAATTTTTCAATTTCTTCATTTATTGAAAGATCTTTTTCAATATATGTGTCGGAGACAGGAAGGTAAGCTTCCGGTTGATAATAATCGTAGTATGACACAAAATATTCAACCTTATTTTCAGGAAAGAACTGCCTGAACTCACTGTATAACTGCGCGGCAAGTGTTTTATTATGGCTTAGAACAAGGACAGGTCTTTGAACCTGCTCAATAACATTGGCGATAGTAAAGGTTTTGCCTGAACCGGTGACACCCAGGAGTGTCTGGAAAGGTAAATTTCTGTTAATACCATTAACAAGCTGCCTGATAGCTTCCGGCTGATCACCGGTAGGCTGGAAATCGGATGTTAGCTTAAAGTCCATTGAGAGTCCGGAATAATTTAACCTGCAATTTTAACTGAACTTCCACTAATAATAAAAGCGAAGCCGGGTGACTTCGCTTAGATATCATATGTTGAAAAATCTAACCCAAGTAGCCCTTCAGCAACCTGCTGCGAGAGGTGTGTCTTAGCCTGCGTATTGCCTTCTCCTTAATCTGACGTACTCTTTCCCTGGTAAGACCGAATTTTTCGCCAATCTCTTCAAGAGTCATCTCCTGACAACCAATACCAAAGAAGAATCTTATAATATCTCTTTCTCTTTCAGTAAGTGTGGCAAGAGCCCTGTAAATCTCACGTGAAAGTGATTCATCCATCAAAAGCTTATCAGCAACAGGAGAATCGTTGTTCGTAAGAACGTCCAGCAGACTATTATCTTCTCCCTCAATAAAAGGAGCATCTACAGAAACATGTCTTCCGGATACTTTAAGGGTATCAGTTACTTTTTCTTTTGGCAGTTCGAGAACATCCGCCAACTCTTCAGGAGAAGGTGTTCTTTCGTTTTCCTGTTCAAATTTTGAAAAAGCTTTATTTATTTTATTCAGAGAACCAACCTGATTCAGCGGAAGTCTTACTATTCTTGATTGTTCGGCAAGAGCCTGCAGAATCGATTGGCGGATCCACCAAACAGCGTAAGATATAAATTTAAATCCCCTTGTTTCGTCAAATTTCTCAGCAGCTTTTATCAGACCAAGATTACCTTCATTAATAAGGTCGGGCAAACTGAGCCCCTGGTTCTGATACTGTTTTGCCACAGAAACAACAAAACGCAAATTTGCTTTGGTAAGTTTTTCGAGAGCAGCTCTGTCACCTTTTTTTATACGTTGCGCCAGTTCAACTTCCTCTTCTACCGATATCAACTCTTCTTTACCAATCTCCTGCAGGTATTTGTCGAGTGAAGCACTTTCCCTGTTAGTGATGGATTTGGTAATCTTTAGATGTCTCATTCGCCTTTAAAAAATTTTTGCAAAGATATACTTTTAAATGTAATAACAAAAATATTACATTATAGTTATGACCAGAAGAACTACCATTGCAAATCTCCTGATCGACAATTAGTTGATTAACCAATCGTATTAGTTACGGAACTGGTAACTGAACATGGTGCCA
>JBBRVC010000150.1:0-7265 GCA_038247205.1 Bacteroidales bacterium
AAACTGTACGAAAATCTGTGTTTACATGTCAGTCGTCTTGCTGATAGCAAGTCTAATCTATGAATTTACCGGTTTTGCATATGCTGATGTCATTGGAGCTGCCGGCTTAGTATACTTCTCATTATCAGAAGGTAAAGAAGCGTTTGAAAAGGCCAGGGGAAAAGAATGCAGCTGTGAATAATTTCACATGATAAAGTATATGAAGCGCTCCCCGGATGCTGCCTATACAGGAAATTTAATTGAAGTAGGAATAATAATTAAATATATGGAAGAAAAAACACAAAAACTCAAAGAATTCCTCGGGCAATTTAAGAGTGCAGTAATAGCATTTTCCGGGGGAGTCGACAGTACATTCCTGGCCAGAATAGCCCGTGATGTGTATGGCGATAATTTATTGTTAATTACAGCAACATCAAGCACATATCCTTTTTATGAACTCGAAGAGGCAAAATCTCTGGCTGTTTTACTTGGAATAAAGCACAAGATCATAGATTCGGAAGAGATTGATATCCCGGGGTATGCAGAAAACCCACCCGACAGATGTTATTACTGTAAAACCGAATTATTCGGGAAAATTAAACATATCGCATTACAGGAAAAGTTTGAAGCTGTATTTGATGGCAGTAATGTTGAAGATTCAATGGATTACAGGCCCGGAATGAAAGCCAAGCGTGAAAAAGGTGTGATTTCCCCATTATCAGAATCAGGTTTTACAAAAGCAGATATAAGAAGTATATCTGAAAAACTAAACCTGCCAACTGCCAGAAAACAATCTTATGCCTGTCTGGCATCGAGGTTTCCCTATGGAGAAAAGATAACAAAAGAGAAGCTCGATCGTCTTGCATTGGCTGAATTGCAGTTAAGAAACCTTGGCTTCACGCAATTCCGTATACGGAGCCATGAGAATCTGGCAAGGATCGAATTTACACCTGCCGAAATGGATAAAGCATGGGACCTGAGACCGGATCTTTCATCGATTTGCCTTAAGTATGGCTTTCAATACGTTACTATTGATTTAACAGGCTACAGAACCGGTTCAATGAACGAAACACTTTCACTCGCGCAGAAGGTTAAATTTGGAAACATCAGATTGCAGAAATGAATTGGGTATAAATGGGCAACCGGGCCTGATGATATGTCATCAGTACCCGGTTGCTTTAATATATATGATGGTGCAAGAAGTGCGGTTATTTACTTCAGGACGAAGGGAAATTTTACAGTTTTTGCAGTACCATCAACTGTGACTATGGTTGAGAGTTCATATTGGCCTTTCTCATTCATAGAAAGAGTACCCCCAAAATGATCCATCATACTTTGCAGTTCGACAGTTGTACTTTGATGAGAAGGGGTTACAACTACCACTTCCGGTTTTACATTCTCAAGTTTCTTATTATCAACGGCATCACTTATTTCAACCATTATTTGGTGCGTGCCCTCTAAGGCTTCCCCGGCTCCCATACTTCCAATTCCCGTTCTTTTAGAAGTGCTTGTGTCTCTATTCCAGGCACCACTGCTTTCAATTTCATCCCTTGTACGCTCAGCAAGCTTAACTGAATCTTTTTGAGGAATTATCCATACTTTTATGTTAAGTCCGTCTGAGGTCTTTTCAAATGTGGGTTCTCCCAGTAATGCTGTTTGAGCTTTATCCTCCATATTATGTTCCTCTTTATTAACCTGTGCTGACAATGGCATTACAAATATCATCAAGGCTGCTGCGATCAATGCAAATTTTGTTTTCATACTAAGTAGATTTAAAATAAATGTTTATTTATATAACACTACAAAAGTGGTTGATATAAACCACTCTTGGGTTACACAATTAAGGAATAGGGTTACATGATTAGCATACTCTGCTTTGGTTACACATGCATAATCCCAAAGAAGAGATTCCAGGTTGAGATTGTAGGCTATTTATTCTTTTTAAGTATAGACCTCAATACATATTGTAAAATACCTCCATTCTTATAGTAAGCTATCTCTATCAGTGAATCGAGTTTTACTATGGCATGAAATTCCAGACTGGTACCGGATGTATTTGTCGCTAAAATTTTTATTTCCTTATTAGGGGTTATATTATCAAGGTCTGTGATGTCAAATATTTCATCTCCTTTCAAACCCAGCGAAGCAATGCTTGTTCCTTTCCTGAACTGTATAGGAAGAACTCCCATACCGATAAGATTACTTCTGTGTATTCTTTCAAAACTTTCGGCTAATATCGCACGGACTCCTAAAAGTGCTACTCCCTTTGCTGCCCAATCGCGGGATGAGCCGCTTCCGTATTCTTTGCCTGCAAGAATAATCAGCGGAATATTTGCTTTCTGATATTTCATTGCGGCACTATATATACTTTCAGTTTTTCCTGTAGGATGGTATCGTGTCCAGCTACCTTCTTTTTCCACCAGTTCATTTTTGAGCCTGACATTTGCAAATGTACCCCTGACCATAACTTCATGGTTTCCTCTTCTTGAACCATATGAATTATAATCCTTCAAGCCGGTTCCCAGTGATTTCAGATACTCGCCCGCAGGTGAACTTTCTGAAATAGCTCCCGCAGGCGATATATGATCTGTTGTTATTGAATCACCAAGTTTCAGTAATACTCTGGCAGCTCTGATATCAGACCTTTTAGCAACATCCGTTGAGATATCTTTAAAGAATGGCGCTTCCTTAATATATGAGGATTTTTCATCCCAGTGATATACATCACTGATGGATGTTTCAAGTAATTCCCATTTTTTGTCTCCTAGGTAAATCTTATCGTAGTTGTTTTTATAATCTTTCGAATCGAGAACCATATTCATAACATCTTGAATTTCAGCCGTTGAGGGCCAGATATCCTTCAGGTAAACAGGTTCAAGGTTTGGATCCAGACCAAGTGGTTCATCATAAAGGTTAATATCAATACGGCCTGCAATTGCGTAGGCAACTACCAGAAGGGGAGAGGCCAAAAAGTTCATTTTTATTATGGGATGGATCCTTGCCTCAAAGTTTCTGTTGCCGGAAAGAACTGAAGAAACAACCAGTTCATCCTCAATGATTGCTTTATTAATATGGACCGGCAAAGGACCACTATTTCCGATGCAGGTAGTGCATCCGTATCCAACAGTATGAAAACCAAGTGATTCCAGTGGAGCTGTCAGGTTTGCCTTATCAAGATAATTGGTTACCACTCTTGAACCCGGGGCCAGACTTGTCTTAACCCACGGCTTTGTGGTCAAACCTCTTTCAACAGCTTTTTTTGCAAGTAATCCCGCACCGAGCATAACACTGGGATTTGAGGTATTTGTACAACTTGTTATGGCCGCAATTACTACTGATCCGTCACTTAACAGGTATTCAGTCTGGTCAGATTTGATTTTGACACTTTTCAGGCCATTCTTCTTTTCAGTAGTTGAGATTACTTCTATTCCGGAAGATTCAAGCATCTTCTCAGGGGAAATAGTTTCTTCGGCGCCGGCCGGGGATCCTTCAGGCTGACCACCCTCATCCGACCACCGTTCTTCTCCTCTTTCATCCCGGGAAATGTATACTCTATTATAAATGCTTTTCAGGATATTAATAAAGCTGTTCTTTACATCTTTAAGCAAAACCTTGTCCTGGGGACGTTTAGGACCTGCGAGTGATGGGTCTATTTCACTCAGATCAAGTTCAATAACTTCAGTAAATATTATTTTATCTTCATTCTCCCGCCAGAGCAGATTGGCTTTCAGATAGGTTTCCACAATCTCAACATGTTCCTTGCTTCTGCCGGTAGCATTAAGGTATTCTATAGTTTTACGATCAGGAGGGAAAAAAGTTACAGTACAACCGAATTCCGGTGACATATTTGATATAGTTGCGCGGTCGGGTACAGTGAGATTGTCTAGTCCATTTCCGAATACTTCCACAAACTTTCCTACTACACCTTTTTTTCGCAAAAGATTTGCTACTGAGAGGACCATATCGGTGGACGTTGTTCCTTCTTTAAGATTTCCTGTAAGCTTTAAACCAATTACTTCAGGAAGCATAAGATAAACAGGCTGTCCCAGCATTACTGCCTCTGCCTCGATACCTCCTACTCCCCAGCCGATCACTCCAATCCCGTTTACCATAGGAGTATGGGAATCGGTTCCAACAAGAGTATCCGGAAAAACGACCCCGTCCCTTACAGTGGCCACGGTAGCAAGATATTCAAGATTAACCTGATGACAGATACCCATTCCCGGAGGAAGGACATTAAAATTTTTGAATGATGACTGTGCCCATTTCAGAAGTGCATATCTCTCATTGTTACGTTCATATTCCAGATCAACATTTCGCTGATAGGAATAGTTGGTTCCATAATAATCAACCTGCACGGAATGGTCAATTATGAGGTCAACAGGGACTTCAGGGTTTATAGTCATGGGATCCAGATTCCTGCGTGCGGCTTCAGAACGGATAGAAGCTATATCAACAATTGATGGTACTCCTGTAAAATCCTGCATAAGGACTCTTGCCGGCAGATATGGTATCTCATCATTCTGATCAGGATTTGGCTTCCATTTCAGGATTGTATCCAGATGGCTCTTTTTAAAAGTAATGCCATTCTGATTTCTGATGATATTCTCAAGAAGGATTCTGATTGAAAATGGAAGGGCCTGTATATCATAGCCTTCACTTGAAAGCTGCCTGAGGTCGAAATATGTGAGTTTTCCGGCAGTTGTGACAAGTTCTTTTGTAATGTCTGGAGTAGCCATAATTTATATGTTCAAATTGCTCAATACGGACTCAACAAATGTTGAAACAATGGAAAGAATGATCTTTGTTTAAGTTAATTAACAAAGCAATTTTCAAAATGTTCTCATCATTTTATTCTGACGATCGTCTCATTTTTTTTCATAGCGCTCGGAATACAGGTCGATTTTCTCTGCAAGTTTTAAATCTTTCTTAGTTACTCCTCCCGCAGAATGTGTACTCAATATTATTCCGACCGTATTATAAATGTTGGTCCAGTCGGGATGATGCTCCATTTTCTCGGCTTCCATGGCAATTGCTGTCATAAAAGAGAATGCATCAACAAAATTTTTAAACTTTAGTTCTTTTTTTATTGCACCATTATTAAAAGTCCAGTTTTTTAATTTTTCTGATAGATGTGCAATGATCTCTGTTTCTGTTAAAGCAGTGTCCATAAATTTTGATTTTGAGGTTTATTCTTCTTTTGTAAAAGCGTTATGTCTATCTCATTAACTAATGTCATTCAATTTGGTTCACTATTGTTTAAAAACATTTTCCTCTGTTTTGACGTTTAAGAAAGATACCACTTTTAAAACCCGGGCATGAAAAGCAAACAAATTGTATTAGCATCAAGACCTATTGGAGTTCCTTCAACAGAGAACTTCAGATTTGAGGAGAAGATGATTGAAAGTATTAAGGAAAATGAGGTTCTCCTTAAATCTTTGTATATATCTGTTGATCCATATATGCGTGGCAGGATGAACGAATCAAAGTCATATGCAAAGCCATATGAAGTCAATCAGCCTATTAAAGGAGGCATTGTTGCAATTGTTCTCGAAAGCAGAAGTAGCTTATTTTCTGCCGGAGATATCGTTACGGGGACTTTACCCTGGGCTACACATATTGTTGAGGATGCAGCAAGCCTTCTTAAAGTGGATAAAGAGTCAGCAAGTCCGGATTATTATCTGGGAATCCTTGGAATGCCCGGGCTTACTGCATATTTTGGAATGATAGATATCGGAAAGCCAAAAAAAGGAGAAACTGTTGTTATATCGGGGGCAGCAGGGGCTGTAGGTCTTGTTGCCGGACAAATTGCAGGGATCATGGGTAGTCATGTAGTGGGAATTGCAGGAACGGATGAAAAATGCAAATTATTAAAAGAAGATTTCGGATTTAGCGATGCTATTAACTACAAGGATGCTAAAAATATGAAAAAGTCAATAACTGCAACTTGTCCGAATGGAGTTGATGTGTATTTTGACAATGTGGGAGGTATTGTAACAGAAGGAGTTATGTCGAATCTTAATTTTCACTCCAGGGTTATTGTGTGTGGTCAGATTTCTCAATATAATAATACCAGGATACAACTGGTTCCGGATATTCTTCCAATGGTGCTTACGAAGAGCATTCTGGTAAAGGGTTTTATTGTAAGTAATTACAATGAGCGTTTTAAAGAGGGACAATCTCAGTTATCAGAATGGCTGAGAGAGGGTAAAATCATCTATAAAGAGACTATCGTCAATGGATTTGATAAAATGCCTGAAGCATTCCTCGGATTATTCAGCGGTAATAATACAGGTAAAATGTTAGTAAGAATCGAATAATTGCTGATTATGCAAGAGGACTATTTTTTCTGTTCCCTTGTAGGAATAATTAATAGCGGGATTGTTGTCCGATGAAAAACTTTTTCGGTAACGCTGCCCATTAACACTTGTTCCAGCCATCTTTTGCTGAGAGATCCCATAACAATAAGATCCACATTCATCTTTTTCGCCGATTCAAGAATCGCTTCGGCAAAATCCCCTTCTGCAACCATTGTCTGAATATTTTCATCACCCAGATGCTGTTTTGATTTCTCGAGAAACTCTATTGAGGCTTTTTTAAGTTCTTCGGTGTTGATTATCAGACCCGGGTCGGAATTGATATAGCCGTTGAAGCCCATTATAGGTGAATATGTAAGTGATGAATAATATGTATCCTCCGCTACAACATGAAGCAATATCACCTCAGCATTCATTGCCTTTGCTAGGGAGAATCCTTTCTCTGCAACCCCTTGGGCTGTAGGATCATAATCCAGTGCAATAAGCACTTTTTTTAATGGCAACACTGTTGATCTCAGGTCCATTGGCATTTCTATCGCTGTCATCTTAGAGTATATAAAATTATTATTTTCTTCATTCTGAATATTACAAATATGATATATTATAATCTGAATAAATTGCACAATTATGGAAATTGGTTTCATGATTCACACATATTCAATTTATCATCAGATAGTTCTCATTATTGATACTTTGTTTAATTGCCATCTGACCTGATCTTGTCGGGCTATAATCGAACTTTGATACTCTGCAGTTGTTAAGATTAAAAGGAGACAAATGAATTATTAATATAGTTTTAATCACTGGTGTCCGGTTAAAATTTTAAAAAAAGCGATAGACCTCAATGCGTACAGTACTTTGAATCATATTTGACTTCGTCGAGCCCTTTGGGGTTCGCTCCGCTGGAGCTTAAATTTCATAGTGTGCAAATTTTCTACAAATATTTCGCGACTCTGTCGCTTAAATATA
>JBBRVC010000151.1:0-7252 GCA_038247205.1 Bacteroidales bacterium
AGTTATTTTCAACCATATACTGTGCTTGAAAAACTGATTGATAACAGAAATTCTGTAATCAAGATAATTAATAATAGCCAGGATACTGTTAAAATATCACAACCCATTTTCCAGCTTATGCCCACCGGACCTTCTGATTTTACTGTTGATGGTGAAGTAGTGTTCGCTGGATATGGAATCAAAAATGACAAATACAATTACAATGATTTTTATGGAATTTCAACAGAAGGAAAAATACTTCTTGTAATGAATAGCGCTCCCTCTTCTGATGATGGAAAGAAATTTCTGTTTGAGGGGACACAATGGTCCTCATTTATGGGTGTGCAGGCAAAACTGACGACTCTATTCTATACAAAGGCAAAAGCTATATTGTTCGTTATGGACCCGAAATCAGGCTTTGGTTCATTTGATGAACAATACCCAGGTATTTCTGCCCAGATAGGCTCAAGCATGAGTTTAAAAGGTGAAAAAACAAGAAATGCTTTCGAATTACCCGGTCTGCCAAAAATTATATTCATTCACCGGAGTATTGCTGACGAATTGCTCAAGGGTACCGGCCAATCTCTTGAAGACCTTCAGAATACAATCGATAAGAATCTGAAGCCACATTCTTTTCCTATTAAGGAAAAAAAATTAAGTTTTACTGAGGTCTCTGTAACCAAAGAGAAAATACTTAATAATGTTGCCGGATATGTCGAGGGAAGAGACCCAGTTCTGAAAAATGAATTCATAATATACTCTGCTCACTACGATCATATCGGGGAACAAGGGGGAATGATTAATACCGGTGCGGATGATGATGCTTCGGGATGTGCGGCTCTCCTTTCAATTGCTAAAGCTATAAAAAGTCTTGAAAAGAAACCGTTAAGGTCTGTTCTTTTCCTGTGGGTCTCAGGAGAGGAGGTTGGTCTTTTTGGCTCAAAATCTTACGTTACCAATCCTCTTTTCCCTCTTAGTAACACTCTTGTCAATCTGAATATGGATATGATCGGACGGGTAAAAAGTGTAGCGGATTCTACTTCTGAAACGCCAATGTCGGGTCCGAATAGTGTTTTCGTCATTACCGGAAACCAGAGCAGGGAATTGATGGATATTGCTGAAAACGCTGACAGGGAAAGTGTCCTTGATTTCGATTACAGTTTAAGCGGCAGAAATCATCCGTTGCAACTTTTTCAAAGAAGTGATCATTTCAATTTCGTTAAAAATGATATACCCGTGCTGTTTTTTTCAACCGGTCTGCATTCCGATTATCACACACCCGGTGACACAATTGAAAAGCTCGACTTTGGTAAAATGGAGTTAATTACCAAAATCATGTATGAAATTGGTATTACAATCGCTGATAATAAAAACAGACTCGTCGTTGATAATCCATATAGCTCATGGGGAAAAACCAAATAAGCAGAAAAGAATTCGTAGCTAAAACACTGGGTGGTATAGCAGTGATCGGAATTGTATCTGATCATTTTCCGGGAGGATCAGTTGTACAAAAACAGAGAAGCCTTGGTCCTGAAGGCATTATGGTTACTCCATTATGCTTCGGGGCAACAAGAACGAATGAGATCTCTCTTATTAAATATGGTCTGGACAAGGGCATTAATTTTATAGACACCGGCAGGTCATATGCAAACGGCAATAACGAACGCATTGTTGGTCAAGCTATTGCAGATATCAGGAAAAAAGTAATCATTCAAACAAAGATCCGGCTTGAAGAAAATGAATTGCCGTCAAAAGGGAAGGGTAAAAAGGGAGCTGATGAGATAAGAACAGTGTTAATGGCAAAAACTGAGGAAAGTCTTAAAGCCCTGAATACAGACTATATCGATTTACTTCTGTACCATGATGCATCAGATGAGAACCTGTTATTTCATTCTGAAGTACTTAAGTTCTTTTCGGAAATGAAGACCAATGGGATAATCCGGGAATGTGGATTTTCAACTCATAACGATAAGATTAACCTGATTGAAAAAAATATATCGAACCGTGTGTACGACACAATAATGATCCCTTTCAACCATAAAGGCTCCTTTATTCATTCACAATCAGGAAGATATGAAGAATGGGATCAAAAACGACTGATAAGTGTACTTGAAGAAGCACATAAAAACGGGATCGGTATTGTAGCTATGAAAAGTTGTTCCGGAGGAAAATATTCTCCATCAGAAAATATTGCTCCCAGCTTTAAGGAGGCAGTAAACTGGGTGCTGGGTCATGAATTTATCAGCTCTGTTGCCGTAGCCCTGGCCAATTTTGAGCAGATAGATGAATATACAAAGGTATAGCTGATTATTCCACCTTAATAAAATTACTGACCCTGACTGAATATTTTTTTTCAATATCAGGGATCCCGTTGTCATTGATATCTTTCATTGTTCCTAAGATTTCCATAAGGGCAAGCCATTCTTTTCCCTCCTGCAAGCCATTAACGTCCTCATCCATATCAATAATGGCAGTCTTCATGTCTACTACCTTATTCCCGTTTATATCTTTAGGCACAACATTAATAAGACCGAAACTCATCTTTTTTATGATGCCGATGAATTCAAGCATATATGAATTTGCAGTAACTGAGTAAAGTTTTTTGTTCTTTTTTGAAAAGTCTACAAGCATATTAGTACCATCGGGCTGAACTATTTCAATCTTTCTGATTTTCCTCAATAAACCTTTACCCGGATTATATTCAACTCTTACACCTGAATAATAACAGTAGTTAGCCGGTGTAGATTTATAAGCTACCTGAAGGATCTCCATAATACTTTTTAGCTCTTTTCCTGTAAAATACAATCTTGAGAGCGGGTAACCCGGAAGATTATCCTTTCCCGAACCCATAGACATTACCCTGAAGACATCCGATGCGGTCTGTATTCCCGGGAGAATTCTGTCACGTATAACGCCTACTGCAACCATGCTTACATCCGTACCTGCCCTGCTGTGATTATTGACATAACTGTAAATTGCATCTGCCACCAATGGACCAAGATTACTTCCTTCAATATCACCCATCTCATTGCATTCAAGAACAAAATCGGTTTCTGCCACGGGCCGTTTATAATCCATCCGCATTGGAATAAGTATCTCTGCGTCAATAACTTTCTTCTGTGCCTCTATCAGGTCATGAATTAGTGCATCTCCTGGTATCATGTCATTAACTGCGATCAGGGAATACCCGTCAACAGTCACATTACCATTGACATAAGAAAGCGACAACTTTCCAACATACTGCCCGTACTCTCCGGTTTGAACAATCGGAATACCATTAATAATAATTGGTTCGTTGAGCATAGTATGAGTATGCCCGCTAATAATTACATCAATTCCTTTTACTTTTTTTGCCAGCGCAACATCCTCTCCAGCCCATTTACCCTTCTTATCCAACCCGACACCTGAATGTGAAAGACAAATAATAATATCACAACCATCCTTTTGAAGCTCTTTTAATATTTTTTTTGCGGTCGAAATCTGTTTTGAAAATGTTACTGGTGGGGCAAAAGCTGCATTTTCATCTGCGACCTTCCCTAAAAGCGAGAAAAATCCGAATTTTAAGCCATCCTTTTCCAGAATAAGCTTTCTCCTTATTATATTATCATTAAAGACTTTTTCAAGAAGATCATCATCAGTGTCTTTCTTATTGAATACTGCATTACTCAGAAGCAGTGAAGGGATTTCCCCTGCTTTAACCGATGCATTAACTATCCGTGCTAATTTGTCAGGTCCATAATCAAATTCATGATTCCCAATGCAAACAACATCATATCCCATCTTTTTCATCAGGCCAAGCTGAAAACCTGTCTTCACTTCAAGGCTTTGAAAAAGAGTTCCCATTAAAAAATCACCACCGTCAACAACAAGGGTGGTTCCATCACTCATCTCTTTTGCATCTTTTATGATAGATGAAATCCTTGCAAATCCTCCGACTGTTTTATCATCATTGATTATCAATGGCGTATAACCGGATTCAGGTGCGTATCCTGTCAGCCGGGAATGAAGATCATTTGTGTGAATAATGGTTATCTTCCTTTCATTTTGCGCATAGGAAGAAATGAAAAGACATAGGGAAACTGAAAATATAAGGGCTTTTTTCATGGCATCTCGTTTCGTGTTACTCACAAATCTATGCAATAAATTACAAATTATCCGCACTTAACCTTCTCTTATTGATTACTAATATATTATACACATAATTGCGGGTTTCAATTCAACATCAACTTAAAGCATGCTAATTAATCCTATTGAATGCATGAAATCCCTCATTTCGCCGACCTCAGGGGGAGCGAAGAACCGAGTCCGGCTTGCTGGCGAGCTCGGCGCAGAAGGGAAGCGGCGACAAGGGATCTCATTGATTTACAAACATTTAATTTTAATACTTTTAACTGAAAGAGATGTGTATAAAGATTAGTTATTGTTTAAGGGAAAGGTTAAGGCATAAGCTAATATCTGGAGGACAGAACCAAAATTGGTTACAAAGCATCAGCTACAACAAAAGTGCTTCCTCCGATAAAAATAATATCGTCTTCAGCAGCAACCCTCACTGCAGCATTTACAGCGCTTTTAACATCCGGAAAACTATTTCCTTTGAGCCCATAAACAAGGGCCTTATCCATCAGTATCTTCTCATCAAGTGCCCTCGGGACAGATGCCCTCGTGAAATAATAAATTGCTTCTTTCGGAAGAAGAGGTAAAACGGTAGCAAGATCCTTGTCATTTACAAACCCTACTACCATATGCAATCCTGATTTCCGCATTTTGCTAATCTGATTCATAACATATAACAACCCCTCTCTGTTGTGCCCTGAATCGCAAACAATGAACGGATTATGGCTTATAATCTGCCAGCGTCCCATCAGTCCTGTATTCTTTATCACATTCTTAATACCTGCTTTAACATTCTCTTCCGACAAATGATAATCCGCTTTCAATGACTTATATGCCTGCCATACTGCCTGAATATTTTTTGACTGATAGTCTCCTCCAAGTGGAATTTTACCACTGATTGACTCATTTGAAGAAAGTTCTTTTATAAGATAACTTCTATCACCTTCTATACTATAATTCTCATCAAGGCGACACAAAAAAGTCTTATCTGCAAATAAAATTTCAGATCCGTTAGCTTCTGCTTTTGAAACAAAGATATTTTCTGTCTCCGGCTGCGATTCACTTACGATTACAGGGATTGAAGGTTTTATTATTCCGGCCTTCTCCGCAGCAACTTTTTCAATGGTATCCCCCAGTAAGTCCATGTGATCATGCCCAATATTTGTGATTAATGACAATTCCGGGGTAATAATATTTGTTGAATCGAGCCTCCCTCCGAGTCCTGTTTCTATTATTGCGATATCAACTTTATGTCTAGAAAAATAATCAAAAGCCATAGCCACGGTCATTTCAAAAAATGAGGGCATAACCGATTGAATAATACCTGAATGATCTTTTACGAAGCTGATCACCTCATCTTTACCTATCATTTCCCCATTAATTTTGATTCTTTCCCTGAAATCCTTCATATGAGGTGAGGTGTAAAGACCTGTCCTATAGCCCGCTTCCTGGAAAACCGAAGCAATCAGATGAGAGACAGATCCCTTCCCATTCGTTCCCGCAATATGAATTGATTTAAAATTATGGTGAGGATGATTAAGATAACTATCAAGTGCTATAATATTTCCAAGGTCATTTTTATATGCAGCCTTTCCTATCCTGTGATAAGCAGGCAACTGACTGAAAAGGAATTCGAGTGTTTGTTCGTAGGTCATAGTATTCTATTTTTTTGTTCCTCTGAAATTTTACAAAATAAAAACTGGGACATCAAAATAACATCTTTACCCGCATATAACACTTTATACTTTAAATTAATTATTTTTGGTAGTCAGTCTATAAACAAACTTGTTTTTGGTATTTCATTGATATATAATAAGATAACTATGAAGAAAAAACACAATAAAAAACTTTTTATATTAGACACTAACGTTCTGCTTCATGATTATAAATGCATTTACAATTTTGAAGAGAATGATGTTATTATTCCGATCGTAGTTCTTGAAGAACTTGACAAATTTAAGAGAGGTAATGACCTGATTAATTTCCATGCACGAGAGTTCACAAGGGAGCTAGATAAGCTGTCAGGTGACATGCTTCTAACTGCAAATATTCCCCTCGGAGATAAACTTGGAAACCTTCATATTGAAACAGGCAGGGACTTTTCTGCCAAAGTTAATGAATCATTCCCTGAAAGAACTCCTGATCATAGAATTCTGGCAATAGCAGATTTTGTAAGCACCTCCAATAAGGATAAAATTGTAGCTCTTATTACCAAAGACATCAATCTCCGGATGAAAGCCAAGTCTCTTGGAATTATCGCCCAGGATTACGAAAACGATAAGGTTGCCGATATCGACGATCTTTACAAAGGTATAACTGTAATGGAGGGTGTTGATCCTAACCTTATCAGTAGGTTATATGAAATGCCAGAAGGCATTGAAGGTGAGGAGCTTAAAATTGATAAGGAAATGAAAGGGCATCAGTTTTATATTTTGAAAAATAATGGATCCAGCGCTCTAGCCCATTACAATCCTGCAAATAAGAAACTGTCAAGGGTTATAAAACAGACTACGTATGGTATTGATCCCCGTAATGCCGAACAGACCTTTGCCATTGATGCTCTATCAAATCCCGATATTCAACTGGTATCTCTGACAGGAAAGGCAGGAACAGGAAAGACTCTTCTGGCACTGGCGACAGCTCTTCAGCAGCATAAAAGATACAAGCAGATTTTTCTGGCACGTCCTATAGTACCACTGGCAAACCGCGATATGGGATTTCTACCCGGTGATTTAAAAGAGAAAATGGATCCTTATATGCAGCCACTCTACGACAATCTGACTGTTATAAAGCATAAGTTCAGTCACCAAAGTCCTGAATTTCTGAGGATTAACGATATGATGAAAGAAGAGAAACTGGTAATAACCCCTCTTGCATATATCAGGGGCAGAAGCCTTTCAAGTATCTTTTTTATTGTCGATGAAGCCCAGAATCTTACTCCTCACGAAATAAAAACTATTATAACAAGAGCTGGTGAAGGAACAAAAATGGTGTTTACCGGTGATATAGAACAGATTGACTCTCCATATCTCGATATTGCTTCAAATGGATTGAGCTATCTTTCTGACAAAATGAAAAATCAGGATATCTTTGCACATGTAAACCTGGTTAAGGGTGAAAGAAGTTTTCTTGCAGAACTGGCCAGCAAATTATTATAAGA
>JBBRVC010000152.1:0-7086 GCA_038247205.1 Bacteroidales bacterium
CCAAGCCCAACGCACCAAGACAGAAACGAAATGAGAATGAACAAACACGACAGAAAAGAAGGGCGAAGTGCTAACACTGGTTTTGCAAAATGGCGGGTTAAGTGCTTCTATGACAGTTTAGTGCAAGGTTCAAGTTCAGTTTTTCAAATGAAGTTTTGTGCTGTAAATCCGCCACTTCGCAAAGCCGAGAACCGGTAACGTAAATAAAAAACAAATAGGATAATAGTTATGAAAAAAAAATTATTCAAATAGGGACAGTGTTGATCCTTTTAAGTTTAGAAAATTTACTAGCTCAAAATATGGAAAAGATGCAGTGGTTTAACCAACCAAAAAAATGGAATATTGACAAAAATAAATTATCAATTTTTGTAACACCAAAGACAGATTATTGGCGAATTACACATTATGGTTTTACTGTAGATGACGGCCCTTTTTACTATGAAACATTGGGTGGAGAATTTGAAGTAAAAGTAAAAATAACAGGTGATTATAAAACTAGATATGACCAGATGGGGTTAATGCTAAGAATTGATGAAAAAACTTGGCTAAAGTCGGGTGTTGAATTTGTAAATGGCAAGATTAATATTAGTGCAGTTGTAACCAATGAAAAAAGTGATTGGAGCGTGATTGAATTACCAAATAAACCAAATTTTATTTGGTTGAAAATTGTCAGAAAATTAGATGCAGTAGAGATTTTTTACTCTTTTAATGACAAATTATATACGATGATGCGACTTGCTTATTTTCTAGACAATAAACCAGTTATGGTTGGAATGACCGCAGCGTCACCTGACGGAGAGGGGTTTAATGCAGTTTTTGAAAATTTTGAAATTACACACCTGCCTGATTCGAGAAGATTAGAATGGTTGAAAAACAATAAATAAAGTATGGAAACTGAAAAAGAGAAAATGCTTTCGGGGAAACCATATAAAGCATTTAGTGAAGAACTTCTTACTGAACGACAGCAAGCAAAGGAATTAATTTTTGATTTTAATAATTTGCGTCCTTCAGAGATTGAAAAACGAAATATAATTATTCGACAGTTATTTGGACAAACAGGGGAAACATTTTTTATAGAGCCGCCATTTAGATGCGATTATGGTTATAATATTTCTATTGGTGCTAACTTTTATTCAAACTACAATTTGACAATTTTAGATTGTGCAAAGGTATCTATAGGTCTTAATGTTTTTATTGCTCCCAATGTGAGTTTATTTACAGCAGGACACCCAATACATTTTGAACCAAGAAACAAAGAATTTGAATATGCAATTCCTATTTCGATTGGTAACAATGTTTGGATTGGTGGAAATGTAGTAATTAATCCAGGGGTCACAATTGGTGAAAATTCAGTAATCGGGGCAGGCAGTATTGTAACTAAGGACATTCCACCAAACGTAGTCGCTTTTGGGAATCCCTGTAAAATATTGCGACAAATTACGTACGAAGACAAAAACTATTATTTTAGAAAACGTACCTTCTAATAAAATACACTACCGCCAACATCATATTTATGCTAAAAGGGGTTTCATCTGTTATTCACGGTTTTGCTCTCTATCTAGCACTATCTCGGGCGGATAGTTGGGAAGTTCTAAATCCCATTTCATCATAAATATTCAGCGTTAGGTTTCATACCCTTTGCGACTCGACAGACTACGACACTCTCAAGCCGGGTTCCTGCCAACTTACTTCTCTCCGGCAACATGCTCGATATGCATAATCGGGTTTACTGCACCGAAGCCACTGCTGGTAATGATGCTTGAACTGTGTAACCTTAAAGCCATCCGGATGGACTTTGCCCTCGCGCAAAAATTTTAAAAATCAACGATCAACCAAATTACATACATTTGCAAGTTGCACAATACATTCTCTCAAACCAAAACCTGAAAAAGAATGTAAATTGTCAGTTAACTGCACTCATAAATTATCAAATGTGATGAAGATTCTTGTAATCGAAGACGAGCCTCAGATGATGGGAGTTATAAAACAATTCCTCACAGAAGAAAACTACATTGTCGAAGAGGCTTGTGATTTCACTTCTGGTCTGGATAAGATTGGTTCCTATGATTATGATTGTATTTTGCTCGATATTATGCTCCCTGACGGGAATGGTTTGACTATCCTTCAAAAGCTTAAAAATATCGATAAATCCGACTCTGTAATCATTATTTCTGCGAAAGATTCAATTGACGACAAAGTAAAAGGATTAAACCTGGGTGCTGACGACTACCTTGTAAAGCCTTTCCATTTAGCGGAACTAAATGCGAGGATAAATTCAGTGATCCGCAGAAGAAAATCTAAAGGCAATAATCTGGTAGAAATACAAGACCTTTCAATAAATTTTGAACAAAGGCTTGTTACTGTTAACGGCCAGCCAATTGACCTCAACCGGAAAGAATTTGATATTCTGGTTTTTCTTGCAATGAACCATAAAAGGATTGCCAGCAAGTCAGCAATTGCCGAAAATGTATGGGGTGATATAATTGATCAGGTTGATGATTTCGACTTCATTTATTCACAGATCAAGAATCTGCGAAAAAAGCTACACCATCACAATACAAATGTTGATATTGTAAGTGTTTATGGAATGGGTTATAAACTAATTATAAAATGAAGCTGATAAATCAAACGCTGGTATATCTTTCATTAATCTTATTTGTTACAGCAGGCCTGTGGGGCGTGCTTCTTTATTATCAGTTGCTAAACCAAGTTAAAACGACCGTTGATGATGGTTTGGCTAATTATAAATTAATGTTGATCAACAATCTTAAGGATGATAGCCTGATAGTGCAGAGTAGCTCCTTTAAGGAAAGTAGCTACATCATTAGGAGTATAAGCGAGGAATTAGCGCTCCAGATAAGAGACTCTTATAAAGATACTCTCATCTATTCTGATCTTAAGAATATAAACTACCAGTCCAGGTTGCTGACAACTGCATTTATTTCAGCAGATAATAATTATTATGAAATGAAGGTTATATCGCAGGAGTTGGATAAGGGCCAGCTTATAAAAGAAATCACAACTTCATTGCTATGGCTGTTTTTGTTCCTGTTAATAAGTACTATACTTATCAATAATTTTGTACTGAAGAAAACATGGAAACCATTTTACCTTTTATTAAAAAGACTTGATGAATTTCAGCTTGAGAAAGGAATAATTGACGAACCAGGTGAAACCAGGATCAGAGAATTCTCCCTGCTGAATAAATCTGTCCGTAATCTCCTGAAATCCAATGTTGATACCTTCAACAGCCAGAAGCAATTTATTGAAAATGCGTCCCATGAATTACAGACACCTCTGGCTATAGGGATAAACAAGCTGGAACTGTTGGCCGGTGAAAAAGAATTGTCTTGCCTGCATATTCAAAAGATCGGAGACATAATTGAGATTCTCAGACGGCTATCCGGCCTTAATAAATCGCTCTTTTTGCTTTCAAAAATAGAGAACAGGCAGTTCATTGCCGAAGAGCAATTAAATATAGATGAGATTATAAGGAAGGTTCTGGATGATTTTTCCGATTTTTCAAAATACAGACAGATAAAAACTATATATCAAAACAAAGATTCATTGTTCCTGAAGATAAACAAGGATCTTGCCGAAATTTTAATTATAAACTTAGTTAAATACGCAATTATTTATAACATGCAGGGAGGAGAACTAATTATTGAATTATCTTCTGGGTATTTCAGAATTGAGAATACAAGTGATGAACCGGAAATTCCTGCCGTTAAATTGTTTGAACGATTCAGCAGGAATCCAAAAAACAATGGATCAACAGGCCTGGGCCTGGCAATTGTAAAGGCTATTGCCGATGCATCCAAACTTTCTGTTACTTATTCCTACAATGGCAGACATGTTTTTAAGTTTGCTTCCTCAATAAAATAATTTTCATTTGATTTTTCTCAAATATTTAAAGTTAGTCAATTTAAGAATCCGGTAATTCCAGATTCTTTCCAGAGTCATTCCAGAGTCATTCCAGAATCAGGATGTTTCTTTACGTATAAAAAAAGGAATATGAAAAACCTTAGTTTAATATTTGCATTGATTTTAATATCGCATTTTTCAAATGCACAGGAAATACAGCAAAGAAATGTGCCGGCAGTGGTACTCAATTCTTTTCAGTTAAAGTTTCCAAATGCTACAGATGTAAACTGGAAACTTGAGAAAGGAAACTATAATGTCAGCTTTGAAACAAATGAAAAGGATAATGACCTGGTGATGAATGATAAAGGAATTTTCCTGAGGCATGCCAGGGATCTGTATGTAAGCGAGATACCCAAAGTTGTTCTGGAAACAATTAAATCCAAAATTCCGTTTTTTGATGTTAGCGACGCCGATAGACTCGAAGAGGCAGGGAAAATCAGTTATATGATCAATCTGGAGATTAATGATAAAAAGAATTATTTCATAATAGATGAGAACGGAAAATTGGTGAAATATACCAAAGAATTAAATGATAGCGAGGTGCCTCCAAAAATTGCAGAACAGATAAAAACAAAATATGGGATCCTTGATATCGATGATGCAGTGTTAACAGATGATAATGGAGGAATTACTTATCAGATAAAAGGAGAAATTAATGATATGGATCACCTTTTTATATTTAACAACGCTATTATGATCAAACATGAACAAGATCTTAGAAGCACTGAACTTCCTGTTCAGGTTATAAATGCTGCCAAAACAGCCTATAATGGCTATGAGATCAGGGATGTAAATCTGCTTGAGCAGGAAGGCCGGATAATCTACTATTTAAAGATGAGAAAATCAAAGGAAGAGATCTCATTAACTATCAGCTCCGATGGCAAAATTCTGGAATCTAAAAACAAGTAATCTATTATAAAATGAATTTATTTCTGAAGAATGCAGTTATTATATCTGTATTAATACTATTATCTGCAAAAGCAGGCGCGCAGGGTAATGAAGAAAAGCCGACTCTGATCAGCTTCTTTCTCGATTGTGACGATTGTGATTTTACATTTGTCAGGCAGGAACTCCCATTTGTCTCATTTGTACGCGATCCTCAACTGGCAGATGTTCATATACTTGTTACAGATTCGAATACCGGAAGTGGGGGAAGTAAGTATTTTCTTAATTTTATAGGATTGAAAGCGTTTAAAGATCTTAACTACGATTACGCAATAACCACTGATCAATCGGATACTGATGATGATGTAAGAAAGGCGCTTCTCAAAATTCTCAAAATCGGAATCCTGCCTTATTATTCAAAAACTGACTATATCAATAATATTAATGTAGATCTTGAAGATTCCGGCGACAGGAATGCAGATCAGATGGTTACAGACAGATGGAATAAATGGGTATTTCAGCTGGAGTCAGGCGGGGAATTCCAGAAAGAGGAGAGCCAGAATGAATACTCTGTAGATACTGAAGCAAGTGCAGAAAAAGTGACTGAAGAATGGAAAACGAGTGTAAGGGCTTCGTATGAAATAAACCGTGAAAACTATTATGACGATGATGAAAAAATAACTAATAAGCAGGATACAAAAGAGATTTCGGGTGAGATAGTTAAAAGCCTGACAGACAAATGGTCAGCAGGAATGATCGCAAAATATTCATCCCGAACATTTCTGAATATCAAAAACAAATATTCAACGACTGCCGGAATTCAATATAATATCTTTCCATGGAAAGAATGTAACCGCAGAGTATTCGCAATTGGTTATGGGGTCGGCCTTGATATTTTTGATTATAATGAAATAACAATATATGAAAAGTTAAATGAGATTTTGGTCTCAGAGGCATTAATGATAAATCTCGAATTAATACAACCATGGGGCGAAATTTCTGTCGGACTTCAGGGACAACACTATTTTCACGATTTCTCAAAAAACAATCTTACACTGGAGTCAGATATATCAGTGAGACTTTCAAAAAACCTGTCTGTTTTTTGTGAAATTGAATCTCAGCTTATACATGATCAGCTCTATCTGCCAAAAGGTGATGCCTCACTCGAGGATATTCTGCTAAGAAGACGTAAGCTTGCGACCACATATGAAATCAGCGGACAGGTTGGTTTCAGGTTTACATTCGGGTCCATTTATAATAATGTTGTTAATGAACGATTCTGAAAAAATGCCTTGTAAAGAAATCATATAGGGCTAAACGCAATAAAGCTTATGCCCTAGACTATAATACGCTGATAACAAGGCCTAAACATAACTCAAAAGGTGGGATAAAAATGGTTGATTTGACATTAATTATGAAGTTTTCCAGATTAAGATTGTTTCCTAATAAAGAAACTTCTATCTTTGTAGAAACATTAGATTAGTGACAAAAAAAATCAAAGTACAGTTTTTAGAAGAAGCCAAGGACTTCCTAGACAATCTTGCTGATAAACCTACTTTTTGCGTTTTGGGACAAAATAGACAACATAGACACTATTGTCATTTCTACTCATGGATTAATTAAGAAAACAGATAAAACTCCTTCAGGGGACATTGCTAAAGCAGAGAGATTAAGGAATTATTATTTCAAACAAAAAAAACAGAAATTATGAAAAGCAACAAATTAAAATTATACAGTTTAGACGAGATAACTGATGAATTTATTGGTAAACCCGGGACACCAAAAAGAGATGCTTTTGAGTATGAACTTCGTCTTGACATTATAGGAGAAGCAATAAAACAGGCTAGAAAGGAACGACACTTGACACAAGAAGAACTCGGAAAACTTGTAGGTGTAAAAAAGTCACAGATTTCTAAAATTGAAAATAGCCTGACAGACGCAAGATTTGAGACAATAATTAAAGTCTTTAAAGCATTGAATGCAAAGATCAATTTTAATATTGAACTTCTTGACCAGAAATTGACCCTTGTGTAAAGCCAGACGGAATCTTGATCATCTTAACAGATGTACTCACTATTTGGCTGCTGCAAGTCTGCCGGTGTCAACCCGAGGGAGTGGCTTACCGATGTACTGACTAGGATACCTGAATATAATCAGGATTACAGCAAAGATCTTGCAGAACTGCTTCCACATAAATGGAGTGCATCCAAAAACAATCTGAATCTTCCGTCGGAATCCGGCATAGTTTAAAAATTCCAGTGATAATCCAACCGATTA
>JBBRVC010000153.1:0-6932 GCA_038247205.1 Bacteroidales bacterium
CCCCTTCCCAACCTTCCCCCACGGGGGAAGGAGCACCAAGGCAGGCTTTTCCCCCTTGGGGGAAACGGGAAAGGGGGTTATTTGATAGAAAATGGAAGTACTTGAATATTAACATTATAAAACTATTATTATTTTGTTTTTACTTTCTTATTATTGATTGCCGATAGTCATCTTTTAAATTATTTCATGAAATCCGGAAAGTTATAGTTTCCGATAAAAAAGATCAATTTAGCAATTTTTATTGACTTCAGTCTTAGTATTTGTTTGTTACTTATCAAAGGTATTTTCATTGGTCTGGCATCGCTTATCGGATGGCCTGTTTTTTAAGTGGTGCGAAGAACAGCTTGAGCAAGTTCTATTCTCCGAATTTGAAATACAAAGTCCCTTTTAAGGATTCGTTACGATATACATTTTTCCTGCTTTGTGGTCCTTCCTCCTCAGCCTTGGAAAATTTTGTACCGATGGCACTAATGCCATGTAGTATTGATATATCTCCATCGGGGAATGACGGATATACAGTTCCCACCCAATAATCAGCCAGCCTCTCTGCCCTGTTTATTGATCTGTTTGAGGATTCTTTGCTGACAGTAACCTCGAGGGTGTTATTACCTCCGTATTTAAGTAGTTTTGATATATCATATTTAAACCTGTAAAAAGCTCCCTGTTGGATTGGTCCGGCTAATTTTCCATTGATTTTAACTTCGGTATCTGTCATGGAGCCTTCAAAAACAATATTTACAACCTTCTTCTCCCAATTTTTTGAAACAAGAAATTCATATTTATAAATTCCCTTTTCATTAGCAACAGTATCTGTTTTTCCATACAGATATGTTCCGAAACCCTGGAGTTCCCAGTTTGAAGGAACTTTAATTTTACTCCATTCCCCGCTGTTTCGTCCACTGGTGCAAAAGAAATCCCATTCAACAGTATGATCTTTATCCAGACCTGATAAATATTTCAATTCAGTTTGTTGGGCATTAACGCATAATATAGCCGGAAAAATAAGGGTGAGTAAGAATGTCCTTTTCAAAGGTAAATTCAGTTTAAGACAGAAGACAAAAACAGAGGACAAAAGTTTAAAAACAAAAGAGGTATTTTCCATCGGATACTGATTTGCTTATTTTTTCCCGGCAAATCCCAACAGTAGTTCGGTAAGATTCTCAGCAGCCTTAAAGTTTTCGAAGCTTTTGGGCAGGCGTTCATTACCAATATATTCATTATAGATCCATGGATCTCCTATGGCAAAAACATAACCTTTTCCGAACCTGCTCTCAGCTATTAAAACCTTTCCTTTTACAGTCAGAATTGACTTTGCATTTCCTGACAGATTAATATCAGAGACTTCTTTTATATAGATCTTATTAACGTCAAGGAATAATGGATGATCCGGGAATTCAGTAACAGCTCCCATTTCAAAATCATCTCCCTGAACACGATTCAGAGTTACATGGCTGAAAGACAATCCAAAAACTTTCATCAGCTGATTAAGATGGGTGAATTCACAATTCGGGGCATCATTGGCAAGAACTGCAAGAACACCACCTTTCTTTACCCAGCTTCTTATTGCCTTAATATCCTCTCCCTGAATATAAATTGGTGACTTAGACTCAGTTGTGGTATCAGGATCCACAATTATGTAGACATCAAGATTGCTCAGAACAGATTCCAGAGGTTTTTCAATAGTGGATAGTCTGGCACCTTTTGAAAGAAATATTTCACCCCATTGAGAATATCCGCTCCACTCTTTATCTGTCCACAAATAGTGAAACGGAGCTCCTGTTTTGGTGTTAGTCTCCCTGTTGAACCAGTTATCCAGACCTACTACCGGCTGTGATAATACATCATTTGTGAAACCTGCTGTAATTATCAATCCAAGAAGTATCAGAAATTTGTTTCTTATTTTTTTATTCATGTTCTGTTTTCTTATATCTCAAAAATATAAAACATTACTGATAATCGTGTATAATTTATTTTTTTAAACGGGCATAATGTCAGGCCCCGGAAAAGTCAGGAATGAACTGATTTAATGTATATTTGTTTACCATTGATACATTGCATTTTTAAGATTTAGTTATTGTGATTGTAAACCAACATAAAGGTGATTTTATGAAAAAGACAGTATTATTAATTATTATATCAATCAGCCTACTGGCTTATGCCTGTGATAAAGATAAGGAGTCAGACCGGTTTAAATTTCTGACCACCCCAGTGTGGACTGCTGACAGCCTTCTGGCAAATGGATTTGATGCCAGTGGATCGGGAGGAATCCTTGCAATCTTTAATGGTGATGCAAAATTCAATACTGATGGAACCGGTAGCTTCGGCAGTTACAATGGTACCTGGAGATTTAACAGTGATGAAACAGAACTTGTTATTGTTACCGAAGCACTGCTTCTGCCAGTCACAACTGATATTGTTGAACTTACTACTCAGTCTCTGAAAGTCACTACCCTTTATCCAAACCCTCTTAATCCGACACAACCTATTAATTTAAGGATGACATTCAAGGCTAAGTAATGCATTACTTCTTTATTGCAATTCTCCTATCTGCAAGCATTCACCTTCAGGGTGCTGCTGCTGAAAGAATTCTGAAGGGAAGGGTCACTGACAACAGAACTAATGAGCCTTTATCCGGAGTATACGTTATCTATGGCAAAAATCTTGGCAGGATAACGGATGAAAATGGCCGGTTTATTATCGAAACCGACACTGCTTCCCTGAAAATTACCTTCCAGCTTATAGGCTATAAATCTCTGACCATGGAGTTCTCTATTCCGGCAGGTGATACCACCGAAGCTGAAATAAGCCTTGAAATGAAGATGGAGGAGATATCCCAGGTCGTGGTCAGCGCAAACCGGACTGAGCAAAAAATCGCAGAACTCTCTGTATCAATGGATATTATAAAAGCCTCATTTCTTTCTGCCAACCACATCACAGATGTCCAGGAGATCATTAATAAAACCCCGGGAATTGAAATAATGGATGGCCAGACTTCAATAAGGGGAGGCAGCGGGTTTAGTTATGGAGCAGGCAGCAGGGTATTAGCACTTATAGATGGCCTTCCTGTTTTATCGACTGATGCCGGAAATATTAAATGGCAATTCCTGCCACTTGAAAACATTGCACAGATAGAAATTATAAAGGGAGCATCATCTGTACTTTATGGTTCATCAGCACTAAATGGTATCATTAATTTCAGAACTGCAGACGCAGGCAACATACCAG
Organism: Bacteroidales bacterium; assembly: GCA_038247205.1. Lineage (GTDB taxonomy): Bacteria > Bacteroidota > Bacteroidia > Bacteroidales > VadinHA17 > LD21. The sequence continues at coordinate 3,226 of JBBRVC010000153.1, forward strand.
TGACTCAATTTTACGCTGAAACAGGTTTGTACGGAAAACCCCGGAATAAAAACCGGATCTGGTGGAAAACACCACGGTCATATTCAGCAGCATCATTTTCACATCTGCAGAAGTTTGGTAATACTGACTTTGGCATTGGAATCAATCTTTTGACTGACGAGGGATACAGGAGGCTCAATGGAGAAAAAGCCGGCAGGATAAGCCTCAAAGTTAAACATCGTCACAGCAGGATTGAAGGGTTGAATTATGGAATGAATATAAATGGTGGCAGGACGGTAAAAAAAGATTTTGTGCTCTGGGAAGATGCAGATTCAGGCGCACTTAAGCAAAGCGAATCTACTGCAGTTGAGGTACATGGAGACTTTATAGCAATTGACCCATATATATCTTTAAAGAGATCTGAGCGTGTAAAGCATGACCTGCGAATGCGTTTGCAGATGACAAGTAATTATTTTCCTGAAAGTGGTCAGAATAACAGTAATGCCAAATCAATTTACACTGAATACCAGGGAAATTACAAACTGAATGAAATATCAAATCTTATATTTGGCCTTTCAGAGACATATAGCATTGTAAAGTCGCAATTCTACGGCGATCATTCGGGAATAAACCTCGCCGTGTTTTCACAATTTGAAATAGAACCACTTCACAGATTAAAAACAGTAGCCGGTATAAGGATTGAACATAATGCACTCGATGGGGAAAATGATAAACCTGTGCCAATAGTAAGGCTTGGAGTTAACTGGCAGGTTACTGATTATACATTTATAAGAGGCTCATTCGGACAGGGTTACAGATATCCGTCAATCGCGGAAAAATATGCATCGACAACACTTGGCTCAGTCAGAATAATTCCAAATCCTTCAATCCAGCCTGAGTCAGGCTTAAGTTCTGAAATTGGAATAAAACAAGGAATCGGATCAGGAATGATAAAGGGCCAGGCTGATCTCTCGGTATTCTTTTTGCAAAATAAGGATATAATTGAATTCATGTTCGGCCTTTATCCGGGGCAGAACGGGGGATTGGGTTTCAGGGCAACGAATGTGGAACAATCGAGGGTTTATGGTTCAGAGATTGAATTTATGCTGAGCCGTGAGTTTGGAAAACTTAACGCTTCACTCATTGGCGGTTATACTTACATACACCCTGTTGAATATAACAGCATTACCGGTAAAGATACTGATACTTACCTGAAATACAGGAGAAAGCACTCGGGTAAAATCAATGTCAGGGCAGCTATGGAGAAGGTTGATCTCGACCTTAGTATTCTGTTCAAATCAAAAACCCTTAACATTGATTATGTATTTCTTGATCCCTCTTTCAGGGAGAGTATTCTGCCGGGATTCTACGATTACTGGCTTGAAAATAACAGAGGTTACGTTCTAATGGATGGTTCAATTGGATATAAAATAAAAAAATTCAGGATCTCGCTTGCTGTTAAAAATATAACAAACACTGAATATATGGGTCGTCCGGGCGATATTCAACCACAGAGAAATTTCAGTTTAAGATTTACTGGTAATTATTAAGAAATTCAAAGAGGCTTCCGAAGTACCCGCTCGAAAATCAATTTATTTACCCCAGCCCCAAGGGGAGTAAATTGATTTTGGCTGCGCCGAGCTCGCCAGCAAGCTGGACTCGGTTCTTCGCTCCCCTTGGGGTCGGGGTAAACGAAGAACCGACGAAACGCTGTGCAGGAGCTCGACGAAGTCAAAATCAAATTTACGGGCCTTTATAGATGTTGTCATTAGTAAGTTGCTCTGAATAAGATTAGTCACAATCGGAATCAATATAACCCGAATATAATTCGACTGATTTTCAGATACCTGTTACATCTCTTTAAATATCAATATACTTTTTTAGACTTATTTGTTGGATTGAATTATTTTTCTACATTTGATTCGATTTTTTACAGACTCTTTTTGTGCCTTGAATAATAAAACTATAATTCAAAGGTTCAGAAACAGTTACCCTAACCTCTCGAAATTAAACTTAATTACTAATCTATGAGAAAGATTTTGACATTTGTTGCCGGTACATTAATTACGGGCAGTTTACTTGCAGGCGGCCTGGTGACTAACACCAACCAAAGCGCCATGTTCACACGTCTTCAAAACCGCAATGCCTCCACTGGTATTGATGCTGTTTACTATAACCCGGCTGGCCTGACTAAGTTGGGTGACGGATTTTACCTTTCATTGAATAATCAGACAATCGGGCAAACAAAGACCGTAGGAAACAACTATCAGTTTCTTACAGGAACCCCCAGAGATTATGTTGGTGATGTAAGCGCTCCAATTTATCCGGGTGTTTATGTTGCATATAAAACTGGTAAATTAGCATTTTCTGCCGGATTCAATCCGATAGGTGGTGGTGGTGGTGCAAAATATGACAATGGCTTACCATCATTTGAAATGCAGATATCTGACCTTAAACCTTTGCTTTCTGGAATGGGATTAACAACTTCCCAATACTCAGCTGATATTTTCTTTGAAGGAACATCAGTATATTTTGGATACCAGGCCAACGTTTCCTATGCAATAAATGATATGGTCTCCGCAGCTATCGGCGCCAGGATGGTATCAGCAAAAAATACATATAATGGATATATTAACAATGTAATGATCAATCCGTTACATCCTTTGATTAACCCAGGTGCAGCCCTCCTTTCTGCTCCGGTATTTTTCACCACTATTGGTCAGCCTGTTTATGCAGCAATGACAGCAAACAGAGAAGTTGATGTTGAACAGACTGGAACAGGATTTACACCAATTATTAGTGTTAATGTTGCAGCTTCTGAAAAACTGAACCTTGCGGTTAAATATGAATTCCAGACAAATCTTGTTCTTACTACAAAAGTTTTTGATAATAAGAATGGTGGAATTTTTACCGACGGTGCAGAGTCTATTGCCGATATGCCGGCATTACTTGCTTTAGGTGCGGAATTCAAGCCTGCTGATAAACTTATGGTTGCTGCAAGTATGAACATGTATTTCGACAAAAATGTTGATTACGACGGAAGTAAAACAGCAAATGTTAATATGATTGATAATAACTTTCTTGAATATGGACTTGGACTTGAATATGGCGTATCAGAAAAACTACGTGCAAGTGCAGGTTGGGTAGCTACAGCTACCGGTGTTAACGATGCTTACCAAAACGACCAGAGATACAGTACAAATACCAACTCATTCGGAGCCGGTCTAGGATACCGTATTACTCCAATGATCGACCTTAACCTTGGTGGACAGTATACATTCTACCAGGAGGGATCCAAAGACTATTCTCGTTTGCTTGGCACACTTCCAATTCCTATTACAGAAACTTATAATAAGAAGACCTGGATTGTTGCTGTAGGACTTGATTTTTATTTTGGAAAATAACTGACCAAACCTAAATACCTTGATAAGGGCTGCTCTGCAAAGAGTAGCCCTTATTGTTTTAATAACCCGAAATCCGTAAACGCAAAGGACGCAAAGTTTTTAAGCAGAGGTCGCAAAGAATTCTCTAAATCTCTCAGTCTCTCCGTCCCTTCGTCTGTGTAAGTTCTTAGTTTTTTGCCCCTAAATCCCATAGCCGTCAAGCTAATTTTTCTAACTCTCTGATATCCAGTAGGGATGACTATTTTTAATCCCATTTCTTTTGAAAACAGGTTTGATTGATGTAATTTTACTCATATTAAAGAACGTTTTTTTGGTTAATAAATA
>JBBRVC010000154.1:0-6798 GCA_038247205.1 Bacteroidales bacterium
ACCCGCTGAATTTCCCTGCTTTGCCACCTATTTTGGTAAAAAATGTTTAATTCTGCCGGATAATAATTATTTTTATCGCTTACAGGATAAATAGAAACCTAAAAATATTATAATGGCAAAGAAATATTACCTGCGCAGCACAGAATGGTTTGGCAAAGACGATAAAATGGGATTTGTGCACCGAAGCTGGCTTAGAAATCAGGGACATCCTGATCATATGTTCCGGGGGAAACCGGTGATCGGAATCTGTAACACCTGGTCTGATCTGACACCTTGCAACGGACACTTGCGCGAATTTGCAGAGATTGTAAAACGCGGGGTTTATGAAGCGGGAGGCTTTCCACTCGAATTTCCTGTAATGTCGCTGGGAGAAACTATCATGAAACCAACTACTATGCTATGGCGCAATCTGGCCAGTATGGATGTTGAAGAAACAATCCGTGCCAATCCGCTTGACGGCATTGTGCTTCTTACAGGATGCGATAAAACAACTCCTTCAACTTTGATGGGTGCTGCAAGTGTTAATCTCCCCACCATCGTTGTACCGGGAGGACCAATGCTAAATGGAAAATTCAGAGGAAAAGATATAGGTTCGGGAACAGCAACCTGGCAGCTATCAGAGGGATTGAAAGCCGGGACTATCACTCAGGCCGATCTTATCGAAGCAGAAGTCTGCATGTCACGCAGTGCAGGACATTGCATGACAATGGGAACCGCCTCAACAATGGCCACAATGGTTGAAGCCCTGGGACTTACACTGCCCGGAGCATCAGCAATACCTGCTGTTGATTCACGTAAAAAAGTAATGGCTCATCTTTCAGGGAACCGTATCGTGGAGATGGTGAAAGAGGGAATGAAAATGTCAGATGTTCTGACCCGGCAGGCTTTTGAGAATGCAATAAAAATAAATTCAGCGGTAGGCGGCTCTACTAACTTCATTATCCACCTGTTAGCTATTGCCCGGCGCATCGGGGTTGACCTGGAGCTTGATGATTTTGACAAGCTTGGCAGTAATATGCCATTGTTATTAAACCTCATGCCTTCCGGTAAATTTCTTATGGAGGATTTCTTTTATGCAGGTGGCTTACCGGTTATTATTGACCAGCTTAAATCACAACTTCATTCAAATGCTATTACGGTTAACGGAAAAAGCATCGGTGACAACTCTGCAGGCACTCCCTGCTATAACCGCGAGGTCATAGCAACTCTCGATAAGCCTCTTCAGGAAAAAGCAGGTATTGCAGTGCTTAAGGGAAATTTGTGTGTGAATGGAGCGGTTATAAAGCCATCAGCCGCAACTGAAAGTCTGTTACAGCATAGAGGAAAAGCTGTTGTGTTTGAGAACATTGAAGATTATCACGCAAGAATAGACAATCCTGACCTGGAAATTGATGAGACATGCATAATGGTGCTGAAAGGTGTCGGACCTGTCGGTTATCCTGGAATGCCGGAAGTAGGGAATCTTGAGCTTCCTGAAAAACTTATTAAAAAGGGAATAACTGACATGGTGCGAATTTCAGATGGCAGAATGAGCGGGACAGCTTACGGAACAGTTATATTACACGTAGCACCCGAGTCTTCAATAGGAGGAAACCTGGCGCTGGTTCAAAACGGAGATATGATTGAACTTGATGTTAAAAACCGTAAACTCAACCTTGAAGTGACGGAAGAAGAATTACAAAAGAGACGGGCTTTATGGACAAAGCCAAAGCCCAGGGCAGAAAGAGGCTATGTGAAAATGTTTATAGAACATGTTGAGCAGGCAGACAAAGGATGCGACTTTGACTTCCTGATAGGTGGCTCAGGTGCTGTAGTTCTCAGAGATTTGCATTAACAGGATCCTCGGCAATGGTAACCATCCTGATTTTTCTCTTTTGTATCCTGTTTATTGTAATTACCAGTACCCGATTAAAGGTACATCCCTTTTTGTCGTTACTGGCTGCAGCATTCCTTTTCGGACTGTTATCAGGAATGCCTCTGGAAAAAATAATAGAAACAATTAATGCAGGATTCGGAGGGACAATAGGCAGCATAGGGATCGTAATTCTTGCGGGGATTATTATTGGTGCCTTTCTCGAAAATTCAGGTGGTGCCCAGACACTTGCAAGCATAATTCTTAATATTGTTGGCGAGAAAAGAATACACACTGCTATGGGATTTATCGGATACATCGTCTCAATTCCTGTATTTGCCGATAGTGGATTTGTTATACTCTCGTCTCTGAACCGGGCATTGACTAAAAAAGCCAAGCTTTCACTTGCGGGCACTGCTATAGCCCTCTCACTTGGATTAACAGCAACACACACAATGGTTCCGCCAACACCCGGACCAATAGCCGCAGCAGGAATAATCGGAGCTGATCTTGGATTGGTAATACTTATTGGACTGGTAACCAGCTTGTTCGGATTAAGCATGTCTATTCTTTTCGCTAAAAATGCAGGAAAAAGAATATATATTGATCCGCATGATGAGAGAGATGTTGAAGAAAAGCCTTCAAAAAGTTCTTATCAACCTTCGGGTCTAAAATCCTTCATGCCTATTCTGATTCCTATTATTCTGATTGTTCTGAGTTCAGTAGCTGCGTTTCCAACAAATCCATTCGGGGATGGACAGACTAAGATAATTTTACGTTTCATCGGAAATCCCGTAACAGCACTGTTCATAGGTGTAATAATTTCATTCTTCCTTCCGGAAAAGTTTGAAAAAGAGATGCTTAGCACTTCAGGGTGGGTTGGGAAAGCCCTTGAAAGTGCGGCAATAATCATTCTTATTACCGGAGCCGGCGGAGCTTTCGGAAGAGTATTGCAAAACTCGGATATTGCAACACTAATCGGTGAAAATATAACGGGGACAGGTATCGGGATCTGGATGCCGTTCCTGATTGCCGCCGCAATAAAAACAGCACAGGGCTCCTCAACGGTTGCCATAATTACCACAGCATCAATTGTTTCCCCTCTCCTGCCAGCGTTAGGACTAGATTCTGATATTTCGAAAGCGATAGCTGTCATCGCAATCGGTGCCGGTTCAACTGTTGTATCTCATGCAAACGACAGCTTTTTCTGGGTTGTAACTCAGATGAGCGGAATGAATATCAAACAGGGCTACAGGACACATTCACTTGGAACACTTATATTGGGACTGTCTTCGATGGTATTTCTTACCATAATTAGTCTGTTATTCAACTAATTCGTCAAGCATCCTGTAATCGTTTCACGCTTTCTGAAGAATTTCATAACCGCAATTAATGTAATTACTATTTTTGAACAATTTAATTTCAGAATAATACAACTACAAACTTCACGTTCCTCCTTATAATTAACAACTCTGAATATGATTAAGAAATTTACTTTTTACCCGGCCATCATGATCTTTGCCGGACTTATAATACTGACAAGTGGTTGCGATAAAGTTGAATCTAAGGAACCTTTGAAAGACATTGACGGTAACAATTATGAAACTTTTACAATATTCACACAGGAATGGATGGCGGAAGATTTAAAGACTGTGGATACTGGAGCAGCACACCATCCGGAGACAATTTCGCACGCACCATGGAGTTGTTTTATGATTCCAACAGCGCTAATTATGGTGAGGTTAATCATAAGAAAGGGTTTGCAGTAAGGTGTTTGAAGAACTAATCCTGCCCCGGATTGCTAAGCTCCCCTATCAAATGAGCCCATTGTGTGTATAGTTTTGAAGTACAAGAAACCATAATCATACCATAGATCAACGTCCATGTCTGATGAGTTTCATAATATTAAGGAATGTATAGTATGATATACTATTTAATCAACTATAATGATTTTGGGGGTGGACTATCTTTGCTTTTTCTTGAAGAAGAATATGTTATCAAAATTGTTCTGGGAAGTACCAGACAAATATAAAATAAGGCAATAAGGATAAACTAGTCAAAATCAATTGAAAATATTATAATGAAGTTTGGAAATATCAGAATCTGATTATTCAGAAACTTTTAGTGACGCTGATCCTGGACTTTAATGAAACTGATGCCTTGGTGGAATTATCTCTACCGGGGCATTTAAATTGAAGATGTAAATTAAATTTGTTACCTGGAACCGATGTAAATGATTTTTTGTTTAACTTTCAAACTGTGATCGTGAATGGCGGGCTTAAGCATTGTACCTGTATTAAAATCAATAATTTGATTCATAATGCTTATGTGACTGACGGGGCGGAAGCGTAAGTTGCGGGGAGCGAGAAAAGCGTAGAGAGAGGAGCGTAGAGCGAAGAACATAAGAAAGAAGCTTTTTCACTGAGATCTGAGCATTTAGTTTGACTACGATTACCCCTCCATATAATCTATAATCGTAACTTTTTTTTTAACAATCTTATTCTTAAAACCATTACTGTGATGAAAGCAAGTAGAATAAAACACAGGGATGAAGACAGGATCAAAATAGATTTTCCCTATAATCAGGAGATTGCATCAAAACTTAAGAGGATAACTGACGCAAAATGGAGTCAAACTCTAAGGGCGTGGCATATACCTTATAATAAAGAAGCGTTTGATCAATTGAAAAATCTTTTTCCGGAGACAGAGTATCCGGGCAAATTATCAAATGATAGAATAACTCCGGATCAAGGTAAACCTGATCCAAACCAACAACAACCGAAGTATAATAATTGGAACAAGGGAGTTTCTGTAACTGTATTAGGACGTAAAATTGTTTTAAAACTGCCAAAAAATGAAGCTGATACAAGGTTTATAGCTGGATTGAAGTATAGCAGATGGGATGGGAAACAGTTTTACTGGACAGTACCAAATTATCCAGGGAATCTGGATCTAATTAAGGACTATTTTAAAGAAAGGATCACAGAACTTATTATTACCGAGGACATTGAAATAACTTCAAAAGGTGATGTTAAACGAATTATCGGTAAGAATGACATTCTACTAATAAAAACAATTTCAGGAAGACTTAAGGTAATATTTGGGTTTAACGATGAGCTGGTTGCTGCCATAAAAAGTATCCCATATAATAAATGGAATAAAGAAAATAAATGGTGGAGTGTGCCATATACTGATAAGTTCATGAAAGAGATTAAGACTGTGGCAGATGATCAGAATCTCAATTACATATATGAGGAAGAATCAGGGGGAAGAGTCTTAAAACCAAGGATTTCACCTTTCGATATTCCAAATTACAGAGATTGTCCGGAAGAGTTTATTCTGAAACTAAGGGAACTAAGGTACAGTGAGAATACAATAAAAACATACAAGGGTTTATTTGAGGAATTTATCAACTTTTACCATAAGGTAGAGATAGGAAAGATAGATGAATCGATGATTACAGGATTTTTAAGGTATCTTGTTATGGAAAGGAAAGTATCCTCATCATATCAGAATCAGTCGATAAATGCTATTAAGTTTTATTATGAACGGGTATTGGGTGGTCAGAGAAAGGTTTATTTGGTTGACAGGCCACGAGAAGAGAAAAGACTACCTGTTGTATTAAATGTAGAAGAAGTAGGAAATCTGCTTAAAGCAACAGAAAACATTAAACACAAAACTATTCTGATGTTGGCATATTCAGCTGGATTAAGGCTTGGTGAGATAATTAATGTAAAGTTGGCTGATATTGATTCAGTCAGGATGCAGATCAGGGTAGTTCAGGCAAAGGGGAAGAAGGACAGGTATACTTTGCTAGCTGTAAAGTTCCTTGAGCTGTTAAATAAGTACTTCGAAGAATATAAGCCAGAAGATTGGCTTTTTGAGGGAGCAACAGGAGGTCAGTACTCAACAGGAAGCATACAGGCAATAATGAAAGATTCGCTAAAGAAAGCAGGAATTAAAAAGAAAGCAGGAATTCATTGTCTCCGGCACTCTTTTGCTACACATCTTCTTGAAAACGGAACAGATATCAGGTATATTCAGAATCTACTTGGACATGCAAGCACCAAAACGACAGAGATTTATACTCATGTTACAACAAAAGGGTTTGATCAGATAAAGAGTCCGTTAGATAACCTTGATATTTTTTAATGAGAAGAAAGAATAAGTGAGAATAGTTTATTATCTTCGTATTCCGCTGCCAATAACAAACATCGAAATCAGAACAGAAAACAGATGAAAAACTCAACAATTTTATTAACACTCGGACTATCAATGTTTTGGCACAAAATATGAGTTATGCATATATGCGATATAAACCTAACCAGTTACGATTACAGGCATGTTGGCGTGCATTGTAAGAGGAGCCAGACAGCTTGATAAACTTGACCTAAATGAATAAAGAAAATTATAAAAACATAAAATTCGGACTTTTAACAGTTGGGATTATTTTGATTCTGATTTTTGGAGTTAAGTGGATTATTCAATTTATGCAGATTGATTCATGCCTTGACAAAGGAGGAAAATGGAATTATAATTTAAAAAAATGTGACTGTTACTCGATTGACACAAATCGAATTGCTGACTATTACTGGAAATCTGATTTCGACACAATAACAAATCATGAATATTTGAAAAGAGGTTTAATGCTTGATTCAATTTCAAAATCCCCAAATGAATTAATAGAGATTTTAAATTTACGACAAAGCAAATGTAAGATTGACTATGTTGATATAACTGGAGATACCATAAAAATAAAAATTTTGAATGATGAGTATCTTACTGAACAGATGGGAACTTCTGGAGCCGATTGCTATATGGCAGAGACAATTTTTACATTAACTGAAAACGATTTGATTAAATTTGTGAGAATTGAAATGGATTATGGTTCTCACGCAAGTCCAGGATTGTATATGAGAAAGGATTATGAACGAATGATAAAAAAA
>JBBRVC010000155.1:0-6628 GCA_038247205.1 Bacteroidales bacterium
ACAGGCACTGGATAACAATGAAAATGCCAAAATGGGCTAATGTCAAAGTACCTGAGATCAACTACCAGGATATAATTTTTTATGCAGCGCCCAAACAGAGAGCCTCACTTGGAAGTATCGATGATATTGATCCTGAGTTGAAAAGAACTTTTGACAAGCTTGGAATACCCCTTACGGAACAGAAACATCTTGCCGGTGTGGCAGTCGATGCAGTTATTGACAGTGTTTCGGTAAAAACAACTTTTAAAGAAACTCTTGCTGAAATGGGAATCATATTCTGCTCTTTCAGCGAAGCTGTAAAAGAGTACCCCGATCTTGTTAAAAGATATATGGGTACTGTCGTTCCATATACAGATAATTTTTTTGCATCGCTTAACTCGGCAGTATTCAGCGATGGATCGTTTTGCTATATTCCAAAAGGGGTGAGATGCCCTATGGAACTTTCAACTTATTTCAGGATAAATTCTGCAAATACAGGCCAGTTTGAACGTACACTTCTCGTTGCTGAAGAAGAAAGCTATGTCAGCTACCTTGAAGGTTGCACTGCCCCAATGCGGGATGAGAATCAGCTTCATGCAGCCATTGTTGAGATAATTGCTGAAAATAATGCGGAAGTTAAATACTCGACAGTTCAGAACTGGTATCCGGGCGACAAGAACGGAAAGGGCGGTATCTTTAATTTTGTTACCAAAAGAGGTTTGTGCAAAGGTGAAAATTCTAAGATCTCCTGGACTCAGATTGAAACCGGATCAGCAATTACATGGAAATACCCGTCATGTATTCTTCGAGGCGATAATTCCACAGGCGAATTTTATTCGGTTGCAGTTACAAACAATCATCAGCAGGCTGACACCGGCACAAAGATGATACACATCGGGAAAAATACAAAAAGTACCATTGTATCAAAAGGTATATCAGCCGGCCAGGGCCAAAACAGCTACAGAGGACTGGTGAAAGTTCTGAAAAATGCAACCAATGCAAGGAACTTCTCTCAGTGCGATTCATTACTTCTTGGCGATAAATGCGGCGCTCATACGTTCCCTTATATTGAGGTTGATAACCAGACTGCAATTGTTGAACATGAAGCAACAACTTCAAAAATAGGTGAAGATCAGATTTTTTACTGCAACCAGAGAGGTATCTCAACAGAGGATGCAATAGGTCTTATTGTAAATGGATATGCAAGAGAGGTTTTAAATAAACTGCCAATGGAATTTGCGGTCGAAGCGCAAAAGCTCCTCCAGATAAGTCTTGAAGGAAGCGTTGGTTAATACACGGATATTGAAATAAATTTGAAATTATTATGCTGATTATTAAAGATTTAAAGGCTGCTATTAATGGTAAAAATATTCTCAAGGGGATTAGTTTAAATGTAAAGCCTGGTGAGATTCACGCGATTATGGGTCCGAATGGTTCGGGTAAAAGCACGTTAGCAGCGGTTCTCGCAGGCCGTGAATTTGTTGAGGTCACCGGAGGAACAGTCACTTATTACGGAAAAGATTTGTTGGAGATGGCTCCTGAAGACAGGTCCAAGGAGGGGATATTTCTGGGCTTCCAATATCCTATTGAAATTCCCGGTGTGAGTATGGTAAATTTTATGAAGACAGCTGTAAATGAGCATCGTAAGCATAAAGGACTGAACCCGCTATCGGCATCTGATTTTCTGAAAATGATGCGCGAGAAGAAGGAAATGGTAGAGATTGATTCCAAACTTGCAAACCGGTCTGTTAATGAGGGGTTTTCAGGCGGAGAGAAGAAAAAAAATGAGATATTTCAGATGGCAATGCTTGAGCCAAAGCTGGCAATACTCGATGAAACAGACTCCGGGCTCGATATTGATGCCCTACGGATAGTTGCCAATGGAGTCAACAAGCTTAAGCGCCCCCATAACTCAGCAATCATAATAACACACTATCAAAGGTTACTCGATTATATCGTTCCTGATGTGGTTCATGTTCTGTTCGATGGAAGAATAGTTAAAACAGCCGGTAAGGAACTGGCTTTTGAACTTGAAGAAAAAGGGTATGACTGGATAAAAAAAGAGGTCGAAAATACAATCTGAGATGAATAGCAAACCAAATCTAATTGAAAGATATTCAGATATATACCAGGACAACGTTCACGGTATAGCAGGTAATACATCTTCCCACATTAATTCATTCAGGGAGAATGCTCTTGAGAAATTCCGTCAGCTTGGTATTCCTACAAAGAAAAATGAAGCATATAAATACACTAATCTTGATATATTCTTCAACCATGAATATAAGAGTTATTTCATGCCTGGTATAAAGGATTTTGAAAAAGCCGAGGAGTTCAGATGTGATATTGCTGACCTGGATACTCATGGGATTGTCCTGCTTAATGGTTTTTACCCTACAATAAACGATAAGCTGCGAATGCTTCCCGAAGGAATATGGGTTGGAAGCCTGAATGAAGCATCGAAAAGGTTCGGGGAAAAGATTGAACAGCATTACAATAAATACGCAAAGAACGAAACTGACGGTCTGATACATCTCAATACCGCTCTGGCATCCGATGGAGTATTTGTTTATGTGCCCGAAGGCACAATTCTAACAAAGCCTATCCAGATTGTTAACCTTGTTCACTCCGAAGAAGATATCTTCAGCCAGCATCGTAATCTTTTTATTGTGGAAAAAAATGCTCAGGCTTCGATTATTATATGCGACCATACTCTCTCTCCCAAAAGATTCCTTACAAATGCGGTTACCGAGGTTTTTGTGGGAGAAAACGCACATTTTGACATTATCAGGGTGCAAAACGAACATAATAATGCCGGAAAGATCACGCATACTTTTATCCATCAGGAAAAAAACAGTACTGCGTCATCAAATAATATAACACTTCATGGCGGACTGACACGCAACAGTACTTACCATTACCTTGGCGGAGAAGGGGCAGAGAGCTTTTCGTACGGTTTATACCTCACTGATAAATTTCAGCATGTAGATAATTTCGTTAATGTTGATCATGCCTCACCGAAATGTACCAGTAATCAGTTGTTTAAAGGTGTACTTGACGAAATGTCCACGGGTGTTTTTAATGGCCGGATTCTTGTAAGGCCTGATGCTCAGGGGACACTGGCTTATCAGAAAAATAAGAGCATTCTCCTTACCGACGATGCAAAAATGGATAGCAAACCGCAACTTGAGATCTATGCAGATGATGTAAAATGCAGTCATGGTGCCACAGTGGGTCAAATTGATGAAGAGGCTCTTTTTTATCTACAATCAAGGGGAATCGAAAAACGGGAGGCTAAGCTTATGCTGATGTTTGGATTCGCCCATGAGGTAATTCAGAATATAAAAGTTGAAGCACTGCGTGAAAGAATGGACAATCTTGTAATGCAACGTCTTAAAGGTGAACTTTCACGATGTGCCAGCTGTATGGTTAAATGTGATAACTAATAATAAAATTGAAAAATATTTCCGAAATAAGAGCTGATTTTCCATTGCTGGGCAGGACTGTTTATAATAAGCCTCTGGTTTATTTTGATAATGGAGCTACCACGCAGAAACCACAATGCGTGCTTGATGCTGTAAGAGAGGTCTATACAACCTATAATGGGAATATTCACAGAGGTGTTCATGCAATGAGCGATCTGACCTCTGAGGCATATGAAAACTCGAGGGAAAAAATCAGGGACTTTATAAATGCACCACACAAAGAGGAGATAATTTTTACTTCGGGAACAACAGGCTCAATAAATGCTGTTGCTTTTTCATTTGGTGAGAGATATGTTAATAAGGATGATGAAATTGTTGTTAGCCATCTTGAGCATCATGCCAATATAGTTCCATGGCAAATGCTTTGTGAACGCAAGGGGGCAGCATTAAAGGTTATTCCGATCAATGACCGTGGAGAAATTATTCTTGAAGAATATTTCAACCTGCTTTCAGATAAAACCAAACTGGTTGCCGTTTCACAGGCCTCGAATGCTCTGGGAACACTTTTGCCCCTGGATGAAATTATCAAAGCAGCCCATGCACTTGGGGTACCCGTACTTGTTGATGGCGCTCAGGGTATTCAGCATGGTAATCTGGATATTACAGCCATGGATTGTGATTTCTACGCTTTTTCAGGGCATAAGATTTATGGACCAACCGGCATAGGTGTTCTATACGGAAAAGAGAAATGGCTTTCAGAAATGCCACCATGGCAGGGTGGGGGTGATATGGTTGATAAAGTTACTTTTGAAAAAACTACCTATAACCAGTTGCCATTTAAATTTGAAGCCGGAACGATGAATTATGCAGGGGCTATTGGTCTTGCAAGATCAATCGAATACCTGACAAGCGTGGGGTTGAGTGACATTGAAAAAAGGGAAAAGGAACTGCTGGGTTATGCAACAGAAAGATTATCAGCTATTAAGGGGTTGAAGATATATGGAACAGCAGCGAAGAAAATTGCAACAATTTCATTTCTTCTTGATGATATTCACCAATACGACACGGGAACAATCCTTGACAAAATGGGAATTGCCGTAAGAACAGGAACGCATTGCGCTCAACCGGTGATGAAGCATTACGGCATTGAAGGTACTGTAAGAGCCTCGCTATGCTTTTACAATACCATGGAAGAAATTGATATACTGGCCGAGGGAATTGAAAAGGTAAAGAAAATGTTTTTGTAGAATAAAATGACAATAAACGAAGTACAGGACACAGTTATTGAGGAGTTCTCACTGTTAGAGGACTGGATGGATAAATACAACCTTCTCATTGATATTGGCAAAAATCTGCCTGTAATTGATCCAAAGTATAAAACTAAGGATTTTCTGATTGAAGGTTGCCAGTCAAAAGTATGGCTCTACCCCAGCTACGATGGAAGCAGGATCTCCTTTTCTGCCGACAGTGATGCTATTATTACAAGAGGTATTGTGGCTCTGCTTATAAAAGTCCTTTCTGACCGTACACCTGAGGAAATATTAGCAACAGAACTCTATTTTATTGACAAGATCGGGCTAAGGCAAAATCTTTCACCAACTCGTTCAAATGGTTTGCTTTCAATGGTAAGACAGATGAAATTATATGCCATGGCATATGATGCCAGATCAAAAACTAAAAATTAACCAATATGGATGCATCAGAACAACTGGAAATTGAAACCAGGATAGTCGGTGTGCTGAAAAGCATTTACGACCCTGAGATCCCTGTAAATATATACGACCTCGGACTTATTTATAATATCAATGTTGATGACGATTATAACGCAAACATCACCATGACCCTTACAGCTCCTAATTGTCCCATGGCAGAAGAACTTTTTGAAGAGGTTAAATATAAAATCGGGGGAATTAAAGGTGTAAAAGAATGTGTGCTTAAATTAACTTTCACCCCTTCATGGGACAAGAGCATGCTTAGTGAGGAGGCCAAATTGGAGCTTGGATTTTTGTAAGAATTCAATCATGAGTCTTTCACAGGAAATTGAAATTACAGAAATGATAAAGGCTAAAGCTTTTGAGCTGGGCTTTGACCTGTGTGGCGTTGCTCCGGTCAGGAAGCTTGAAGAGCATGAACCTGTTTTTCAAAAATGGGTTTCCGAAGGGATGAACGGACAGATGTCTTATCTTGCCAGGGACACTGAAAAACGCACCGATCCGTCGCTTATCTTCCCCGGTGCAAAATCAGTAATAGTTACCGGTCTCAATTATTATACAGACAAAAGGCAGGAGGTAAGGGGAGTTCCTTTGATTTCAAAATATGCATATGGAGATGATTATCATGATGTTATTATAAATAAGCTTGATAAGATCCTGGATTTTATTGTAAGCAAAATACCAAATGTAAAAGGAAAATCTTGTGTTGATTCTTCCCCCATCCTTGAGAAAGCATGGGCCAGGGAAGCCGGACTGGGATTGGCGGGCCGTCATTCGGTAATTATTAACAGGGAAATCGGATCATTCTTTTTTATAGGTATACTCCTTGTCAATACTGAACTTGAGTACGATAACCCATTTAGCGGCGATTATTGCACAGGCTGCAGGATCTGTATTGAATCCTGTCCGACGGAGGCTATAAATGAAAACCGCACAATAGATACAAGGAAGTGTATTTCATATTATACCATTGAACACAAAGGAGAGATCCCCGAAAATATTACCGTAAAGATGGGTAACAGAATCTTCGGATGTGACATATGTCAGGATGTCTGTCCTTGGAATAGGAAGGCTAAGCAGCATAAAATTACTGAGTTTGATCTTTCTCCCGTATTTAGCCGGATGAAAACTGATGACTGGATGAGCCTTACTGAAGAGCAGTTTAACCTTATCTTCAAAAGATCTTCTGTAAAAAGGAGAAAGTACGTGACAGTTATGCAAAACTTAAAAGTTATAAGAAAGGCCTGATCAGTTATTTTCAGTTTTCTCCATTAATTGGTACAAAAATTTCTCTGAATTTCCTTGGACCATCAAATTCGCAAAAGAATTATTGCACATGAGGATCCGCGGGTTTGGCAGGATTATATTTAGAATCACTGTTGTCCGGTAAAATAATATATCGTCCCTAACGGGACTTTGGGTTATTCCCTAACTATTTTACTACCAATATTTTGTCCCTACGGGACAATCCCGTTAGGGATGAAATATCGGTAGAAATATAAAGTAAGCCCA
>JBBRVC010000156.1:0-6609 GCA_038247205.1 Bacteroidales bacterium
GGCTTTAAATCTCTTAGCATCCGTTGGAGATACATTTATTAGTAATTCCCCCTTTTCATTTGTACGAACCTGTGTTAAATCCTTATTGGATGTGATCACTACGTGCTCAAACGAGCTTGTTGGCTGCCCCTGAGTCGTGCTGAATACGCTGATAAACAAAAAGAAAAATAAAAGTAATTGTTTCATTTCAAAAATATTTTAAATATCGATCCATTTTAAAACAAATAGATGAGCATACCTGATAATCAATTTCCGCGTAAATATCACTATAAACTTTTAATTTTCAATTCCGAAAGATAGCGTCAAATATTTTTTGTATTTTCTTTTAAATCATGTAAAGAGTGCATTTGCACTGTTGCTACGCATAGAGTATTATTCATTGAGTCTGGAAGCAAAGATTTTGCATCATTTATGGTCTGTGAACTTTTATAACCCATAATTGAATTTTGTACACTTTCAGCGGAAGAATCAGTAAATTAATTAATCCAATGATCAGATAGTTTTTTAAACTTTTTGTATGTATCATAATAATCTCTCAAATGTGTAGGATCCTTTTGTGCCTTCAAAATAGATTATACCATCTTCTTCTTTTACAATATGTGCAGGAAGAAACAGTTCTTCGTCTTTCTTTACCTGCCATGTTCCAGGAGCTATATCGGTGAGTAATATCTTATAAGTACCTTTATCCGCAAATGAGATTGAAAAAGGTTCATCAATAAGTTCTGATGTCTTACTAAAAAGCACTAACCGATCCGAAACCTTTACGCCAATAACCTTTTCACCATCAATTCGCTGGACATTCAGCTCCTTATTACAGGTTTTGTCCATCACCTGCATCACATTCAAAAAGTAGTTTTCGTTTGCAGGGGTTACAGGAGAAACTTCTACTCGCCATTCACCTACTTCAGAATTCAAATCATTTGGATTTATTGATGGGTTTTCATAATTTTTACCGAACACCCAGAATTCTTTTCCTGGTCCTCCAACAGGTGTGATTTCCAAATTTTCCGGTTCAGGTAACAAAGTGGTGTTGATCATCTGACCGGTCCATCCTCTTTGATTTAGAGTTATGGTAGTGTTATTACCATTGATGCCGGGTTCTTCCATACTGTGCAGTAACCAGTATTTTTTATATGAGGGATTCGAAGAGACCACCTTGTCAAAAACAATAAGTATGGCAGGTATATGATTGTCAAAAAGATTCAGAAAAACAAAAGAACGTTTCAAGTCTGTAACTTTTGCCGAATAGGCCTTTGTGATGTCTCCTTTAAGGTATGAATATGCGGGAGTTTGTGTGGAGGGGCCATATCCATGAGCCAATACCTCTCCGGTTTTATAGCCATTTGCAGGATCAGTCAAAACAGAAAGAGTGCGGGCTTCGCTCCGGTTATTTGGGAAATGCTGTCCTCCATCATTACTGCAATCTTCACCACTTACCCTAAATTGTTCGCCAGGAGCATAAATCAACAGCGAGTTGTGAGCAATGGTTCGTCTGTAATAGTTTTTCATATGTGAACTTCGGTACCCTCCTTCATAACTGCCTGATTCAATGGCAAGCGGGCCGCGGTGGTAAATTTGGAATGTACCTGCATCGAGATGCTGATGGTTATTAAAATTATAACTATTTATCTTCATTTCTGCCATAACCGTATTGGCATCCCATCCGGTTCTTGCCACCATCCAGCCGTAAGGGAATCCCATATAACGCGACAGGGGCAGATCAGATGCAGGAAGAGGTTCAAGATCAGGATCAGTAAAGAGAAATTGAAATAATCTATCCATAGAAAGGCTGCCAGGGGTTAGCAGGTAGTCGCCCAATATATACCCATCTTTATAGTAACTCGCACTAAGAAGTGATCTGAGTCTTGGAACGCGGGATGCTCCATCACCACCTGCCATTAGTTTTAAATCCGGTCTTCTTAGATAAATCCACTGATAAGGCACATATTGCTGCTCCGGACTGAATACATTTCCTGCGCCCATACGATCATAAATCCAGAGAGGATAAAGGTCTGAACTAAATCTGGTCTCTGAATAGGATGTTCCCTGGTGAAAGGCATGTCCTGAATACCAAAAGTCACGGGCAGGAATTGCATATTTGAAAATAACATGAGTTACATGCAGATACATGTCAGGATACTCATCATATAGAGCGACCCCGGCTGACAACATATCTCTGAATACCATCCATTCGGATCCATGTCCGGTTATCCAGCCCATGTCAGGCGGATAGCCACACTCAAGGGCATTCGCCAGACGAAGAAATTCAACATGAAAGGCTGATTTCTGTTCTGTTGTAAGTAACGGATAGCACCAATCATACGCCACAGCGCCTGTAACCATCATTCGTCCAATTTCACGGCTGACATCAGATTTGTCCGGATTCCAGGTATAGTGCTGCAGTGTCTGAAGAGCAAGAGCCAGGGTTTGACTACCAAGCTGCTGATCACCGGTCATAAGATACTCTGCTGAGTTTACTTCAACACGAATCTGCACATTACTCTTTGCATCTTTCTTTAAATTATCCCAGTATGGTTTGGTAACCGGATGTGTAACACGTTTTTTCAGATCATCAATATCCTTTGTTTTAAGAAACAATCTCGGATGCTCCGCAGGTGGGATGGGGATCGTAACATCAGAATAGGTTTTCCATTCTAACTGGGCAGTTAGTGAAAATGATATAGTCATGAATATAAGGACTATAAAGCATGCTTTTGAAAAGTAATGATGTTTCATGTGAATATAACTTATATTCTTAATTAATTCTTAAATGCTAACATAAGACCTGCCACTTTCACGATTTCACCCTCCGGTATAATCTTAATTGACAATTCACTCCCGCTTGTGACCAATTTTGCTTTTGCATCAGTGCCGGATTTCCCTGCGGTAAAGTAAGAAATTTCTTTTTCACCTTCCATTACTATCACCTTACAAGCGTTGTTCTGTCCGACAAAGTGCAACACCAGATCATATTCCCCACCCCTAAGTTTATGGTTCCTCATTGTTTTCAGAGGTATTATTGTTTCACCGGCAATTTCAATCCAGCTGTCGTTAATATCTTTTAAAGGCAATTGGCCATTAGTTGCGGCTTTCGTGTTTAACTCTTTTTCACCTAATGAGAGCCAAAAATTCTTGTCTGAATCTATAAAATAGGTAAAATTTCCAGGCTTCTGTGCCAAAGGGTCATGTGAAGTAGGTTGAAAATTGATTCTTATCGGTTCCATGCCCACTCGTTGCCTGATACAAATATAATCAGGCAGCCAACGCGTATTCATCGAAAGCAGAAGGCCTTCTTCGCCTCTGGTAGCACCGAAATCAGAAATGGTCTTAGAAAATAAGTTAATTGTCTCCTCAGGATGCGTCAATTTTATATATTGTATAGCTTCGTCTGTTTTTTCATCTTTCAGAAATTGAAACGCCTGATGCATATTGTGGTGATTATTGAAAAAGGAGATAATAAACTTTTCCAATCCCAGATGATAGTTATATTCTTTCAAACCTGTTCTGTTTAAAGCAGATTTCTTAACCTCTTTTAAGAGCTTCAATCTTTCTTTTGCTTTTTCGACAACTTCCAGTGATGATGTATAACCTTCCATCTGGTATTCAACTCCTGGCACAAAAAAATAATCTTCAGTTTCCCGGCCAAACATTGGGGCATTGAAGTACCACTCCTTATAATATTCCACAAGCTTTTTATTTTTATTTTTTAACATGGATAAAGCAAAATTCTCTGAACTTTTTTCCCACGTCTCATTTGCTGTATTTTCCCAAACCTGGTTCTCATAATTTGTAAAAAGTAAATCCAGCGGATGGGTGGTCCAGTGAATTATCCCGTATCCTTTGGCGTTGATCTTCTCAAGCAGGTTGTTGAAATTGGGGAAGGGGATGTAGGGACGACCCATTATACGGTGACTGTCATGTTGCGCCCAAACGATCATATGGAAATCTCTTCGCTCTGCAACCCTGGCAAGTCCTTCAATAAGTCCGGTGTTGTCAGATATATTATCTTCAACCAGAGAGATGAAGCCGCAATCTTCCTGAATAAACGGATCAGCATAGATGGGAAAATCCAGATCCCAGGAACCCAATGACAGTTCAACTTCGGGTTTTATTTCATCAAGAATTTCGCGGTACACTTTTACAATTTTGGAGACAGCAAATAATCCGGGGTAAGGGCGTTCATCAATTAAATCAGGGTTATTCTTTAAGATTTCAAAATACTCTTTTTGCCATTCCAGAGGTAAGGTCCCCGATTCATGGAGTAACCAAATGGTATTTTGGGTAGGATTTTTTGACGGATGACGAATCCAGGGAGTCAACATGGTAATCTCCGGATAGTCAGAGAAAAGTTGTGTGAGTTGCGCTTTATAATAATTTTTACCTTCAGGATGGTCGGGATTGACCGTGTTGTAGCCGTCAATTTCTATCAGGGCTTCTTCGGGAAGGGTGTTAATGACATTTTGCGGATTGGCCATCCACACGTCCACATCAAGAGAGAAACAAACACCCATTCCTTTTGCATCTGCATGTTTGAATACCTCTTGCATCAGGGCAGTTGCGGCAGGACTCCTCTTCTCATCCGGCACCATTGCAGCTCTACTCCCAAATACATAATGGTCAAAAATTTCTCCTCCGGGCAGAAGCCGTACATCATTTACATGTTGTGTTCCCCAGTCACGCCCATGTTGGGTGGTAGAAAGAAATCCCATCTCCTTTTCCACACCGTTGAAAGTAAATGAATGCATGGGATTATTACCGTAAGCATGAACCATAATGGTGTTAAACCCGATTTTAAAACCATTATCAATCCATTGTTCCCAATGTTCATAATTCCACCCCGTACAACCACTAATAAAATTATGCCAGTTAAAAAGGATGCGTCTCTCCTTCAGTGGCTCGTTTTCCAAATTTATCGAGAGAAAATCGAGGGGCTTCGGGTTATCAGGAGGTATCTGAAAAGAAAGATTAAAATTCCAACCCAGATGCTTAAGCAACCCAAAAACTCCATAAGCAATAGCCCTGGGCGTTTTACCCTTTATGATAAGCCGGTTTTCTTCACCTAAAATTTTAAAGGCCTCATTGTTTTCCCATCCGGCATCTTCCTCTATTTCCAAAAGTATATTTTTACTATCAGAAATAGGTTGAGTCACTACTTCAAACTTCTGACGGGGATAGGTTGCTGACAGGTAACGGGCCAGATCATCAGCAGCTTCGGCAACAGATTCCTTCTGGCCTGTTACTATGTATGTTTTATCCTGAACTGAACAAGCTATAAAACCAAATAATACGAAAAAGAGAATGAATAACTGAAGTTTCATACTACAAAATTAAGTTTAACTAAATAAATCCAAATTGCCTTTTTTAGTCGATTATTGTCCCGGCAATGAGACAAAGGCTATTAATTTAGGGTAAATTTCCACGCCATACTTCAAAATCATCAAAATATAGATGTATTGACTTATTATGAGATTTAAGAAATGCCATTGCATCCTTATCTGTAATATAAACTTTTAGCGGGTTGTAAAAAGTAATGCCATTCGGATTGGGGTTCTTTCTATTGTGGGTGAAATTATGAACATCAAATATTACCTGCTTTTCACCGCCTTCCCGCGTCATAGTCATCCAAAACCGGCCATTTTGGCCGTCCCCTTCTTTCATATAATACTCCATGGTAATCCATTCTCCCACAGGAACAGGTATATTTGAATTTCTTTCTTCCCAGATAGTTACATAATTTAATTCATCCTGACCATAAACAACAAAACAGATATCTCCGGTCGACTCATTTTTTGCCTTACCTATGCCGATTGCTATCCTGAAACGATAGGGATCTTCTTCCCATCCGGTGTTATTCCAAATTTCCAAAATGGTAAAAAATTTCCCTGTACTCAGATAGTTATTGAATACAGCCACATCTTCATGCACAAACATTTTGTTTTTCTGGTAAAGTTCTTTTATCCCATTAATATAACCTTCATCCGAGGTTCTTAAATTTGCCTGTATTCTTCCAACAGTATTTCCACCTGCATTAACCCACTGATCCCTGACCCAAAAGCTAAGGACATTATTTTCAGGATTAACCGGATCGGGTACGATTCTTAATTTCCTTTGAGTGGTATCACCCTGTTGGTATTGAAAGTTCCAACTTCCAAGGTTAACATTATTTCTCCAGTCGTTCGGTGGAGGTACGGATGAATCTATCCCGAAAATATTATCATCAGAAGTAAAAGGATCGGTACCATGAACTACCCGCGAACCGGGTTCAAACCCCGAATTAAAAAGCAATACTCCATTTTTCAGCGGGACGTCCGGATTCGGGTTCTGTCCAAAAGAATTAATTGAAAGGATCAGTAACCCATTAATTAATCCAGTGATCAGATAGTTTTTTGAACTTTTTGCTTGCATTATAATAATTTTATTTTGTAAACACTATGTTTGGCTATAATTTCTTTTTAACGTAATAAAATACTTTTTTCATTCACTCCTAAAGTTCTGATGACCTACTAAAAAAAACAAACCGATCCGATACCTATACGCCAACAACCTTTTCAGCATCAATTCGCTGAACATCCAGCTCCTGATTATAGGTTTTGACCATCATCTGCATCA
>JBBRVC010000157.1:0-6590 GCA_038247205.1 Bacteroidales bacterium
CCTCCCCGATCAGGAAGAGTTGGATTGGCTCGACAACGACCTTGCCCAAGCCAGGAAAAGAAACCAGTGGATCGTCGTATTTCACCACGAACCTATTTTTGCCTTTGGGACCAGTCATCCTTCTAAACCCGAAATCAGCAATGTGATTTACCCGATATTCAGGAAACACAACGTCGATCTGAGTATTTGTTCACATGACCAGAATTATGAACGTACCTTCCCTCTTTCGGGACTAAATGCAGAAAACCCCGGTAATAATCCAAGCCAAAGTGTGATTTACAAAAAAGGTGAAGGTACAGTGTTTTTAAAAATTAGTCCATGCGGCAAAAAGTCAGAGATCGGCAATACATTCCCACTGTTTCAGGATAAACAGCCTCCTTTTATTGCCATCCGCGACCGCACTGCACATCATTTTGCAATGTTTACCATTGTTGATGGGAATTCATTGGAGGTAAAAGTATATAGTGTACCTGAAGATAATAAACCTAAATACCTGATTGATAATTTTATAATAAATAAACACAAATGATTTCTATTTCAGCAGTCCAACAAGAACCGCAAAACATTTAACGATGGCTGGTTTTCAAAACCTGTCGATCTCCTTTGAAGAGCGGGCTGAAAACATTGTTTCGCTGTTGACAATCGAAGAGAAGGTGTAGCAAACCGGATTGGAAGGAAACGACCCAAAATAACTGAAAGCTTCAGCAATTAATCTGATATCTGCCGCTATAAATAGAGAGTTCAGCTAATCTGCAATTATACGTTTGCTTTGCTTCTCGTTTTTAGATACAGTTGAAATGATTCCCGTCAGGATAGATCTGAAGCAATAATGAAAAAGAAATCTTTCGGGGTCCCTTTCATAATCTATTGTTCCCACTCTTACCTCTTCTCCCTTATCCGGGTTTGAATCCAGTATTCTTCTGTTAGCTATAAAGGTGTTAAGTCTTGATTTTAAGGCTGTTGTATCATCGGTCCGCTTATCCTTTACTGTAATATCAAGACCTTGATAAAGCATTGTCATTTTTCCTGTTGATTTAACATTATCAGCATCCAGGCTGAAATTCATTACATCTATTTTCCCGGATGCATAAATAAAAGCATTGTTCTCAAGGATTGGATTTAAGTCCTTTATATCCAGAGCTGATAGCTTTCCATTAAGTGAAAAGGCATTATTCCTGTCAAATAATTTTCCTTTCAATTGAATGGATAGTTTTGCTTTACCCATTAAAAAGGCATCAGCATTAAGTTCTAAAAAAGCATTCTTTGTTTTGTAAATTGTATCATTAATTAGATTGTAAAGTTTAGCATTAATCTCATTCAATATGATAATTCCAGGTTCCTTTGCCTCTTCTTCATGTATCTTAAGGGTTATTTTACCTTTCATCAGATTTATTGAATCTATCCTGATAGTTGCGGGAATGTCATACAGCAATTCCTGAAATGTTGGTCTTTTCAGATGCTGGAATTCTTTTCTCTTGTCACGAAAAACTTTCATAGTCATTTCCCCGATCTCGGTATATCTGCTTTCAATTACCATTGGCCTGAAGTAACTATCGAGGTAAAGATCCTGAACATAAATGTCAGAGATGGCCGCCTCGATATGATTCTTCTGGAATTTAAACCTTGAGGTGAAATCATATTCTTCATACTCAGGCTTAATAAGAAAGCTGTCAATAGCCAGCGTGTTCAAAGTACCGGAATAGTTGATTCCCCTTATTACCCAGGAATACATTTTGTGAGATGAGCCCAGTTTCAGCTCTTCAGCTTCGAAATCGAACAGAGTAATGAGACCGGGATCTAAAGTATCCAGCTTTGAAACCTGCAGACCATATACTTCAAGCCTTCCATCTTTTACTGAATAATCAACACTTGTAGAATCATTTTCCATTGTGAGATCAAACTGGTCAAAAAGTAATCTGCCAATGCCGATTTTAAGAGGCGACACTATTGGCTGTACCGGCCTGTCTGAAGAATTAGTTTTACCATTGAAGCTACTTCTTGAAATGCTTACTTCATCAATATAGATTTCATGTTTAAATATAGCTTTCAACAGATTAATCCCTGTAAATTTTATCGATCCTGTTTTGCCACTTAAATCAATGGAAACCCGTTGCTTCAGATCTGGATGAAAAGTTATCCCATCCAGTTCCATCAATGACTTGAATATATCAATGTTGACATTTTCAATTCCGACAATGTAATTTGTGTATCCGCTATTTAATTCTGTCAGTATTTTTTTTTCAAACTTTGGCTCAATATATGCTTTGGTTATGATAACAATAAAGATCATCAGGACAAGCAACAAAACTGATATTCTCAAAAATACCTTCATTCTCTATAACCTTATTTGAAATTGAGTAAGGTACAAACCTTGTTTCCTAAATTATTACACAATTCAGATAATTAATTACATAATTAATGCAACCTTGCAGACTTTAATTTCTAAGTAGCAAGATTCCTGAGCCATCGCCCCGCTATATGCATGCTGCTTCCGGACAAAGATTTAAACATTGTCCGGTTATTTAATGTTTAACACAGAGATTTGTAAAGGATCAAAAAACCATACGGGTTCATACTTTGAAATGCCGTGATAAACTGCCTGAGAAATGAAAGAAATTCCTATAAAGATCCAGCGTCTTTTAAAAGAGCAATATCTCAAAATCACCAACAGCATTGCATTTTACCCGGCAATCATCATGTTGTTGTTTCTGGCCTTGTCGATCCTGAGTATTTCATTTGACTTTTCTGAAACAGGAAAATCACTCAAATCACAGCTTGAGTGGTTAAAACTCCGGGACTCCTCCACAGCCCGGAATATTGCCACAGCCATTGTTACAGGGATCGTATCGCTAACCGTGTTCAGTTTTACCATGGTGATGTTAGTGCTTGTCCAGACAGCTATCCAGATGAGCAACCGTATACTCGATAATCTGATCGGCGGCCGTTTTCAGCAGGTTGTACTGGGTATTTACATAGGTACGATCGTTTATGCCCTTGTTTTGCTTAGCACTATCAGAGATGTTGATTCAGGCATTCAGATCCCGGTATTCAGCACATATCTTCTCATCATTCTGACAATACTTGATCTGTTTATTTTTATATATTTTCTTCATTATATCACGCAATCAGTGAGGTACGAAGTAATAATCAGAAGAACGTATGATCAGACAAGAGACTCAATGGGTAAATATTGTTCTTTAGAGGCTGAACCGGCAGAATCACCTCATTTTCAAAATGGATATCTTCTCAAGGCTGAACGATCAGCCATTTACACGGGATTTAATAAAACTGTCCTGAACAGGTTATGCGCTAAGCATGATTTCAGCATATATATAATACCTTCTCCCGGAACGTACATTTTAAAAGGATTCACTATTCTTGAGTCAAGTGAAAATGTCTCCGATGAGATTAAAACAAAGGTACTTGATGCAATTTTTTTGCAAGACAGTGAAACGATAGAAGAAAACTACCAATACGGCTTCAGGCAGCTTACAGAAGTAGCTGTAAAGGCACTTAGTCCGGGCGTAAATGATCCGGGCACCGCTTTATTGAGCATGAGGGCCTTATTCCGGTTATTCACCTTCAGATTGAGTCATTTTCCTGACAATACAATTATGGGCGAAGACAAAAAGGCACGGATATTCACAAAGGAATTAACATTCGAAAATTTATTTGCTGAAACACTCTTACCAATCTGGGATTATGGAAAAAAAGACAGGATGATTCAGCAGGAACTTTACCTGCTGCTTACCCAGCTTCAGGATATTGCTCCACATGATGCAGTAAAATATTTGTTGCAGGAGGTAAAACAGGTGAAGTAGAAAATAAAGGAAGAACTATCTCCGCTTCCCATTCATCCAACGTTACATTTTCGGGATAATACAAATTTATCTCCAAAAGATTTTAGAATGAGGAACCGGAAGCCAAACCGGGTGTGAAGCTTTTCTTCTCTACTTCTCGAGCTTCCTTGCCAGCGGAATAAGAATGAAGCTTATATGGATTCGGTTCTTAACACAACCTGTTTGCCAGGTGATTTAATATTAATGCTGTCTTCTGCAGTAATAAAAAAGCCCAGCGGTTTATGTGGCGTTAATGTTTTTAATGAACTCCTGAGTGATTTAGAGAATAAACTACTTGAAGTTTTTAATTGTCCTATATTTTGCGGTCCGCTTTCCTGTGTCTCAATCCATAGTACATAAATGGCTTTAGGAGGGGTCAGTCTTTTAGGATCAGCTAAACGAATTACGGCTAATTCAACCTGGTAATTGTTGTTTTTATCCCTTTTTATCTTTACCCATCCTTCAGCTGCCGGTACAACTGCTGAAGTTGAAAACTCAATCTTTTTCTTACACGCTTGCAGGGAGGATATTACCAAAAGCATGATGAAAACTGATAAAAAACCTCTTGTAATCTGTGTATTTCTCATTTCATTTTAGTATTAATTACTTCGAAATTCGCTTAGGATCTGGAAATTACATACCCACCACTTTTATCATTAAGCGATAGTAATGTCTTTATTCATATAAACATCCTGGATTAAATGAAGTAGTTTAATCCCCTCCTCCATAGGTCGTTGAAAGGCTTTTCTGCCTGCGATCAATCCTGTTCCTCCCGCCCGCTTATTTATAACAGCAGTTTTTGCAGCCTCAATAAAATCGCTTTCTCCGGAAGAGGCACCACCTGAATTAATTAATCCAATCTTGCCCATATAGCAGTTAGCTACCTTGTAACGGCACAAATCTATAGGATGATCTGAAGAAAGCACATCATACATGCCCGGATGAGTTTTTCCAGGATTTGGCAGATAAAGATTTCGGCGTGGGATAATTGAAGATGTATGTTCTAACAAAAATTTAGAGGAGTCTCCAAGTAGCTGAACAATATTTTCTGTGTTGTATATTAAAGTATCCATAAAGATTCATCGATTTATTGTGTATAAACTAATAATCTTGTAATATCGGGATGAACACTTGTGCCAGTACGACTATAAATTACCTTGATAATAAAAATACAAAGGTACGTTTATGTTAAAAAGTTGATGTTGCACAATTTTCACAACGAGTTACATTTTTCACACATCAAGGTTCAATTAAGAGTCTTGAAAGATCCGGCATCAACAAAAGAGATGCATTTTAATGCCATCCGGGAGATTCAGCGAGAAAAAGTCTTATTCTGGTTTATTCTTAACCTGATCTTTGAGCTCATCCGTAAGCAGCTTCATCTCTTTTAACATTTCCTCCATCGTTTTTGATCCTGCGATTTCTCCTTCTTTGTTTGTTGAATCCTGACCGATAAAAAAGGAAGCCAGGGTTGCAGTAAAATAACCAAGGACAGCAAGGCTATAAACAGAAATAAGTAAACAAATAGCTCTCCCTTCAGGTGTCACGGGCCAGTATTCACTTGCAATTGTTGTCAACAGCATTGCAGTCCACCAAAGGGCTTCTCCATAATCCCTGAAGGCACCAGTTTCTCTTTCGAAAGCATACATGGAAGCAGCACCAACAAAACAAACAAGCAGTGTCAGAAAAAATACATATCCGAAAGCTCTTCGCTCAAGGGTACTTCCCAGCACCCGCATTCCCCTGTTGACAGAGCCGACTATTCTCAATACACGAATGCTTCTTACAAAACCAAGTGACCTGAGCAACCTTATACTTGAAAAAACCCTGAAAACCCTGAATGCCGGAATAAAGAGGGCAATAATGGTAAGTATGTTTTTTTTAAGAAACGCCCAATTGTCCGGAGTAATAATCAACTTAATCAGAAAATCAATAATGAATATTATCCAGATAACTGTTACCAGATTACTTAAAAATGGTGTAAGGTTCCATATAAGCTCCGCAATCAGAAGCAAAAGCCAGATGAAGCCCAGAACAATTAGCGGAATCTCCGTGAACTGACTGATTTTTACCAGCAGCCGGTATCTCTTAAACTTATTTTTGTTATTCACTTTTTTTTTGACTGATCTTATTTGTACTCAAAAATGCACAAACCCGAACCAACAACCCTAATGCTTAACTAATCGCATCCATATTTAAGGTCGGTCTGAAGAAAATCGGCCAACTGATAATATTGAGGTACGTTTTTCTCCTCATGCCATAAAAGTTTATCATCCCAGTATCCTGGTAGTTTCTCAATGACATAATCAGCGAAACAATATCCGAATTCATTTATATATGGGTTATTATTCTCGTCATAAATAAAATCATAACCCATTGAACTGAAATTGAATTTTTTTGAAATAGCAAAAGATATCTCAATGCAACGCGGATCGATATTCTTAGGATCAAAATCGTATTTACGGCTTCCTGATGCCCTGAAATCATTGTCTCTTACGAACCGCCTGAACCCGGTTGCTCTATTCCCGATAATGTGGATTCTCTGATCAAATGTATTGTTTGGCAGGAATTTTTGGTACAATACTGCATCTTTTTGTATCTGCCACTCAGGATAATAGGACTTATCCTTTATAAAACCTGAATCTATCAAAAATGATCTTAATGATCTCTTGCCGTAATTATATACTCCGGTACTCCAGACGGAGCGCAGATTTGACCTGCTGTTCAACTTTCCGGCTTTGACCCCCTGAA
>JBBRVC010000158.1:0-6563 GCA_038247205.1 Bacteroidales bacterium
ATTTACCCCGCAGGAACTAAAATCGAGTATTGAAAACATTACAAAACAGCAGTACCTCAGAAGGATTACACATAAACTCAGGCAGGAAGGAAAAAAGATAAGATACCAGTTCCTTTCAGTTCTTTCCCATGAATTAAAAGCTCCCCTTAATGCCATCGAAGGATATCTCAGAATGATGCAGGAAAAACAGTCGGGTGATCGTATTGAAGATTATGCCGAACCTATTGATCGGTCACTGCAGAGAATTCAGGGGATGAGAAACCTGATTATGGATCTGCTGGATTTTACCAAAATACGCCTTGAAAGAAAAGAGGAAAAAATTCAGGAAGTTGATCTGGCTGAGATAGCCTCCGGTGCAATTATTACCGTACAGCCATATGCCATTCAACTTGAAGTAGGAATTCATCTAGACGTACGCTCCGATGCAGTTATAATGGCTGATCCTTCAGATATGGAGATCGTATTTAATAATCTAATTTCCAATGCAGTAAAGTATAACAAGCGCGGCGGGAAAGTTGAAATAACTATCGATAATTCGGGAAGTGAGGTAATAATAATTGTTTCGGATACAGGAATTGGAATTAATATTGCCGAAACAGATAATCTGTTCGCTGAATTTGTTAGGATAAAAAACGAGAAGACAAGAAATATCTCGGGAAGCGGCCTCGGATTATCAATTGTTAAAAAAGTTGTTGAACTTTATAATGGCACCATCAAAGTTGATTCCACACTCGATATAGGATCTGCATTTACAATAAGACTTCCAAAAAAACCATTAACCAATACCTGAAAAATGACAAAACTACCGGGAAAAACAGTTGAAAGACTCAGTGAATACAGAAGAACACTTCTGGGAGTTCTTAATGAAAAAAGAAATTTTATTTTTTCTCATGACCTGGCTGCCCGCCTTCACATTACAGCCGTTCAGGTCAGGCGTGATCTGATGCTTATAGGTTATTCAAGCGTACAGAGGAAAGGGTATGATGTACGGGAACTGATTGATACCATTGGTAAAATAATCGATTCCGAAAGCAGCCTTAATGTTGCAATAATCGGTATTGGAAATCTCGGAAGAGCTGTTGCCGGATATTTTAAGGGAAAACGATCAAAACTGAATATTGTTGCATCATTTGACAACGATCCTCAGAAGATTAATAAAGTCATTTCCGGAGTAAAATGTTATCCATATCAGGATATGCAGCGCATTGTAAATGAGTTGGATATAAAAATTGCGATTCTTACTGTTCCACCCGATTATGCCAGGGAAATAGCCGAAGAATCAGTCAGATTTGGTATAAAGGGAATCCTGAATTTTACAACAATCCCCCTGAATGTTCCCTCAGGAACGTATCTCGAGGAATACGATATGATCACCTCCATTGAAAAGGTTGCATATTTTGTAAAGGAAAATACAATCTAGCGTTGTTCCGGAAAGATGAAGATTTTCAGGGGCTTTGAGGAAGCATGCGGGATAAAGAATGCTGTAGTAACAACCGGATCATTTGACGGGGTTCATGTTGGACACAAAACCATACTTAACAGACTTAAAAATCTGGCTGATAAAGAAAATGGCGAATCGGTTCTCATAACATTTGACCCGCATCCGCGAAAAGTACTTTATCCCGAAAGCGCCGGAAAAGCCCTGAAACTCATTAATTCTCAAGAAGAGAAGCTTCTCTTGTTACAGGAAGCAGGACTTGAAAATGTTGTAATAGTTGAATTTACAAGGGAGTTCTCGAAAATTACAAGCGAGGAGTTCATAAGAGATTTTCTCCATAATATTTTGCATGCAAAGGTAATTGTGGCAGGTTTCAACCATCATTTCGGGTTTAACAAAGAAGGAGATTACAGACAACTCTGGCAATGGCGGGAAAAGTACAACTTTGAAGCCGAAGAGATCCCGGAACAGGAAGTACAGCATGAAACTGTAAGTTCAACAAAAATTCGTCTAGCAATCGGGGAGGGCTATATCCAAAGGGCCAATGCATACCTTGATCACTATTACATAATTATCGGCACTACGGCAGAGATAACTGACCAGAAAAAGACATTTCCTCTTCAACTGGTTGAAGTCTTAATAACCGAAGAATCAAAGCTGCTGCCTGCTCCGGGAATTTATGCCGTTTCCGTTAATTCCGGAAATGCCAGTTCAAAGGGAATGGTGATTATTAATACAGTAACAGATCATGGAAGTGAGGTTCTTCTCAACATCTTTGAGATCAACAGTTTCAGAACAGGAGACAAAACAATGCTCCTTTTTCATAAGAAAATTCACGGCTCAATAGATCTTTTTTCAACCAAAATTACGGATAAGCTAAGGTTAGCGAAAAATGAGATATCAGAGCTTATTTACTAAAAATATATATCCCTTTTTCCTTCGTCGATTGAAAGGAGATTACCTGAAATTCTCTTCTTCAATGCGTTGTTCTCCACTTCACTTACAAGCTTTTCTGTAAGGGTAAGTCCTTTTATCCTTGTTTCCGGTGATGCGAAATCCTGCAGATATTCTTTGAATGTAAACAGTGCATTTGGCATGCAGTATTTCTTGATCAGACCCGGTTTGGCAAGGTCCATAAAATCCTGCCCGACTCTGCCCTGCCTGTAACAACCGGTGCAAAATGAAGGGATGTAACCTCCGTCGGCAAGCGATGAGATGACCTGATCCAGAGTACGATGATCACCAAGGGTAAACTGACTCCCTGACTGTTCTTCCTCATGGGAATAGGATCCTGGGTTGGTCCTTGAACCTGCAGAAATCTGGCTTATACCGTAATCGACTAATTCATTCCTCATTGCATCGTTCTCACGTGTGCTGAGGATTATTCCTGTGTAAGGCAGTGCAATTCTGATAATAGCAACAAGCTTCTTGAAATCACTATCGCTTACCTTCGATGGTATGTTTTCGGAGTGGGGAGCGCCGACTGCATATTCAATACGCGGAACACTAACTGTGTGAGGTCCACAGCCAAATGCGCTCTCAAGATGACTGGCGTGCTCCATTATTGCGAGTACCTCAAAACGGTAGTCTATCAGGCCTAACAGTGCGCCTATACCAACGTCGTTAATTCCGCCCTCCATTGCACGGTCCATAACAGTCAGTCTGTACTCGTAATCTGCCTTTTTCGTGCCGTCGGGATGGAATTCTTTATAGTGAATGGGGTCGTATGTCTCCTGGAAACAGACATAGGTACCGATGTTTTCAGCTTTTAACTTTGCGAAGTCTTCAACCTCCATCGGGGCAAGTTCAACATTTATACGGCGGACATAGTCCCTGCCATCGTTTTCTTTTACCCCGTAAGTCGTCCTGATAGCATCTACCATATAATCGGTGCCATTAAGCTTGCTTTCTCCGCAGATAAGCAGCACTCTTTTATGCCCTTCACGGAGAAGCATCCGTGTTTCTCCGGCGATCTCATCCATACTCAGGACTTTCCTCTTAATGAGTTTATTGTCGCGTCTGAAGGAACAGTAAGTACAATTATTTATGCAGGCGTTACCGGTATAGATTGGTGCAAATATTACAAGCCTCTTTCCATAAATCTCTTCCTTTACAGTATGGGCGGTATTCATTATCTTTCTAACTGTTGCCGGATCCTCAACACGCAGTAGAACAGCCACTTCCTCGAGGTTTAATCCTTTGAATTTCAGTGATTTGTTCAGTATCGTATTTACCTGGCTTTCAGTTGGAATTTCACCTTCGATCAGTGAGTATAGTTTATCCCTGTCAATAAAGATTTTGTTCCGTTCGCTCTTGTTCATTTTGTTGCTCCTCCTTGAATTTTGTAAGTATCGATTTTACTTCAACGTCCTGTAAACGTCCAATCTTACCGGTAAGAGCACTGATAACTTCGGTAGTACCTTCTATAATAAGAGAGATAACATGAATATTGCGATGGTGGATCGGCAACCCCTGGCGGGCAAGGATAATGTCACTGAAATCGGATAGCAGATTATTTACCGCGGGGACCGAGGCTTTGCCTTTGATTAAGATCGTAATAGTACCAATTCTCTTTTCCATCAGATGCTCTTTTGGATTGGATATGCGTTTAAATATTTTAGTACATACTTCGAAAT
Organism: Bacteroidales bacterium; assembly: GCA_038247205.1. Lineage (GTDB taxonomy): Bacteria > Bacteroidota > Bacteroidia > Bacteroidales > VadinHA17 > LD21. The sequence continues at coordinate 4,075 of JBBRVC010000158.1, forward strand.
GGTGTCAGCCGTTTCTCAGAAAAAGTACTGTTACAAAAATAACAATAAAAATTGATTACGAAAAGACTTTCTGCAATAAATCATAATATTTCTTAATTTAAATCAATATCGCAGATGCATTCCTGGAATTACAGGCTGTCGCCGAAATCAGCGCGGAATTTTTCCATTAGCTTTTGGGGCCAGTTGCTTACAGGCTTAAGCCTGCCTGTGAAGAACCTTAGCACCGGTGGCTCCTCAACAAATATTAATCCGCCTACGAGGTTCCTGTTCTGATAGAGCCAGTTAAGCCTGTCGATTGCATATTCAACCTGTGATAATGTAAATACGCGTCTTGGAAATGCAAGCCTCATAAGTTCCAGATCTGCTAGTATATCGTTGCCTTTTTCATCGCGGATGCTGCTCAGCGTACCTCTTTCCATACCGCGGATCCCTGAGATAATATAGAAAGCAGCAACAAGAGCGCCTGCTGGATATTCGGACTGAGGAATATGTGATAGGAATTGACCGGCATCGACATGGCAACCCAGTGCTCCGCCGGGCATAACCACAGGAAGCCCAAGCTTATCGAGTTCCATAACCATATGATTTATAAATGCCGGAGATTGACCTACAACCTGCTCGTCAGCCGTTTCATCCAGGCCAACTGCCATTGCCTCAATTTCGCGGATTGAAATACCACCGTATGTAAGAAACCCTTCATATAACGGAACCAGATCTCTCATCTGATTATAAAGATCAGTCCTGTTTGTGCATATTGCACCACCCCTAGACGAACTTACTTTTCTTCCTGAGAAATATACAATATCGCTCAGATCACACATCTGGTTCAGGATGTCTAAAAGCGAAACATTTTCAAATCCCGATTCCCTTTTCTTAATGAAATATGCATTTTCACCAATAAGACTTGCATCAAGTACAATCATTATACCATACTTATCGGCAACCTTTTTTACATCTTTCATATTCGCCATTGAGAAGGGCTGGCCTCCGATAAGGTTGGTAGAAGCTTCCAGTCTTATAAACGGAACATTCTCTTTTCCCCTGGTTAAAATGTACTCTTCGAGACGCACGATATCCATATTTCCCTTGAATGGATGACTGCTTTTAATCTTCATGGCTTCAGGGGTAAATAATTCAGCCACCGTTCCACCATTCAGTTGAATATGAGCAAGAGTAGTCGTGAAGTGGTAGTTCATAGGAACATGCGATCCTGGTTTTACATATGTTTTTGAAATAATATTTTCTGCTGCACGACCCTGATGAACAGGCAGGACATATTTTTTTCCAAAGATATTCAGAACACTTTTTTCAAATTTTGTAAAACTCTGTGACCCTGCATATGCATCGTCAGCTACGAACATCTTTGATAGCTGCTCATCGCTCATTGCATTTGTCCCGCTGTCGGTAAGCATGTCAAGAAAAATATCTCTTGTGCTCAGGAGAAAGGAATTGAACCCGCCCTCATTTATGGCTTCCAACCGACGTTCAACCGGTACCAGGTTGAGTTTCTGAACTATCCTTACCTTATGCATCTCAAGTGGGATATTTTTCCCGCTGAAAAATTTTACCGTGCTTTTGTTTTGAAGTTTATCCATTGGTTTGATTAGTTAATGATTATATGTTTAAAAAAAAGCTCACCGGTTTTCCGGTAAGCCTATCTTGTAAAATCGTGTGTTTCAACCACTAATTTATTACAGAACTTACCATCGTATTCCTGCAATAATAATAGTAATAATAAATGCTAATATTTAACCTTAGTATGCTCATTACTTAATATCTGGCTTCAAACCTAATGTAATTTTGCTCAAATGCAAAAAAAACGATTGATTTAATTAATTATTTTTTATGGAGGATGTGAATTTGACTCTAGACATTACTTCTTCTTTCGGAATAATGCTTTGAATCTCCCCATTCGCCGTAAATGATTTCGGCATCTGCAAGACTTATCCGGGCTTCAAGGCAGCTCTGGCAATCTTCTGGAGAATCATCCGTACATGGCTTGTTATCATATAGTTTATAACTATCACGGTATTTGCCCGGTGTTATATTGGGCATTATTATGTTAGCCCCGATCTTTATGGCTTTCTCACGACCAATAGCATCAATAGCCTGGAGGGCTGTCGCTGCCACTATATTTATATCTTTCATCATTATCCTGATGATTGAGATCATTTTCAGGGTAAGGTCAAATCTTTCCTTAAGAGGCAGAAGTCCATATGCATGCTCAGTAAGCGGAGTATCAGCATGTTCGATATACGGTCCCATGCCACACATATCAATGTTAAACTCTTGCATGAAAAGAAGATCATCTGCCAGATCATTCAACGACTGAAAAGGTAAACCTATCATCACCCCTGTTCCGGTCTGGTAGCCGATATCCTGTAGATTTTTCAGACATTTCAGACGTCTTTCGAAATTGTGGGATCCATCACGGGGATGGATTTTTTCGTATAGTGCTTTATTTGTTGCTTCGACCCTTAAAAGATATC
>JBBRVC010000159.1:0-6465 GCA_038247205.1 Bacteroidales bacterium
ATAAATACAATCAGAAGTATTCTATTATTCATGTTATTCGATTTTAACTTATTTCTCATTAGTTCTTTTAAGAAACAGACTAATTGTTGTGATATAGGCAATTGTTAACATAAATGCTTTAAACAAACGAATATGCATCAATTTTGTTCCGGGATACTTTCATAGTTACCTGCTATAAATTGAAATTCAAAACTAATATTTTTTATGAATATATTCTATTCTATGTCAACAATCTGTGTTTCAACGTCCCATCCTTATGCCACCAAAAGGCCAAATTTTTTGTTGCTTTTTTTATGCAATTCAACGCGGCAATTAGCAGTGAAGTAATATATTCGTACTTTTGCAGATACATCTACTATTGTACTTATGAAATCCAAAATAATTATACTTCTCATCCTGTTGTATTTCTCTATGGAGGTCTTTTCCCAGGTCGGCCTGGCAACCAATCAAACTGATGAAGCCGGCAAGAAAAGAGGGCATTGGATCATGAAGGAAAAAAATATGCTTATTTATGAGGGTTTCTTTAAAGATGGTCATCCGATTGGCGAATTCAAAAGATATTATCCCGACAATACACTGAAATCGTTGCTTATCTACAGTGATAATGGCAAAGAAGCTGATGCAACTATCTATCATCCTAATCGTTTCGTGGCTTCACGTGGAAAATATATTAACCAGAAAAAAGAGGGCTTGTGGAAATTCTATTCACAATATGTTGATGGGTACCTTATCTCCGAATCACACTATTCAAAAAACTTAAAGAACGGCTCTTCGATACAGTATTTTCCCGAAGAAAAAATTGCAGAAAAACTAAACTTTGTGAATGATGTCAGACACGGTGAATGGACGCAATATTATATGAATGGTGTTATGAGTCTCCGAACCAATTATATAAATGGTTTGTTAAATGGAAAATTTGAAATCTGGTTTGAAGACGGGAAGCCTCAGTTGACAGGGGAGTACAAAAATAATCTGAAGGAAGGCCTCTGGCTGGTTTATAAGGAAGATGGAACTCTAAAGTATGAGATGAAATATGTTGCCGGCTTCACCGAAAATAAACAGATGGAAATTGATGAATCGAATTTTCTCGATTCACTCGAAAATAATAAGGAAAAAATCTTAGATCCGGAAAAAACCGGAATAATATGGAAATAAAGACCTTCAGAATAATTCAATCAAAGGGTCTGATAATTGCCTTCCTTCTGCTGCTCTTATCCAATCCTTGTATTCTGTATAGTCAAACATCCTACCAGTATTATTACAGAGTCTATTTCAGGGATAAGGGTGAGAATACCATCTCGGGGTTCACTCCTGCCCAACTCCTTACAGATAAAGCAATTGCACGACGCGAAAAAGCCAATATCTCCGCCCTGCATATAACTGATATTCCTGTTTCCAAGGAATATATTGTCCGAATTTCTGATCTTGGGTTAAAATACCATTGCTCATCAAAATGGATGAATACAGCCTTGTTTAAATCAATTCAGCCATTTAATTTAAATATCCTACTGTCCTTTCCGTTTGTTCAAAGTGTTAAAATTGTAAAGAACTCATTAAAAAAGAGTTCTTCAATTGACAAACTTGATTTTGATTACAGCTTGTCATTACAGGAATTTGACCGTCCTCTGACTATGATTAATGGTTCAATCCTGCATCAGTCGGGATTTACCGGACAAAATATACTAATTGCTGTTCTTGATGGTGGATTTTTGTTTACTGATAATGCTTCATCATTATTAAATCTGAGAAACCGGAAAGGGATAAGAAGCACTTATGATTTTGTTTTGAACAATAAAGAGATTTATAGTCATCATAACCATGGAACATCGGTTTTATCTGTTCTTGCAGGAAATATTGAGGGCGTTATTGCGGGAACAGCCCCCGGAGCAGATTTCTTGCTCTTAAGAACTGAAGATTCAGGTTCTGAGTTTCCGGTTGAAGAAGATTTCTGGGCTGCCGGAGCAGAATTTGCTGATAGTGCAGGAGCTGATATAATAACGTCATCATTGGGTTATTCACAGTTCGACGACCCGGCTATGAATTACAAGTACTCCGATATGGACGGAAATACAGCATTTGTAACTAAGGCTGCGGACATCGCTGGCTCAAAAGGAATACTCGTTTTCAACAGTGCAGGAAATGAGAGAAATAAGCAATGGATTCATCTTATCGCTCCTGCTGATGGGGATAGTGTTATGGCTGTCGGAGCAGTTGATGAAAACAAAAATATTTCAATCTTCTCATCCTCAGGACCTTCTGCAGATGGAAGAGTAAAGCCAGATAATGTAGCAATGGGTGTTGCCGTTCCTGTTCAGCTAAACGCCAATGTCATTGCTGCAGCCAATGGCACTTCATTTTCGTGTCCGGTCTTAAGCGGGATAACAGCCTGCCTTATGCAGGCGGTACCTAAGGCCGGTATTGGTGAGATTATCAACATTTTACATTCCTCTTCGGACCGGTTTCAGAACCCTGATCCGTTATACGGCTATGGGATACCGGACATGATCTCTGCTCTTCTAAAACTCCAGGAAAAATATGCTAATATGCCGGTTAGTGATTTTGTAATCAGTCCAAACCCAACAACTGGTTCATTTGAAATAACTTTCAGACTGCCTCCCGGGAAACTAATTATAGAAGTAATTTCCGGCACCGGAAGAGTCCTTTTCAGACAGAATTTTCAGCAATTCGCCGGCCGTGTTTTCAAGATAAATGAATTACAGCACCGGGAACAAGGCCTGTATGTTGTAAGGCTGATTACCGAAAATGGTACATTTGTACATAAAGTTATCAAAATTAATAACTGAGTATGAATGAAAAACTGACACTAACTGAATTACAGCTTATTATAAGGGATTCTCTCTATATCGCTTTGCCCGATATGTATTGGGTAACGGCTGAAATAATGGAGATTAAAGAGAATTTTAACGGACATTGCTATCTTGAACTGGTTGAGAAAAGCACTAATGAAAAGAATGTAAGGGCAAGAGTAAGAGCGATAATCTGGAGTCAAAGATTCAGGTTTCTCAGTTCTTTTTTTGAAAATACTACCGGAGAAAGCCTTAAAGAGGGGCTAAAAATTCTCATCCGGGTAAAGATTGAATACCATGAGGTATACGGTTTAAGCCTCATCATTACTGATATTGATCCCTCCTACACATTGGGTGAGATGGCTATGAAACGGCTGCTTATTATTAAGCGGCTTGAAGACGAAGGGATCTTCAGCATGAATAAGGAAACTGACTTCCCTATTATACCTCAAAGGATAGCAGTTATCTCTTCAAAGAATGCTGCCGGCTATTCCGATTTCATGAATCATCTTAACGGAAATTTCAATAGATATATATTTCATGTTTATTTATTTGAAGCGGTAATGCAAGGCTCTGATACTGAAGAAAGTATAATCAGATCTCTCGACCGCGTAGCTTTGAACCTGCATTTATTTGACATCGTTGTTATAATTAGAGGAGGTGGTTCGCAGACAGACCTCAGCTGGTTCGATAACTATAATATTGCGTATTATATCACACAGTTTCCGCTGCCGGTAATAACAGGTATCGGACACGATAAAGATATGTCGGTCATTGATATGGTGGCTTACGCTTCGATGAAAACACCTACTGCCGTTGCTGATTTTATTATCGAGCGCATGAAAGAGACCGAGAATCATCTGATGGACTTAAGTAATGAAATTACCGGCATTTCACGAACCATCGTTGAACAATACAAAAACAAACTCGATTCATTCAGGATTACCCTTGTCCCGATAGCCAGATTGATGCTGGCTGAAATCAAGGAGGATCTTTCAGGGAAAATTATTGAGACAATAAATATCGGAAAAGATTACCTCACCAAAGCAGGAATAGCTCCTGCTAATCAAAAATCCAGACTCTTATCTTCTGTTAAGGCATTCTCCCTTGAAAAGGAAACATTTTTTAACAGAGGCAGGCATGATCTGATGTCTTTTGCAAATGCTTCCCTGAAAAGTAATAGTCTTAAAATGGTAGTGCTAGGAAACACGTTGGAAATGGTACGTCCCGATAATGTACTTAAAAGAGGATATACAATTTCATCAATTAAAGGAAAAATCATAAAGAAAAGCTCAGAGGTTTCATCAGGAGAGATTATTGATACCAGATTCAGTGATGGGACTGTGAGCAGTAAAGTAGTTTAAAATATATAGCTGAAATAGAGATTGATATGGTAAAAAAAGAATTTTCATTCAACAATGCGGTATCTGAAATTGAGAAGATACTTCGCAATATTGAAAATGGTGAACTGGATGTAGATAAACTTTCCCTTGAGGTAAAGCGTGCTTCAGATCTGATAAAACAGTGTCAGAAAAAGTTAAAGACAACTGAGGAAGAAATAAATAGTATTTTTAGGGATTTGGTATAAAAATAAATCAGGACCGAAGTCCTGATTTAAACTTACTACCCTAAACCTAAATCCATGAAAAAAAACCTATTTTGAAAATACCTTAAACTCTTATCTTTATCATTTAAACGAAGGAAGAGAGCAAAATGTTACATTCGAATAACAGTATTTTGTTTTTTTTTGACCAATGGCCTATTTTTCTACACCAAGCACATCTTTGAACGCCTTAATAAAAGCTTCTTTGGGCAGTGCTCCCATTGCCATCTGTGGCTGCCCATCCTTCGGAACAAATAATAGTGAAGGGATGCTTCTGATACCAAATACAGCTGCAAGGTCTTGTTCAGCCTCAGTATCAATCTTATAAACATCCATCATCCCATCATATTCTTTAGCCAGCTCCTCGAGTATCGGGGCAACCATCTTGCACGGACCGCACCAGTCGGCATAAAAATCAATGATACAGGGTTTCTCACCTTCAAACTTCCAGACTTTATTCGTCTCGTAATTAAACACCTTTTTTAAAAATGTATCTTTTGTTAAATGCTCTACCATAATATTTTTTTATTAAAACATCATTTACATCGCTTTGTTTAAAGTATTGCAACCTTTATGCCATATACACTCTAAGAGGTAATTTAGGGGAAATTGAGTAATAATTGTAACTTTGTCAGGAATATTTTACAAATTGTCATATCTATATATGAATATATGTCTCGATGACAAAATCTTTAAAATTCTTTCTGAGGTAGTTACCAGTGAGGAAGTAAGTGCATACGTAATTGGCGGATACGTCAGAGATTACATCCTTAAAAGAAATCATCCCGAAAAGGACATTGATATAGTAGTTGTTGGCAGCGGTATTGAAATTGCCAGAAAAGTTGCTAAAAAAATTGGCCCTTCCATAAAGGTTAGCGTATTTAAAAACTTTGGAACAGCAATGTTCAGGTATGAAAACTGCGAAATTGAATTTGTTGGAGCCAGAAAAGAATCATATGATCGTGGATCCAGAAAACCGGTTGTGGAGAATGGTACTCTGGAAGACGATCAGAGGAGAAGAGACTTTACAATAAATGCTCTGGCAATTAGCCTGAATGAGGAGACATACGGAGATTTTATTGATCCATTCGGAGGGTTGAATGATATAAAGGAAAAAATAATAAGGACTCCGCAGGATCCTGATAAAACTTTCTCCGACGATCCCCTCAGAATGATGCGGGCGATAAGGTTTTCCGCTCAATTGAATTTTGTTATTGAAGAAAGAACTCAAGCCTCTATTGCAGAAAATGCCGAAAGAATAAAAATCGTGTCGGCTGAAAGGATTACCAGTGAACTAACTAAAATGTTAATGTGTGATCATCCGTCCCGTGGATTTCTCTTACTGGAGAAAGTTGGCTTGCTGAAATATATTTTTCCTGAGCTTGACAATCTTAAAGGCGTTGATAAAAAAGAAGGGAGAGCACATAAGGATAATTTCCATCATTCAGTTAAAGTCCTTGATAATATCAGCAAATACACAGATAATATATGGCTGAGATGGGCAGCACTTCTGCATGATATAGCAAAGCCCCTGACCAAAAAATACATTCCTGAGACAGGCTGGTCATTTCACGGACATGAGTATTTAGGATCAAAAATGATACCTTCTATCTTTCGTAAGTTAAGACTTCCACTTAACGACAGAATGAAATATGTACAGAAGATAGTTGATTTGCACTTACGTCCGATAGCCCTATCACAGGAAGTAGTAACAGACTCTGCTATAAGAAGATTGCTATTTGAAGCCGGAGATGACATTGATGATCTTATGCTTCTGTGTGAAGCTGATATAACTTCAAAAAATCTCGAAAAGAAAACTAAACATCTTGAAAATTTCAGACATGTTCGAACTAAATTAAAAGAAATTGAAGAAAAAGATGCCATCAGGAATTTTCAACCTCCAATCGATGGAAGTGAGATAATAAGAACCTTTGGTATCAAACCCGGGAGACAGGTGGGTATCATAAAAAATGCAATCAGAGAGGCAATACTTGATGGCATTATTCCAAATAATTCGGATGAAGCCAGAAAAATAATGATAACAAAAGGAAAGGA
>JBBRVC010000160.1:0-6404 GCA_038247205.1 Bacteroidales bacterium
ATACACAATGAACATGGAAGTAAATAAAATGAAAGCTATGATTCTTGATATGGACGGTGTAGTGACACAAACTGCCAGAATTCACAGAAAAGCATGGAAGCAAATGTTTAACAGCTTCCTGGAAAGCCTGCCAGATAAGTACGATAAAGTGACTGATGAGGACTATAAAAAATATATCGACGTTAAACCCAGGTATGATGGCGTAAAGAGCCTTTTGGAATCGAAGAATATTCACCTGCCTTTTGGATCTGTCAATGATACTGTTGATAAAATAACAATATGTGGCCTGGGAAATAAAAAGAATGATATTTTTCTGGATCTGGTGACAAAAAAGGGAGTTGAAACTTATAATGATACAATAAAAAAGATAAAATTCTGGAGATCTCACGGCTTAAAAACTGCTGTAGTTTCATCGAGTAAAAACTGCAGAGAAATTATTCACAGGGCAAATATTGAAGATCTTTTTGATACTCTGGTAGATGGTCGCATCTCAGAAAAACTGGGACTAAAAGGGAAACCTGAACCAGACATCTTCATTGAGGCCACAAAATCGCTTGAGGTTAAACCTGAATCGTGCGTATTGTTCGAAGATGCCATATCAGGTGTACAGGCAGGCTGTAAAGGTAATTTTGCGCTTGTTGTAGGCGTTTGCAGGGAGGGTGTAAAAAGTACTTATTATGAAAATGGCGCTGATATAGTAATTGAAAACTTTGAACAGATAGATCTTATCAATAATTCTATACTAGCCCCCTATTTTGAACCCTCCGTCCCTCTGCTATATTCACACAAGACAGAAGTTGAAAATATTCTTCGCAACAGGACTCCGGTATTTTTCCTTGATTTTGACGGTACTCTATCCCCCATTGTTGGCCACCCTGAAGATGCTGTTTTACCAAAAGAGATCAGGTACAATTTAAAAGAGTGTGCAGCCAGATTTAAAGTGGCAATTGTAAGCGGCAGAGACATGGATGATCTTAAGGAAAAAGTGGATATCAATAATCTGATTTTTGCCGGCAGTCATGGATTTCGGATAAGCGGGCCTTCCGGATTATATATGGAACATCCAAAATCGAAGGAAATACTTCCAGTGATGGACAAGATTGAGAAAGGATTATATGATGATGATTTTGACAAGATAGGTGGTATACAGATTGACAGAAAAAGATATGCTATAGGGATACATTACAGGAATGTAAAAGATGAAGATATTCCCAGGATCAACAGTAAGGTCAATGAGATTATTGATAAATACCCCGGTTTAAAGAAAGGATTGGGCAAAATGATTATGGAAATTAAACCTGATGCTAACTGGGACAAAGGGGAAGCTGTATCCTGGATACTTGAAAATCTGGATCTGAAGCATAAGGAGAATATTCTTCCTGTATATATTGGCGATGATGTAACCGACGAAGATGCTTTCAACAGACTAAAAGATAACGGATTGGGCATTATTGTGGGTTCACACGGGAACGCAACGGCAGCAAGTTATAAACTTAAAAATCCCTACCAGGTTGGGTTATTCCTGAAATGGATTTCAGAAACTTTGAAATAATACCAAATGGAAAATTGGATAGTACAATATAAAGACTGGAGTCCTGAACAACATCCTCTCAGAGAGGTTCTTTGTACTCTGGGAAACGGATACTTTGCATGCAGGGGAGCCATGGAAGAATGCAGTGACAATAACTATAATTATCCTGCAACATATTTAGCCGGCGGATATAACAGGACTGTTTCAAAGATACGTAAAAGAGAGATCGAAAATGAAGATCTTGTTAACTGGCCAAATTGGTTATTTCTGACATTCCGGATTGGTAAATCAGAGTGGTTTGATTTAAAAAAAGTAAAAATCCTTAATTATATAACAAATTTAAATTTAAAGGATGGGATCTTTGAACGTCGAATAAGATTTCGTGACTCCCTTGGACGTGAGACTTCATTGATCAGCCGCAGGATTGTCAGCATGGATGATCCCCATGTAGCTGGCATAGAATGGACACTTATACCAGAAAACTGGACTAATGAAGTCACTATTAGGTCAGGAATTAAAGGCACTGTAACAAATTCCGGTGTAGAACGCTACAAAGATCTTAACAATAAGCATTTAAATATTCTTGAAAATGGAGTCACAGATAACATGAATATTTATTTAACAAGCCAGACAACGCAATCAAAGATATTAATGGCCCAGGCAGTATCAACAAAAGTATATCTTAATGAAGATGAGATGGATGTCCACCGGGTATTAAGAAAAGGGAGGAAATTCATCTATCAGGACATCAAGATAGGCTGCTCCGCCCTTCAGCCTGTAAGAATTGAGAAAATGGCAGCATTATATACATCAAGAGATTTTGCTATCAGTGATCCATTGACTGAGGCCACCGGTAAATTGGACCAGATTCATTCTTTCAGGGATATCTTACAGCATCATACATCTGCCTGGGAGCATATATGGGAACATAATAATATGGAGGTAACGACCGATGATAATGATCTCCTGATACTCAGGTTACATATATTTCATATATATCAGACAGTTTCTGAAAATAGTATCGGATGCGATATTGGAGTTCCCTCGAGGGGATGGCATGGTGAAGCATACCGAGGCCATATTTTCTGGGATGAGTTATATATATTTCCATTAATAGTCCTACATACACCCCGACTGGCCAGGTCATTGCTAATGTACAGATACCGGCGTCTTGAAAATGCCAGGAAAGCAGCTCTCACAAACGGGTTCAAAGGTGCTATGTTCCCATGGCAAAGCGGCAGTAACGGCAGGGAAGAGAGCCAGACCATTCATCTGAATCCCGAATCAAAGCGATGGATACCCGATAATACTTTTTTACAGCGTCACATTAATGCAGCTATAGCATATAACGCCTGGCAATATTACCAGGCTACAAAAGACATGGAATTCCTGGGCAACTACGGAGCGGAATTGATCCTGAGCATAGCTTTGTTTTGGTCGAGCATCACTGAATTTAATGACAGAAGAGGCCGTTATGAAATTAAGGGTGTCATAGGTCCCGATGAATATCATACCAAATATCCGGATTCAGATTCACCCGGATTGAATAACAATGCCTATACTAATTTTATGGCCGTATGGGTAATACAATGCGCACTGAATATAATGGATATGTTCGACAGGCAATTCATGAAAGAATTGTCTGATAAAATAAAGCTTACAGGAAGAGACATTGAAAAGTGGAAGAGAATCATAACAAAGATGTACATTCCTTTTAAAGATAATGACATTATTATGCAGTTTGAGGGATTCGAGGAGCTGAAAGACCTGGATTGGGACAAATACAGGCAAAAGTATGGCGAATCCATCAGACTCGACCGTATTTTAGAAAAGGAGAACGATTCACCCAATTATTATAAAGCTGCAAAACAGGCAGATGTATTAATGCTTTTCTATCTTTTTTCTTCCAGTCAGCTCGAGAAGTTTTTTAAACAGTTAAACTATGATTTTAAACCATCCAGTATACCAAAGAACATTGAATACTATCAGAAAATTACTTCGCATGGTTCAACATTAAGCCAGGTCATATTTTCCTGGGTATATGCCCGCTCAGACAGGGAGAGATCATGGGCCAACTTTAAGGAAGCACTTGTAAGCGACTATGAAGATGTTCAGGGAGGGACTACTCCTGAAGGTATTCATCTCGGGGCCATGGCCGGAACAGTTGATTTAATACACAGATGCTATACGGGTCTTGAAATCAGGGATGACGAATTATGGCTAAATCCACAATTACCTGCAGAAATTAAAGACATGAAAATCAAAATCCTCTACCGAAGCCACTGGATAAAACTTGAGATCAACCAAAATAGAATAAGGATCGGCTTTGAGAAAGGTTGGGGCGAACCCGTAAAGATCAATGTAAATGGAGAAAAAAGAGTATTTAAATCTAATTGTTCAGCAGAATATCAACTTAAAGAAGTCCCTTAGCCACCAAACCATAACTGATCCGGTATTTCCAAAACATACCACAGTGTCTGCAGTGATCTCTTTAGCACAGAAACATAAGCCTGGTCAAACCGAAAATATTGTTTTACCATTGAATGACCATTTAGGGACCACCCTCTTGCCCCTTGCCTGAAGCCTGTTGACTTTCCGATAATGTGTGAATGATGCAACTTATTTGTAAAGTTATGTAAGAGATCAAAGCATAATGATTCTTACCTTTGTACTACACTAGTTCATAAATTATTAATCAGAAAATTATCAAATAGAAATTCAGTCATTGCTACCTCTTTCCTTATGATAATTACTTCCGGTTTCATTTTATAAACCCCAGCAAACTGATATTATGATAACAACACTCATCATTATTACATTTATCGCGATAATAGTAAGAATAGTCCGGATTTTCAGAAAAACAATTCCTTAAACAATTAAAATAAATGGCACTTTATTAAAGCAATAATTAAACTAAAAAACAATGAGAATCTTACTAATCGGATTTCTTTCATTTTTTACATGGTCTGCGGCTTCAACCTATTACTATGTGTGCAAAATAAAACAATTCTGTAACAACAATGAAACAATTCAGGTTGATGCAATTAGTATAGAACCAGAATATTTCAGCGACTCCTTAACCACTACGGGGGTTCAGAAAATGGCCGAAATCCCTGGAGTACTTACAGTCTATTTCGCATTCGACAAATTTGATTTCACTCATGATGCCTCAACAGACAATTACTTTGACAGATCAAAAGAATATATTGAACAGAATAGTGAAGTCAACCTGGCAATTACGGGTTATACCGATGCAACCGGATCAGAAAAATATAATCAGGCACTTGGATACAGAAGAGCCGAGACAATGATGAATTATTTCGAAAGAAAAGGTTTGCCTGCAGATAAGATCGTTATGGAATCAAAGGGTGAAAAAGAGCCTGCCGATGACAATTCGACAGATAAAGGAAGAGCTAACAACAGGAGAACAGTAATAACTATAATAAAATGAAATCATGAATAATTTATTAATTCTACTAGCCCAGACAAAAATGGGAACTACACTGGAAATAATAATGATGCTTCTTGGAGCCGGGATAATCTGTTACCTGACTTCATGGCTTTATTATAAGTCAGTTTATGAGAAAAAAATTAAGGTAATCGAAAATGAAAAGGACAGACTGAATAATCAGATTGGAGATATAAGCACACTGCTTAAAAGTGTTAGCGAAAAGGATGAAACAATTGAAAATCTTGAGCTTGAAGTAAAAGATCTAAAGGCACTGGTTAATATTGCAAAAAGCAGGCATCTGCTCAATTACAAAAGTTTCGGAACAGCCCTGAAAGAAGACATAGAGGATCTCCAGATGATAAGCGGAATAGGTCCGTTCATAGAAGAAGGGCTATATGCACTTGATATTTATACCTATAAACAGATAAGCAGGTTCACTCCTAAGGATATTGAAACAATCAACGATGCAATAATTTATTTTTATGGCAGAATTGAAAGGGATGAATGGGTTGCCCAGGCAAAAGAACTTATTCAGGATGAACATTTAAGAACGGATCTTTTCAAGAGGATAAGCGACAGAAAAAAATCCTTTTCTTATAACAGGATAGGTATGGCAAAAATAGAGCAGGCTGATGACCTGACAAGAATCAGTGGTATTGGCGGATGGATTAAGGAAAAACTATTTGCCCTGGATATTTTTACATTCATGCAGATCAGCAAATTCGACAAAGAAGATATTGATTCGGTTACAGAGGCAATTGAATATTTTCCGGGAAGAATTGAAAGGGATGAATGGGTCTATCAGGCAAATGAACTCGAGAGAATAGCAGGCAATAAGTCTGAACTTCTTAAGCGCATCAGAGACCGACAGGGAAGAATTTACTTTGACAGGTTAGGCCTTGCCCATAAGCATGAGGCTAATAATCTGACTCTTATTGACGGCCTTGGACTATGGGTTGAGGAACGACTGAACCTGCTTGGCATATATACTTTTGATCAAATAAGCAAACTTACACACACAGATATAGAAACTATTACCGAGGTACTGGAAATTATTCCTGGTTACATAGAGAAGGATAACTGGGTTAGTCAGGCCAAAGAACTTGCAAAGAAATAGTTCTTTGTTTTGGCATGGTGATTCGGAATATCTTATTGACAGTGTAAGACTTACTCAATAATTGGCTGCAAACAATTTGCTATTAAACTTTATTGTTGAAACATGAAAATAATGCTAAAAGTAAAAAGATGAAAAAAATATTGATCTCACTTGATTATGCTCCAACAGCACAAATTGTGGCCGAGGCCGGATTTTCAATTGCTAATGCCATGAACGCAGAAGTTATTTTGCTGCACATATTATCAGATCCTGCGCATTACGCTTCAAAAGAACATATTACTGTAATGGGATTTGCCGGTGATAAT
>JBBRVC010000161.1:0-6276 GCA_038247205.1 Bacteroidales bacterium
CGTAAAGCCGAGAAGCGGCAGACCTGTTCACAGAAAGAAGAAAGAAGAGGAAAAAGACACTCAAACGCCACTGAGCAAAGCTAAGATACTTATATCCGGTTCAATAACTGACCTGGCTGATGAGAATGGATGGGCATATCTGGGAGATGTTGGCAACCTGATACTTAAAAAACAACCTGATTTTGACCCCCGTAATTTTGGTTTTGCCAAGTTAACCCCACTGATCAGATCTCTCGAATTTGAGATTGATGAAAGAGAATCAGGCCAGAATAATATCAAACATATTTATATCAGGGTAAGAAAATAATATGTACCTGAAAAATTTTCGTTTTTTTGATAATTTTTTTATGAAACTGAACAATCTTTATTAATCCATGTTATTGTATTAAACACTCAAAAATTTGTTTAATCATATTTAAAAAAATCTTGAATAAACTGGCGCCTTCCCTAAAACATATTAAAATCCATTATATTATAAAAGATATTTTTTGTTTTAAAAAAAATAGCTGACCTTTGATACTGTTTTATTAATATTTTAATATTTGAATTATGAACATTTACGTAGGAAGTCTTCATTTTAAAATGAATGAAGCAGAATTAAAAGAACTATTTGAAGAGTATGGCGAAGTAACAACCGCTAAAATCATTATTGACAAGTACTCAGGAAAAAGTAAAGGATTTGGTTTCGTTGAGATGCCGAATGAAGCAGAAGCTAAAAAAGCTATTAAAGAGCTTAATGGTGCTGAGGTTCAGGGTAGAAACATTATCGTGAACGAATCTATCGAGAGAACTGACAAAAGAAGTAATTTCAGAGGTGGAGGAGATAGCGACCGTCGCGGTGGAAGCAATGGCGGTGGTGGCAACAGAAGGGACAGCTACAGGTAGGAAACTAAAAATTCCGAACTATGAAAGGTACTGTTAAATGGTATGACAGGGTAAAAGGATATGGATTCCTTCAGACTGAAGATAATAAGGACATCTTTATCCACCGATCTGGTTTAGAGGTTTCACATACCGAACTTGATGCAGGTCAGACTGTTGAATTTGAAATTGAACAGAGAGAAAAAGGACCGGTAGCCATCAAAGTAAAAAGAATTGATTGATTCTAATCAAATTAATCCGGAGGCCGTCTGAAAAGACGGCCTCCTTTTTTTATATTAAAAAAGAAGAAGCTGCCCTAGGAATAAAACAGCTTCTTTAAATTATATTGTTGTATATATCTAACTAAACATTAAACAAGCTTCCATCCTTTACGGTACTCATAATGCATGAGTCTTGTAGCTTCACCGTCGGCATCATCAGTAAATTCTTCCTTCAAAGGGTCCCATTTTACCGTACGTTTAAGTTCAATAGCGATATTCCCAAGTGTGCATACAGTGCAACTGCTGTGACCAATCTCAACAGGAACTATGGGATCTTTGCGGTCCCTGACCGATTCGATGAAGTTAACCTGGTGCGGGATTTTTGTTTCATATGGTACATTCGGATCTGATTCCGCTCCGGAAGGAGGAAGAAATTTCGGATCAGAGGCATTGAAAAAATCCCTTGCAACCTCAATCCAGCCATTCTCTCCAATAAATTTAACTCCTTTTGATTTCTTCTCATCAAAAGGCTCAGATGTCATTATTGTCCCGTCAGCATATTTAAATGTCATGTATAAACTGCCATCACCAATCGGAGAAGCCTCAACCGGACCATTCCTGTCCATTCCGAGGCCCCATTGAACTATGTCAAACATGTGTGCTCCCCAGTCGGTTGTAAATCCGCCGCCCATCTCTTTATACCATCTCCATGCGCCCCAGATTTTTTCATTCTCTTCCGGATCAAGGGATATTGGTGGATTCAACTGATTATTAAAATGAATAGTTTCGGGAAGTGATGCAAGCCACAGATCCCAGTTAAGATCCTGAGGTATAGTCTCTTCGGGCAGATCATATGGTGTGGGAGGAGCGCCAACATAAGCATTCACAAGGGTGATTTTTCCCAGTGCTCCATCCTGAACCAGCTTAACTGCATGCTGAAAATTAGGATCAGATCTCTGCTGGCTTCCAACTGCCAGAACACGCTGTGTATCGCGCACTACTTTGCGCAACTCCTGTCCTTCCCTGATAGTAAATGTCATTGGTTTCTCGAGATAAACATCTTTTCCGGCCTTACATGCAGCAATTGCTATCATTGCATGAGAATGGTCGGGAACAGCTATCACAACTGCATCGATATCATCCCTTTTAATCAGATCAGTGTCCCTCTCGTAGGTTTCAATTTCAACTTCCCTGGCTGCTTTGGCATAAAATGCATTTACCCGTTTCTCAAAACGCTCACGCTTGCGGCCGTAAACATCACAACCGGCTACAACAACAACTCCAGGAATCTGGAGGAACCCGTTAAGAAGGAACATTGATTGCTGACCAAGCCCTATAAATCCAAGCCTGATAGAGCCATCATCCTGTTTTGATTTACAACCCTTAAGACCCGGGATTATAGCAATACCAGCCATTCCGATTACTGCAGAATTGATAAACTGGCGCCTTGACCATACTTTTTTCTGTACTTTCATAATGTTTAATATAATTTTAATAGTAAAGATAGAAAATATTACCCGAGTCAGAATCTTCCGAATATAGAAAATTTCTCAGTATTGCAAAATATTGATGAATAGAGGAATAGCCCGGTAATATTGGTCTCCATCTTCCTCTCCAGATGCAATACAGGTTTGTCCTTCTTAAGCTTAAGAAAGCGACTTGTCTTTGCATCTGCAGGAATTGCTTTTATCCTTTGTTCACCTCCTTTTATTTCTATATTATATTTTTCACGTAGAATCTTAAAAAGTGAATTATTCTCGAACTGCCGGGAAGTTATCCTCGGTAGATTAATATTAGCTATATAGCTTATATCATAAAATATGGGAACATCATTCAGTAATCTGAGCCTTTCCATGTAGATGCAACCCGAATCCTTCTCAAGTCCTGAAAGCGGAAAAACAAAATCCTCCGGCCATGGCATCAAAACAGGCTTTACGATGATCTTTGTCTGAAGATTCCTGTCCCCTACTGCTGAGGTAGTTCCTGAAACCGAAAGTATTCCTATTTCCCTTGGCAGATTATGAACAATACTCCCTTTTCCCTGATGTTTTCTGATATAGCCATCATTTGCAAGAGCACTCAATGACTGCCGTACCGTCGGCCTTGTCATTCCATATATCTGACATAACTCATTCTCCGATGGCAACAGGTCACCTTCTTTATAAATACAATCAGTTATATGCTTACGTAGTATTTCATATAACTTTCTGTATTGTGGAACTGGTCTGTCCGATGTCATATCTCAAATTTTTATGTAAATATATAAATTTAACTTGTAAATACAAGTTAAATATCATATGTTTGTACCTACTGATTTATAGTAACATCACTAACTTAGAAATTATATTTGATAAACTTATAGTAACAAGTTAATAATCAGAGAAATTTCAATGAAACTCTACATATCTAAGGTTTTCTGTTTATCTGTATACTCATTGGCGGTAATTATTAAATCAAATCCGGGAATAAACTCAAAAATTATATAAAATGGCAACTGCTATAATAATGCCAAAACAGGGCCAGTCGGTCGAAACCTGTATCATTACCAAATGGTTCAGGAAAAAAGGAGAAAGTATTTCCTCCGGAGATATCATTTTTTCATACGAAACAGATAAAGCTGCCTTCGATCTTGAATCACCCGAGGATGGTATTTTACTGGATGTTTTTTTTGGTGACGGGGCAGAAGTTCCGGTGCTGGTCAATGTTGCTGTAATCGGAAAATCCGGTGAATCATCTGTACAGTACAACCCGGGGCACGTAAAAGCTGCTCCTGCATCCTTAACTGATACCACTGAATCGGAAAGTCTTCATCCGGAAGGATTTCCGGCACCTGCTGGGAGTCCGGATCAAATAAAAGAAGGCGGCAGGATAAGAATTTCACCCAGGGCCAGATCACTTGCAGATGCCAATGGTTTTGACTACGAATACATAAAAGGTTCCGGACCAAACGGACGGATTATTACAATCGATATAGAGAAATCTTTAACCGGCTCAGTTGCTCCAGATAGCACCGTTTCATCAACCTTGGCCGAATACACTGAGCAGCCTCTGAGTAATGTAAGAAAAATCATCGCAAAAGCAATGTATTCTTCACTTCAGAATTCTGCCCAGCTGACACATCATATGAGTGCTGATGCAAGGCTGATTCTTGAAGCGAGACAAAAAATAAAAGAGAACATATCCAAAGGAAAAAACCAGCAGGATATTACACTTAACGACATGATTTGCTGGTGTGTAATAAGGGCGTTAAAGAAATTTCCTGAGGCAAACAGCCATCTCACAGGTGATATAATAAAAACATATAATAGGGTGCACCTGGGAATTGCCGTTGATACACCACGAGGCCTGATGGTCCCGGCAATAAAAAATGCCGACGACATGGATCTTGCAAAATTGTCGAAAGAACTCAAATCAGCTGCTGATGCATGCAAGAAAGGAAGCATAAATCCTGAACTGATCCAGAGCACTTCAGCCACGTTTACAGTATCTAACCTTGGAAATTATGGAGTTGAGATGTTCACACCCGTAATAAACCTTCCACAGGCCGGGATACTGGGAATTTGCACAATAATCAACCGGCCCGCAAACCTGGGTAATAACATCTTCGGTTTTGTACCATATATCGGATTATCACTCACTTACGATCATAGGGCTATAGATGGAGGACCGGCTACAATCTTCCTCAGGGAGATCAGGGATCAGATTGAAGTTTTCAAAATGTGAAGACAAACAGAATTGAAAATTTAGAGACTCCGGAAAAAACAAACAAACAGAAAAAGTCAAAGACCAGATATTATGACAAAAAGTCAAAACATCAATCCGAAGGTTATCAGAAAACCGAAATTTATTGAATTCGGGAAAATCCCTGTAAACCAGTACAACAAAAACATTGAAGAGGAAAAGAAAATATTCACCAATGAAGATTTCCTTAGGATCTATCACGACATGGTCGTAATCAGGGAGTTTGAAAACATGCTGAACCTAATCAAGACAACCAACGAATATAATGGAATTCCATATAATCATCCGGGGCCTGCTCATCTCTCTATAGGACAGGAGGCTGCGGCTGTTGGGATGGCATATACCCTTGAGGTTGATGACTATATTTTCGGATCGCACCGGAGCCATGGCGAGATACTTGCCAAAGGATTATCTGCCATCCATCGCCTTGATGACGACACTCTCTATGCTGTAATGAAAAACTATTTCAGAGGTTCTGCATTAAAAGTTGTGGAGAAAGGATATCAGGGAAACACTAAAGGACTTGCAGTCAATTTCTTACTATATGGAGCTCTTGCCGAGATCTTCGCCCGGGAGAATGGGTTCAATAAAGGATTGGGCGGATCAATGCATGCCTTCTTTACTCCTTTCGGAATATATCCTAACAATGCTATCGTAGGCGGGTCAGGTGATATTTCAGTCGGAGCAGCTCTTTATAAGAAAATCAACCGGAAGCCGGGAATAATTGTCTGTAATATAGGCGATGCTTCAATGGGATGTGGTCCTGTTTGGGAAGGAATAACCTTTGCCACAATGGATCAGTATAAAACACTCTGGGAAGGTGAATATAAAGGCGGACTCCCTCTTATATTCAACTTTATGAACAACCTTTACGGCATGGGCGGACAAACAATGGGCGAGACAATGGGTTATGATATTCTGGCCAGGGTCGGTGCCGGCGTCAATCCGGAGATGATGCATTCTGAACGTATTGATGGATATAATCCCCTTGCTGTTATTGATGCTTTCAGGAGAAAAAAACAGATACTGAAAGATAAAAAAGGCCCTGTCTTACTCGACACACTGACCTACAGGATAAGCGGACACTCACCTTCTGATGCTTCTTCTTACAGATCAAAAGAAGAGATTGAAGCATGGCAGCAGGAGGATTCAATTCTTGCATTCGGAAAGACACTGGTTATGTCAGGAATTGCTACTCAGAGCCAGCTGGATGAAACATCGTCTGATACGAAGGAGTTACTTTCGCAGATGCTCAGGTTAAGCATTGATGATGAGATATCCCCCAGGATTAATATGAAACTATATCCTGATAGCATCGGAGATATGATGTTCTCAAATGGATCTGTCGATAAAATGGAAGAAGGCATTCCTGAAGTGCTCCATCCGATGGAGGAAAATCTAAGGGTCAAGTCTCTAAAAACCAAAGAGAGATTCTATAAGGACAAAGAAGGGA
>JBBRVC010000162.1:0-6257 GCA_038247205.1 Bacteroidales bacterium
AATGGAGATTTCATATCTGATTGATTATTTAATCAAATATAAACATCAATTGCGAAATAGTCACCTATGAATTACTTAAATTTATTCACAGAAGGTGTCAATATCCTGACAGATTAACACCCACCGGCTGCTTTCTTCTTTTTTGGAACTGATTTCACAGCAGGTTTAGCCGATGTACTGCCCTGGCTATTAGTTGATTGGATGACTCCGCCACCACCGAGTGCCATGCCTGCACTTTTGCGGTAATCATATCTTTCAAATTCTTCATCAGGACTGGTCGATTCCGGTTTCTGAGGATTAAGAATAGCCTCAAACCAATAATTCAATCCGCCTTCGAGAACATAATTATTTTCATAACCAAGTTGTCTGAGTACCATCCAAACCTCATTAGCAGTGAGAGTACCATTTGAATAGAATACATTCATCTTAATATCCTGGTTAAGAATATCAGTGTAATTCTCTGATAGCAAGTCGGCAGAGGGTATGTTAATTGCACCCGGCAGGCTGAATTTTTCAAACTCGTCCTGGCTCCTGACATCAATAAGGTTTAGTGAAGGATCTTTCTTTATGATCATATCCGCCACTACATCAGGAGTAATGTATTGCGTGCGGGTGTTGACTTCGCTTAATAATTCCTCAGCAGTAAGCTTATACGGCTGTGTTTTATTCTGTGGTATTGCTGCAATAATTAGTCCCATTGGGATTATGAACAGTGCTAGTAATGTACGTGGTTTCATTTTGCCCGATTATTAATATTTTAAAATTATAAAATTCTTTACTGATCTTAATATTCCTTTCCTGGAAATTTTTTTTCAGCCCATTCTGCTACCCAAAACATTGATAATGCAATGACTATCAAAAGCAATCCGAAAAATCCATCGGTAAGTCCAAGCGATTCACTTACTTTGGGAGCCCCAAGGTATTTAGCCATATAAATTCCATCCCATAGATTGTAACCTAAGCCGAAGATAATAACACCTATAAAAAGTCCTCCTATAAAAACCAATGCGTCAATTTTACCTATTGAGGCTCCGCAGAAACTGGTTCCAGGGCAATATCCGCCAATAATAAAACCTGCTCCCATAATTATGC
The DNA here is from genome assembly GCA_038247205.1 of Bacteroidales bacterium. GTDB lineage: Bacteria > Bacteroidota > Bacteroidia > Bacteroidales > VadinHA17 > LD21. Next base: position 1,093 of record JBBRVC010000162.1, read on the forward strand.
CACCTATTATAGCTGAAGTGAGGTAGGTGGGATTAATATATATCAGGCTTAGATCGACCCAGCCGAAAAGGCTGAAGAAGAGTAATCCGAGCATAGCAGTAATTGCAGCAGTAAAAAATACTTTCAGAACTACTGTATCATATCCATAAAAAACGCCTGCAAGCTTCCTGCTTGAGGAAAAACCGCTTTGCTCAAGAACAAATCCAAAGCCGGTTCCTATTATAAACGCCAGGAAAAGATTCGTATTCTCAGAAATTATTTCGTTGATTGCTAATGGTCCCATTTTTTTGACTTTTATTCAAATTTGTTAATATCATATTATTGATTCAATTGTGCTCATGCTCCGGGGCTTTTGTCCGATATCTTTAAATCCAGTTTTTCCGGAAAAAATATGCCATTGCGAAAGCCGTACCGAAAATAGCCATCATTGTAATAAATCCTCCAAGGGAGAGCACAGCCATTCCGCTAAGCGCTGATCCGCTGGTACATCCTCTGCCCAGTTGTGAACCGAAACCAAAGAGTACACCCCCTGAGAGAGCAAGTATCAATCTTTTGCGGGACGTAATTTTTGGAGAGTGCTCAACTTTGAATTTCAATCTTCCTGCAATTGCACCTGACAGAAACCCGCCGACAACAACGCCCAGCATTTCAAAAACCAGCCAGGTCTTCATTGGATTTCCGGAATGAGATTCCCTGAATTCCTGTACAAATCCTGAACCTTCGCTTACGACTGGTGCAACAATAGTCATTGCAGATACAACTGTACTTTTTATGGCTCCGCTTGCACCCAGCCCGCGGCCTGATACAAAATTTGCCGCCAGAAGTACAATACCCAATAATACCCCGCCGATATACGGATTTAGGTATTTAGTCTTTTTTAGTTCGTTCGATTTTACCATTTTTTAATCTTTATATCAATCTATTTCTTCAAAACCTCACCTGATTTCACATTTTCCTCATACCTCAAAACTCATTCCTCCCTCCTCAATAAAGCCATCTGCTAACCTGTCCGGCATAAACAATAATGAATCTCAGCATCAGGCTTCCAAATATTACCAGAATGGCCGGCAATATTGCCGGAATATGAAACTTTTTTAACTCCATTATCTCAAGAATTGAGGGCAATATCATTCCAATTATCACAACAAAGATCCAGAATGACATTGTATAGGGACCCCCAAGAAACATTTTTGCAGCTTCTATCTGAACCTGTGTACTGGCAAGAAATCCCATGAACATATGTATTATCAGAAAGAGTTCAATTCCGATTATCACAAGGTCAATCCTTGCAAATTGTTTTCTTTCAGCCTTATCCCTTGAAAGGATAAGTGTTGCTGCCGCACCGGCAGACAATCCGGAAGCAAGAAAGAGTGGTCCGAGGATTGAAGTATTCCAGAGCGGCCTCGCATTAAACGCCGAAAGTAATATTCCTGTGTATATCCCAAGGATTATCGCATAAGAAAGCATAACCCATGCCAGTGTCATCTTATATTTATTGAAAAAAGCTTCCAGATCAAACAACCATTTATATTTCCAGTCCCAGCCCGGAAAAATATCTTTAATATGAAGTGCGCTCCATATGAATGAGACCGGGGTTATTACAAGTAATGTCCAGGCACCCCATGACATAGGTGACTGCAGTTTTATGTTGGTATAAAGTTGCCAGAAGAACATTTTATGCCTGATGTCAATAAAAAGAGCAATCAATCCAAGCACTAAAAGTACCGGAGCAAGAAAAGGCGTTATCCTTACAGCTGTTTTGTAATCTTTTTCCCTTCCCCTTATAAAATAGAGTGCTGCAATGGCAAGTATACCGGCTGCCATTCCCCCGAGAAAGAGATATAATGGGATCTGCCAATGCCAGACATTCAGCTGAGGATCAACGAAATGATTTAATCTGCCACTGATAATTAATTCTTCTTTCATAGATTTTTGTTATTATGCATCAGATTAAAAAATACAGTTGTGGGTTTGTACCTGCTTCACTGATGAGAGTCTTATATTTCCTCTTTTTTATTACTACCGAAACATCGCTGCTGGGATCGTCAAGATCTCCGAAATAAATGCAATTTGTCGGGCATACTGCCACACAGGCCGGGGATACACCTTTTTTTATCCTGTGCTCACAAAATGTACACTTGTCAACATAGCCATCCGGATGAGGATATCTTGCGTCGTAAGGACATGATGCAATACATGCACCGCACCCGATACATTCATTTTTGGTAACCAGAACAATCCCACCGTCAACAATATGGCTTGCACCTGTAGGACAGCATCTTACACAAGGGGCATTAACACACTGGTTACATCTTTCCGACCTGATCTCCATTTCAAGCTGTGGATATGTGCCATCCATAACCTCAACAACCCAATCGCGGCAATACCCTACTGGTACATTATTTTCTGTCTGACATGCAACAACGCAATCGCTGCAGCCTACGCATTTTCTTGTATCAACGGCCATTGCATACCTCATGAAGCCACCTCCGATTCTGTTTTATCAGTTAAAAAAGTAACAAAATTGCTTCTCATACCGGTACCTCCCATAATCGGATCAACCATAACATTTGTAATAAGCTGGGTATCACTTACACCCCGCCCAAAGCATCTTTTCATCTGAATCTGCTTATGGCCGAACCCATGCACCATATATACGGAATCCCATCTTATTCTTTCGGTTACCCTTACCCGTATGGAAAAATCAGTGACAATTCCCTGCTGATTTTTTAACCAGATATATTGATCGGTAACAATACCCCATTCCTTCGCTACCTTAGGATTCATCCAGAGAGTATTTTCATCCATCAGGTCGGTAAGATTAGGATTATTGGATGTGCGACTGAATGTATGCATTGGTGCTCTGCCATAGATCAGCCGGTAAAAGCCTTCATCCGGCTCAGCATGAGGGGTATATTTTGGGAAGGGATCAAAACCTGCCTGTTCGAAATAAGTTGAATACAGTTCTATTTTGCCTGAATCGGTAAAAAATTCTACTTCCTCATTTTCAGCAAAATACAAATCATCGGCCTCTCTTTCAAAATTTTTAACTCCGATTCGCTGCATTTCCTCAAGTGATGATCCGATTTTTTTCAACTGCCAGTCGAGAAGATCTTCCTGTTTTTCAAACGGGAAGTAACTGCCTAAACCAAGTTTCATGGAAAGCTCTCGTGCAATCCAGTACCCCGGCCTGGTTTCATTAAGAGGGTCGGTAGCCGGCATTCTCAGTGCTATACCGGGTTTTCTGTGCGGGCTAACGCGTAAAGCATCATATCTTTCAAGATAAGTACACTCTGGCAGGATTACATCCGCCCATCCTGTAATCTCCATCGGCATTGTGTCAATGGCTACAATAAGATCAAGATTCTGAATGGCTTTCAATGTTTTAGCCTGATCAGGGATGGTGAAAATAAGATTGGTACCATTTACAATCCATCCTTTAATTGAATATTCGGGATTATTTTCAGGGATTGAAGCATCAACAAGAGCATTTGAAACAGGAGAACTTGCCAAAGGAAATTTCCCCGGAAAGGCATCCTGCCAGCTTTTTGCCGGTTCGGTGAATTTTGGAATTTCGATTGTGGGTAATTCAAATCTTGCGGGCCTGTAGAAGCCACCCCTTCTTCCCCATGATCCGAGTAGTGCATTCAGTATTGCAACAGCCCTGATTCGCTGGGTATCATCGCCATACCATGTAACATGCCGGCCAGGGTGAACAATTACTGCAGGTGATGCATCAGCCATCTCCTTTGCGGTATTTCTGATAAGCTCTGGCTTTATTGTTGTTATGCCATAAGCCCAATCCGGAGTCATATCTTTTACATGCTCTTTTAACTTATCAAAGCCGGTACAATATTTTTCTACATACTTCTTGTCGTAGTATTCCTTATAGATAATCTCATGTATCCATGCAAGGAGAAGAGCCATATCTGTGGCCGGTTTTATCGGAAGCCAGAATTTTGATTTTCCTGCAACTGTTGAAAACCTTGGGTCGACTGTAATAATAGTTGCCCCCTTATCAATTGCAGCTGACATCTCCTGAATCTGACCATTATGCATATTCTCACCAAGATGTGACCCAATGAGAACCAGACAACGGGTATCGCGTATATCAGTTATCTCAGGTGAATAAACCTCTTCACCAAATGTTGCCATGAATGCTTCATCCCTGGGTCCGCGGCATTGTGCATACGAAGGTTCTGCAATATTCCCCGAACCGTAAGCCTTTAATAAAGTTGAGAAATAGCTACTTCCTGAACCATGTGAAAACAGTGCCATGCTTTCAGGTCCGTATTTCACGGAGATATCCTTCATCTTAAGAGCGATCATACCAAGGGCTTCGTCCCATGATGCTTCACGAAATACCTGCTTACCCCGTTCCTCAACTCTAATCAAAGGCGTTTTAAGTCTTTCTTCATCAAAATACATTCCTACGCCACCGGTGCCTCTCGGACAAAATCTGCCATTGCAATGCTGGTCATCATCGTTGCCAACAATCTTCCATATTTTACCTTCCGAAGTTTTGTAAACCCAACCGGCACATTTCCAGAAGCATACTTCACAATAAGTGGGAGTTCTTTTCAGATCAACAGTCAGATTTTTAACCTCTTCAGGCGAAGAAAATGCTTTTACAACACCATAAACGCTGGTTCCTGCTGCCAGAACACCAGCTCCCAAGAACGACATTTTTATAAATTCTCTCCTGTTGGTCATAGCTATAGTTATGATGGAAAGCGCAAAATTATGAAAAAACTAAACATATTTTATTGATATATATACATAAATATATGTATGCATTAAATGGTACCGCACCTAAGTTCTGTTAATAAATTAACAGACTGATGGTTACCACTATTAAGAATCAATTTAAATTATGGTCAGTTGATGAAGAATTTTAGTTATTATTTACCTGAGGCATAATTTCCTTCCATTTTTCAGTTTTTGAACTAAACGGCGGAATAAAGGAATCTGCTTTCTTATAATAAAGCGCTGAAAGCTCTTTTATTTTTTCCGGCATTTCCAGAGCCAGATTATTTGTTTCAGCAGGATCAATTCTGATATTATAAAGTTCAAACAGAGGCTTTCGACCTTCCGGAAAATCAGTGTAAAGATCGGGTATTACTGTTCCAACGTATCTCAACAGGTAATCATCCTTAATCAATGCC
>JBBRVC010000163.1:0-6255 GCA_038247205.1 Bacteroidales bacterium
AAGCCCTCATCTTCAGGAGGTCTTTCCTTTACTATTGCCAGATAAAACTTCTTTACATCTTTGGTCCTGAACATTTCATTCAGCCGGCTTAGCGCTTTTGAAGTTCGTGCATACAGGATCACCCCGCTGACAGGCCTGTCAAGCCTGTGTACTACACCCAGAAAAACCTCCCCGCCCTTGTTATATTTTCTTGCAATATATTTCTTTACTTCATCATCAAGCGAAGGGTCACCTGTCTTGTCACCCTGTGCCAGATCAGAAGCTTTTTTATATACAGCAATTATATGATTATCTTCATAGAGAACCTCAACCATTTGCAAGCCTGTTATTGTTGTTAGAATTATTTAATTTCCGATGATTCAATTAATACTGTTCCTTTTCATTAGGAAAGTCCTGAGTTCTTACATCAGTAATGTAGTTCTGAACAGCACCTTTTATTTCTGCATAAAGATTATGGTACCTTCTAAGAAACCGTGGAGAAAATTCCTGTGTAATTCCAAGCATGTCATGAAGAACGAGGACTTGTCCGTCGGTTTTGCCACCGGCTCCAATACCGATAATTGGTATCCGTACATTATTAGTAACTTCCTCTGCGAGCCTTGCAGGTATTTTTTCCAGCACAATTGCAAAGCATCCGGTGTTTTCAAGCAGCCTTGCATCCTCCATAAGCCTTCTGGCCTCCTCCTCTTCTCTGGCCCGAACGACATACGTTCCGAATTTATGTATTGCCTGCGGAGTAAGTCCCAAATGCCCCATTACCGGTATCCCGGCTGACAATATACGTTCAATCGATTCAACAACCTGTTGGCCACCTTCAAGCTTAACTGCATGAGCACCGGTTTCCTTCATAATCCTTATTGACGAAACCAGAGCCTCCTTGGAATTTCCCTGGTAAGTACCAAAAGGAAGGTCAACAACAACCAGTGCTCTTTTTACTGCTCTTACAACTGAAGCAGCATGATATATCATATTATCGAGAGTAATCGGGAGGGTAGTATCAAAGCCCGCCATTACATTTGAAGCTGAATCGCCAACAAGTATGACGTCAATCTCAGCTTCATCGAGTATCCGGGCAATGGAATAATCATATGCTGTGAGCATAGCAATCTTCTCACCTTTGAGTTTCATCTCGTTTAGCACATGGGTTGTAACTCTTTTGACCGATTTATGTATAGACATAATTTTGTTATTAAACCAGGATGCAAAGTTACAGAATAGTATGGACGTTAAACAGTTCTTTGATAAACTTTTTGTTTTTGTCAGGCTGATAGAGTGAATTCTGTCGTTTTGTCACAAATAAATATCCATGAAATTTAAAGAATGTCATATTTACAAAATTTGACCCAATTAATCCGATGGCATAATCATTGTATACAATTACTTAACAAAAAAGAAAAATTTAAATTATTATAAAATGGGAAAAATTATAGGTATCGACCTGGGAACTACAAACTCCTGCGTTGCAGTGATGGAAGGCAATGAGCCAGTTGTTATCCCTAACAGTGAAGGAAAAAGGACCACGCCTTCGATCGTGGCATTTATTGAAAATGGCGAACGTAAAGTCGGTGATCCGGCTAAACGACAGGCGATTACTAATGCCCGAAAAACCGTTTATTCAATAAAAAGGTTTATGGGCGAGACTTATGATAAAGTAACTAAAGAGATCAAAAGAGTAACCTATACTGTTGAAAAAGGTGATAATAATACTCCCCGGGTCAAAATAGATAACAGGTTATACTCCCCGCAGGAAATTTCGGCAATGATCCTTCAGAAAATGAAGAAGACTGCTGAAGATTATCTTGGTCAGGAAGTTACTGATGCTGTAATAACTGTGCCTGCGTATTTCAGTGATTCACAACGTCAGGCTACAAAAGAAGCAGGAGAGATTGCAGGTTTAAATGTTAAAAGAATTATTAATGAACCTACTGCAGCTTCTTTGGCTTATGGACTGGACAAGAAAGCTCAGGATCTGAAGATTGCAGTTTTCGATCTCGGGGGTGGTACATTTGACATTTCTATTCTTGAGCTGGGTGATGGCGTCTTTGAGGTTAAGTCAACAAACGGAGATACCCATCTTGGCGGTGATGATTTCGATCACGCAATAATTGACTGGATGGCCGAAGAATTCCTGAAAGATGAAGGCATTGACCTGAGGAAAGATCCAATGGCTCTCCAGCGTTTGAAAGAGGCAGCTGAAAAAGCCAAGATTGAATTATCGAGCTCTACATCGACAGAGATCAACCTGCCGTATATAATGCCGGTTGATGGAATTCCAAAACATCTTGTGAAAACATTAACACGATCCAACTTTGAAAAGATTTGTGATAACCTTATCCAGGCATGTATCGAACCATGCAGATCGGCACTTAAAGATTCCGGTTTTCAGGCTTCAGATATTAATGAGGTTCTCCTGGTAGGTGGAAGCACACGTATACCTGCAATCCAGCAACTGGTTGAAAAATTCTTTGGAAGAGTACCTTCCAAAGGTGTTAACCCCGATGAGGTTGTGGCAATCGGAGCTGCTATTCAGGGAGGTGTTCTTACAGGTGAGGTTAAAGATGTTCTTCTTCTTGATGTAACACCATTGTCACTGGGTATTGAAACTATGGGTGGCGTAATGACAAAGCTTATCGAATCGAATACAACCATACCTACAAAAAAACAGGAAGTATTTACAACTGCTGCCGATAATCAGCCTTCTGTTGAGATTCATATACTACAGGGAGAAAGACCTATGGCAACCGGAAATAAAACTATCGGAAGGTTCCATCTCGACGGCATTCCACCCTCACCAAGAGGAGTGCCTCAGATTGAAGTTACATTCGATATTGATGCAAACGGAATTTTACATGTAACCGCGAAAGACCGTGGGACAGGCAAAGAACAAAGAATAAGGATAGAGGCATCATCAGGATTAAGTGAAGAGGAAATAAGGAGGATGCGTGAAGAAGCTCAGGCTAATGCCGAAACAGACAGAATTGCAAAAGAGAAAATTGAAAAAATCAATACTGCTGACAGCATGATATTCACCACAGAGAAGCAACTTAAGGAATTCGGTGACAAGCTTCCGGCAGATAAAAAACCTGCAATTGAAACAGCATTAACAAAACTAAAAGAGGCCCACAAATCGCAGGATGTTGCTGCTATTGATTCAGCGCTTGCTGAACTTAACAGTGTATGGCAGGCCGCTTCGGAAGAAATGTATAAAACAGCCCAGAGTTCAGGACCTTCAGCCGGACAGCCCGGACAGGAACAACCAGGCAGTGATCAGCAGAGTGGTGGCAATAAAAAATCGGGTGGTGATGAAGTTACAGATGTCGATTTTGAAGAAGTAAAATAATTGTTCTTAACAAGCAATTATCAACAATAACGAAACCGCTGTATGTTAATCATATACAGCGGTTTTTCTTTAAATATTTATTGAATCCTTGTCAAATGGGTTTTTTCCGGTATTAACAATTGGTTATCACCTCTGCTTATACATGGTGTGAAAACCAAATTTAGTACATAACTTATTAAATAAGTTTAAATTTAAATAGGAATTAGGAGAACCAATTTGCTGCAAAAAACTTAATCAATTCACGAACTCAAATTTGACTGCATCAGCAATCACATATTTACCCATTTCTCCTACAATTGTAACCGTGTGTTGATTTCCTTTTTCAAATGTCCAGTTTCCGAGCTTAATCCAGTTTCCACTATTTTTTTGCTGATTGACAAACACTCTTTCAATTCCATTTGAATGATTTATTAATACCGGCACATTACTATCATATTCAGCTGAGGAGGGATTCCAGATGTAAACATTGTATTTCCCCGATTTGAACAAATATGGTTTGAATTCAAAAGTTCCTTCACTGTTTCTGGGTTTAAACCTGAAATTCATTTCATATCTGCCCGTGTGAACGGTTTCCTCCTCGTTCCATTGGCCGGTAAAGAATGTAAAACCTTTCATGTTGTTGTCGATGATTATTTTGTCTTCTGAATTCCATAATCCGTATGGATTTTCTTTCAGAGAAAGCACCTGATTGTTTTTTCGAAGAGTTTCCTGAAGTTCAAAGAGGTCAATGTGGTGTAATGGTCTTTTAGTTCTTACGGCAAGTGCTGCTGCAATTCCAGCAGATTCGCCCATTATCATGTATTGCGGTTCCATTCGAATGGATGCAATTGCAACATGGCTCGCAGATATACACACTGGCACTATGAGATTTTGGCATTCTTCAAATTTTGGTAGCAGGGATCGATAGGGAATTTCATATTGTGATACAGGGATTGAAAGATAGCCTTCGTTATATACTTCATTTTTCATGTCGGGGAATCGACTGATTTCAATAAAACTTCGCTGCATTTCCCTGATGTCGATATTGTACGACCCCATGCCAATAGCATCGTATTTTACAGTGTCTTCCATCAAATCGTGTTGTGTAAGAAAATACTCACCCTTCATTCGCCTTGCTTCTCGGACATATAACTGGTGCGGGAAGTGTTCGTTATCTACATATTCATCCTTACAAAGCCCAAAGGTTTTCATGGCATCGCGAACCATTTGAGGAACATCAGGATCGGTTGATAAGAACCATGCTAAACCTAACGTGTAATCTTTGTGCCATTGCCAGATACTGTCCCTTTTGGGATAATCAGCATCAGGATATTCCCAGCTTGATCCGTCAAGCAGATTTGTTGATATTCCTACTGATGAATTAATGTCAGATTTTCCGTTAGGCAAGGTTGGCCAAAATCCAATCAATGGTCCTGCATCAGGCTTGGCTTTGTAATATCTGCGAACCAGTTCATAATTTTTTGGATTGTAATTGGCTGGTTTTTGCCATGATATCATGTTTTCGGGCCGGTTTGTAGCAATCATCCTGAAGCAATAGGATTGAATGCCTTTATCTCCTTCACCTATTTCAACCATTGGTTTGGGATGAATAAGCGGTAAAATTTTCCTTTCACTATCTTTAATAAACGGGCTAATCCGGGCGTCAATCTGGTGACTGGTAAAGGTGATTGGTTGCCTGCCTCCCCATGATTCTTTATAGTCGTTTTTACCCTCTCTTCCCCAAATATAGGAAATGCCGGCACATGCCAGAAGGTCGCCTTCATACCCAGCATCAATAAATACTTTTGCACTAACTTCTGTCCCATCTGTAAAGACAATCTTTTCAATAATATTCTTATTTTTTTTTGCGTGTGATATCCTCTTGCCAAACCATACATCTACTTTTGAGTCTTTTAGCCAATTAATCATAATTTGCTCGCCAACATGTGGTTCGGGGCCCCTCCAGTAAAAAACCTGTGATTTATAATGCTCTGCTACTTTTTGATAAAACCGATAAGTTAAACCGCCAATAACTGTTCTGTCGCCATAATCTGTGTGAGATAGGCCCCCAGTTACCATCCCTCCGACATTTTTGCCGGGTTCAACTACTAAAACCCTTACACCTTCTTGCGATGCTGCCACAGCAGCACTTACTCCGCTGGCAGTAGCTCCATATACAACGACATCATAAATTTGTGCTTCTGCTTTTGGAAATGAGATATTAAGCAAGGAGATAAATACAATCAGAAGTATTCTATTATTCATGTTATTCGATTTTAACTTATTTCTCATTAGTTCTTTTAAGCAACAGACTAATTGTAGTGTTATAGGCAATAGTTAATAGAAATGCTTCAAAAAAACGAATATGCACCAATTTTGTTCCGGGATACTTTCAAAGTTACCTGCTATAAATTGAAATTCAAAACTAATATTTTTTTTTGAAAATACTATATGTCAGCGATCTGTGTACAGCGTTCCATCCTTATGCCACCAAAAGGTCAAATTTTTTGTTCCTTTTTTTATGCAATTCAACGCGGCGATTAGCAGTGAAGTTATATATTCGTACTTTTGCAGATACATCCACTTTTTACACTTATGAAATCTAAGATAATTATACTTCTCATCCTATTGTGTTTCTCTATGGTTGTCTTTTCCCAGGTTAACCAGGCAACCAATCAAACTGATGAAGCCGGTAAGAAAAGTGGACATTGGATCATGAAGGAAAAAAACATCCTTATTTACCAGGGTTTTTTTAAAGATGGCCATCCGGTTGGCGAATTCAAAAGATACAACCGCGACAATACGCTTAAATCGTTGCTTATCTATAGTGACGACGGAAAAGAGGCTGATGCAACAATCTATCACCCAAGTGGTTTCGTAGCTTCAAGAGGAAAATATGTTAACCAGCTGAAAGAGGGAATGTGGAAATTCTACTC
>JBBRVC010000164.1:0-6247 GCA_038247205.1 Bacteroidales bacterium
AGTGAATTTTGTGTGGTGGATTGGTATCGGGCATGCAGGTACTGCTTTTTCAATATTCCTGCTTATCCTCAGGCAGCGATGGAGAACTTCCATCAACAGGTCAGCTGAGGCAATGACTGTTTTTGCAGTTATGATGGCAGCTCTGTTCCCTGCCTTGCACATGGGACGCGTTTGGCTGGCCTTCTATATTTTTCCATATCCAAACACAAGAGGGCCTTTATGGGTCAATTTTAACTCTCCCCTATTCTGGGACTTTATTGCTATCACGGCATATCTTCTCATCTCATTTTCATTCTGGTATCTTGGAATGCTACCTGATTTTGCAACTATACGTGACAGAACCAAATCAAAAGTCAAGAAAGCAATTTTTGCTTTCTTCGGCATGGGCTGGACCGGTTCCAGCCATCACTGGATAAGATTTGAGTCGCTCAGCTTTGTTCTCGGAGGTATAGCAGCTGTGCTTGTTGTTTCAGTTCATTCAATTGTATCTACCGACTTTGCAGTGAGTGTCGAACCTGGATGGCATACAACTCTGTTCCCTCCATATTTTGTTGTAGGAGCTATTTTTTCGGGATTTGCGATGGTGCTAACACTTATGGTCATAGTAAGAAAAATATATAAACTGACCGACTATGTAACAGATAATCATATGGATGCAATAGCGCGTATCCTTGTCTTTATCTCGCTTATTATGGGAACGGCATACACAACGGAAGTATTTATTGCCTGGTATTCAGGTAACGAATATGAGATGTTCACATTTTTCAGAAACAGGATTACAGGGCAGTATGCGGTACAGTTCTGGGGCATGATAATTTGTAATGCCCTTATACCTCAGCTTTTCTGGATCAGAAAGGTTAGAAGAAGCTGGGTTGGGTTACTTGTTGTTTCTCTGTTTATTAACCTTGGAATGTGGTTTGAGAGGTTCAATATAGTTATTACATCTCTCAGTAATGATTATCTACCGTCAAACTGGGTTTCTTATTCCCCAACGCATATCGAAATTGGCGTTTATGCGGGTACAATTGGCATTTTTGCCCTGGGCATACTGCTATTCTTCCGGTTTATACCAATAATGGCAATAAGTGAAGTGAAGAGTGTGAATCATATCGGAAATAAAAAAGAAGATTAATAAGTTTTGCTATGTCCAAAGCTTTCAAAATAGGTATTTACGATGAAGAGGGAAAATTTCTTTCCTCCATTAAGTCGCTTCAGGAAAAGGAAGTAAAGATATATGATGTATTCACTCCCTATCCTGTTCATGAAGTATTCCATCTGCTTAAAAGAAAATCAAGGCTTCCGACAGCAGCCTATTTCTTTGGATTGGCAGCAATAATTCTTATCCTTGCTTTTCTTTATTACACTTCAGTTCTGGACTGGCCTATCGATTATGGAGGCAAACCATTCAACTCATTTCCATCGTTTGTTGTGGTTACAATTATTCTGACAATATTTACAGTTACCATTGCCAGTCTTGCTGCATTTTCGGCCCGCTCGAAACTTATTCCAGGCAGGGAAAATACAATATTTGACGACAGGGCGACGGATGATAAATTTGTGATTGTTATTGATACTGAGATCCTTGATAACGAAACCTCAGAGCAGGCATCTACCCTTATGAAATCAGAGGGAGCTGTTGAGGTACTAGACAAAGACTTTGAAAAAATAATTTCATGAAAAAATATTTAATGACAGGAAATATCGCCGGATCACTTTCTCTTCTTGTTTTAGCTCTCCTTGTGAATAGCTGTGATAGGAGCAGGAATAATCCGGGGTGGGATTACTTCCCGGATATGTTCTATTCAACTGCTTATGAGACATTCAGCGAAAATCCGAATTTTGAAAACGGGCTGACAATGAGAGTTCCGGTTGAAGGAACTGTACCACAAGGAGTTATGCCTTTTCACTACACTATTGAAGATGAATCGCGTGTAAGGGCAGGAATAGAGATGACAAATCCTCTGCCGGTTACAAGTGAATCACTTTTGAGAGGAGAACATGTTTACACAATATTTTGTAATAACTGTCATGGAATAAAAGGTGACGGACAGGGACATCTTTATACAAGCGGCAAGTATCCGTTTGAACCACGCCCGCTAATCGGGAGCGAAGCAGAAAATCTTAAAGATGGCGAGATCTTTCATACAATAGCGCTTGGGTTTGGTGCAATGGGCCCTCATGGATCGCAGATCAGGACTGAGGATATATGGAGAGTGGTTCTTCACGTCAGGGAGCTTCAGAAGGAGGCTCAGGATTCTTCACTTATAAGCAGATAAGGAAGCACACGGAATATTTTATGAAACTTGAAACTACCACCAAAACAGAAAAATAATGAAGGAACAATTACATGTGACAAAAACCTTCAGAATAATCACCCTGTTCCTCACAGGAATTGGTGCAGCTGCTTTTATATCAGGCCTCTTTCTGGATCCACAGAGAACCTGGGCAAATTACCTGATCGTTAATTATTACTTCTTTTCTATAGCAATGGGTGGTGCATTCTTTCTTGTGCTCCAGAGTATATCTCAATCGGGATGGTCAGCTGCTTTCAAACGTGTTCCGGAAGCAATGATGGCCTATATTCCCTTCGCCGCTGTCTTTTTTTTACTTCTGTACTTTGGTCTTCACGACCTCTATCACTGGTCGCATGAAGAGGCTGTTGCAGTTGATCCCTTATTACAGCATAAATCGGCATTCCTGAGTGTACCATTCTTCTATGTTCGGATGATCATCTACTTTGCATTATGGATCTTTTTCATTTTTAAAATAAGGAAATTATCTCAAATGGAGGATGCTATTAACCCTCCATCACAGGACAGGATTCTTAAATTATTTGGCACGAGCGAGCACTACTCAAAATTATTCATTTTCGTGCTGGCTATAACTTTCTCATTTTCAGCATTTGACTGGATAATGTCGATCGATGCGCATTGGTACAGTACAATTTTTGCTTTGAAAAACCTGATCGCAGCATTTCTTCATGGTGTATCAATTCTTGTCCTGATAGTTTTGATACTACACAGGAAAGGGCATTACCCATTTCTTAATAAATTTCATTTGCACGATTTTTCAAGGTATATATTCATGCTTTCAATTGTGTGGGGTTACTTCTGGTTTGCACAGTTCATGATCATCTGGTATGGAAATATTCCGGAAGAAACTGTTTACTATTACATTCGCTGGCAGGACGGATGGGAAACTTTGTTTTTCCTGGAGATAGGACTGAACTGGGCGTTACCTTTCCTTGTGCTGCTACCCGTTAAAACAAGCAGAAATATGAACGTTCTTACCGGAGTTATCATAGTCCTTATTATCGGACAATACCTTGACCTTTTCGTCCAGGTAATACCGGGAACAACCGGACTGTTGAAATTCGGATGGCTCGAAGCGGGGATATTTCTGGGGTTCGCAGGATTATTTACCCTTGTTGTGGCAACAGCTCTTGGCAGTACGAAATTAATCCCTTCAAACCATCCCTATATTGATGAAAGTCTCGGACATCATTTTTAACATTGTTGTCCGTTAAAATTTAAACTTCAATATTCCGCTACTCTGTAGCTAATTGTGACAAAATGTAACATGTTGGCTACAAATATTATGCTGCTCTGCAACTTAGATTTAAGCGACAGAGTCGTCCTTTAATAAGTGTATATTGTACACTTTATTCTAACCGTGCTTGCTGAAAAGCCACCGGGATTAAATTACAATCTTATCGATTATCAACAGAATCATTACCAGGAGAAAGTATGAGTCGAGAAATATAGAGTACTTCCGGTAATTCCTTTCCTGTGATATTTTAATCAGTTTAAAAAATTGCCGGATAAGAAAGGCTGATGCGACCAGCAGAATTACAACAATAAATTCTGATTGAATAATTTTAAAATAATATAGGAACAATGCTGCTATCACGGAAGCTACAACCCATGTAAAAGTCATTCTTGTTATCTGTTGTCTGCTCATAAGTTCTGTCAGGCTCGGAAATCCTGCTGCGGAATATTCATCACCATATTTAAGTACCAGCAACCAGAAATGAGGTATCTGTCCCACAAAAAATAAGAATGCTACAAACACTATGGGTTTATCCAATATTCCTCCTCCGGCTGCAACCCATCCAATTAGTGGAGGTAAGGCTCCGGTAATTGCTCCGGGGAAAACAGCAAAGGCGGTAATTCGCTTTGAATAAGTGTAAATACCATTATACCAGATTATTGTAAATAATCCGATAAGCGCGGCGACAATACTCCCCGCTGAATAAATAAGAATCAGGCCGGTTATGAAATTGATAAAGAAGAATAACAAGGCATTCATCCTGCTTAAGATATTTGCCGGAAGTGGGCGATTCCGGGTTCTGGGCATTTTACTGTCCATCCGAACTTCCTGAATCTGATTGAGTACTGAGGCAGCAACTGACAGAAGAAGTATCCCTATTGTTACCAAAAAGATCTCAAACGAAACGTTAGGGTTGAAAATAAAAAACCCGGTAAACCCAGTCAGGCTCACCGGTATCATTATTTTTAGCTTACTCAGTTCGATGTAAATTTTTATACTTTCCCGGTAAGATTTACTTTTCATTAATAGCTTTAAGATACTCAATAATTTTGGCCAGGTCTTCAACACTTATAATCCCCTCGTAGCTCTGCATTAATCCTTTAGGATATCCTTTAACGATCTCAACATTCGGATCGTAAATTGCCCTTGCAATGTATTCCTCATCTGCTGTAACAGTAATTTCTTTGCCAGCTCTTACAACTATCTGTTGTTCCCCGAAAAGATTTAAATAACTTGGACCAACGATCTTTGATCCATCAGATGAGTGACAGGCATTGCAGCCATTTGCTTTCAGAATTGCCAGGCCAGCTGAACCGGGGATCAATTCATCTGCAATACTGACCACAGCAGAAGTATCTGAGTACCAGGCATTAAAATCCTCCTGTGATAAAACTTTAACGACTGAGTTCATAGAAGAATGCTGAAGTCCGCAATATTCTGCACAGTACAAATCGTAATCACCTTCCCTCTGAGGGAGGAACCACATCATCTTTTTTGTTCCCGGGACCATGTCAGACTTAATTCTGAATGCCGGAATGAATAAACTGTGCAGAACATCAACTGATACCAGGTCAATTTTCACCGGAGTGTTGACAGGAACAACAAGATCTGGACTTTGCTTGCCATTTTCATACTGAAATGAGAAACTCCACATCCTTGCTATACTGGTAACCTCCATAGCATCATCAGGAGCCTTAGTCATAGGTTTCCATCCTGTCCAACCAAACCAGAACATGGCCAGCGCCAAAAGAGTTGGAATAACAGTCCAGATTATTTCCAAGCGCATGTTCCCTTCTATCTGGGTGGCAACCTTGTTTCTCTTTCTGTTGTATTTATAAACAAAGTACAACATCAGGATTGTCAGCCCTATAAGAAATATCAAGGAGATTCCAACAATGAAGTAGAATGCCAGGTTAAATGTAGAAACGTAATTCGAAGCGTCAATTCCTGAATTTGAGTACATATTAATTATCTAAAAAGGTAGTCTGAAATAGTCCCAAAAATTACCAACCCAATCAATAGTGAAACACCTACTATCATAAGGGTAAAAAATTTGCTCTCAAACTTAAGATGCATAAAAACCCTGAGAACAAATGATGATTTAACAACTGCTATCATAAGAGCGATAAAAACCGTAAGCGCTCCCAGATAGATTTTTGTTATTACAACTGATACTAATGTTAATACTATTAGCACAGCAAGCACAATTAAAAAAGTGCGGTACGGTACTATATGATGATCATCATTTTCCATGTCTGTTTTTGTATTATGTAATCAGATAGAATAACGGGAACAGAAATATCCATATCAGGTCAACCAGATGCCAGTATAATCCACTGTTTTCAAGAAGCACAAAATTTCCTGAATCTACTTTATCTCTGATAATAAATACTGCAATAAAGCCTATAAAAATAAGGCCTATAATAATATGGAGAGCATGAAGTCCGGTCATAAAATAGTAAAGTCCGTAAAAAAGCACATCACCCTGACCTCTTAATGCCAGAATAGATGAACCCGGATATATACCCTCTTTGATATGATGCCCCCATTCGAAATATTTGTTGGTAAGAAATACTAGACCTAGCAAGACAGTGAAACTCAGTAAGAGAAGTGCCAGTTTCTTATTTTTTGTCCTTAAGGCAGTAATAGACATTGCAATAGTTGAGCTGCTGATAAGAAGTATTATGGTATTGGCAGC
>JBBRVC010000165.1:0-6204 GCA_038247205.1 Bacteroidales bacterium
AGCTTCTTTTCTGATTTGTACATTCCGATTATTTTTAAACAAAGTTAGAAATAGAGTTAATTAGAGAAGTAGTTTTTTGAAAATAAAAATAAAATACTAATTTAGTCGGGAATTACATTTGAAAATTAAATATTTAGACCATGAATAAAAAGTTAAGAAGTAGTTTGAGTGTTCTGGTAGTATTCTTACTGGTTCTGAGTGCGCTAACCGGTTGCAAGAGCGGTGGCAAAGCTCCCGGCGATGAAACCTCTGTAGAAGCGCCACAGGATAATACTGCAATTTTACAGGACATCAAACAGGCAGAAAAGATCTTCCAGGCATTACCTTCTCCACTTGAGTCAGCAATGCTTATTAAATCAGCCGGTGCACGGTTTGAAGAAACATTGCTTAATCCAGTAGGAAATACAAACAGCTACGTTACAAATAAAAGCATGGCACTTAACCTGGGTATATATACCTGCGATCTGAGTTTTGCCAGCTTATACGAGCAGACTCAACTGATTGTAAATTATATGAATTCAGCTAAAAAAATGGCTGACGGACTCGGTATTCTCAAGGCAATTGAACAATCACAGATTGATAAACTTGAGGAAAACATCAATAATAGTGATGTTATAATGGAGATTGTTTCCGAAACATTTATGAACTCAAACTCTTATCTTGAAGAAAACGGACAGCCTGCAGTTGCTGCAATGGTACTCGTTGGTGGATGGATTGAAGGATTATATATATCAACACAACTTGTTGATATGAATGATTTTAACGGGAACAAACTGGTAGGAAGGATTATTGATCAGAAATTGTCAATTGATATTCTTTATAACCTGCTTAATGGAAGCGCCGGAAATCCTGCTGTCGATGAGATAATGGTACAGGTCACAAAACTGAGGTCGGTATTTGACAAGATCAAATTAACCACTTCATCTGTAAGGGCGGAATATGATAAGGCATCAAATACTACAGTTCTAAGATCTGAAGTAAAAACCGACATGACACCGGAGACTTTCAAGGAGCTTGCTGCAACAGTAAAAGAGATTAGAGCCACTTTTGTTAAATAATAATCGCTATGAGAATACTAAGAATTATTCCAATCCTTGCTTTATTCATTTTTGCAGCATCTGTTCAGGTAGATGCACAATGCAAGGCATTTGCAAAAAAAGAATGTATCCCCGAGCTCGGTTCGTATACGCATGACGGAAATTACCACGCTGCAGTTCTTGTTGAGGGCGAAGAAGCTGAGCTCTATAAGACATTTTATTCTGACATGGAGTACAGGGTGGCTATTGTTGGCGAGGGCAAGTTACCTGCCATTGAATTCAGGATTCTTGATGCCAATAAAAACGTTCTCTATTCAAACAAGGATGCAAACTATGCTAAAACATGGGATTTCAGGCTCGAGTCGAGTCAACAGCTTAAACTGGTTGTAAAAGTATCATCTTTCAATCAGTCAGGCGATGTTCCCGCAAGTGGCTGCGTTGCAATTATGTTCGGTTTTAAATTGAAAAAATAACATAAACACTAACCAACCCACGAAAAGAGGTTGTTCCAAAAGAACAGCCTCTTTTTATTTCGCTGTCTTACCTTGTAATTTTGATGCAAGGTACTGTCCGGTATATGACCGGGAACATTTAGCCAGATCCTCCGGTTTTCCTTCAAAAACTACATACCCACCCTTTTCACCACCTTCCGGTCCAAGATCAATAACCCAGTCAGCGCTTTTAACTACCTCAAGGTTGTGCTCTATAAGTATCACAGAATGACCATGATCTACTAATGCATTAATGGATTTCAGCAGTTTGCTGATATCATGAAAATGTAATCCCGTCGTTGGTTCGTCAAAAATAAAGAGAATGTGACCGCTGCCTCTCTCCTGACTCAGAAAATAGGCAAGCTTCACTCTCTGGCTTTCACCTCCCGACAGGGTACTTGATGATTGCCCCATCTTGATATATCCAAGACCTACATCTGAGAGAGGTTTTAGTTTTTCAATTATCCTCTTTTCACTTTTCCCGGGATGACTGTTGAAAAAATCAATAGCCTCATCTATAGTAAGTTCCAGCATATCATAGATATTCTTTCCATGATATTTAACATCAAGTATGTCACGGCGGAATCTCATTCCCTTGCAAACTTCACAGGTTAGCTCAACATCTGCCATGAACTGCATTTCAACTCTTATTATGCCCTCACCCTGGCACTCCTCACATCTGCCACCCTCAACATTGAATGAAAAATGTGATGGTTTGAAGTTATTCTGAACCGACGCCTGTAGCTCGGCATAAAGTTTTCTGATCTCATCATAGGCTTTAAGATAGGTTACAGGATTTGATCTGCTTGATTTTCCTATCGGATTCTGATCAACCAGTTCAATACCTGTCAGTCCTGCTATATCACCTTTTATTTCACCAAAATGCCCCGGCTTAAGATTATTTCCATTGACCCTGTTAGATAATGTCTTATAGAGGATATCAGAAACAAGACTTGATTTTCCTGAACCGCTTACCCCTGTTACTGCAGTGATAGCGTGCAGAGGAAATTTTACGCTGATCTCTTTCAGATTGTTCTCCCTGGCATTCGTTACTTCAATATAACTATTCCATTTTCTTCTCGAAGCAGGAACTGCAAGACTTAAGCGACCACTGAGATAACTTGCTGTAAGAGACTTATTTGCAGTTGTCAGATTCAGTGGTCCCTGAAAGACCACTTCTCCGCCCAGCCTTCCTGCCTCGGGTCCCATATCAATAATTTCATCAGCTGCTCTTATTATCTCTTCTTCATGTTCTACCACTATCACTGAATTACCCAGATCGCGAAGATATTTAAGGACATTAATAAGAAGATTTGTATCACGCGGATGAAGTCCGATGCTGGGTTCGTCGAGTATATACATTGAACCTACTAAATTGCTGCCCAGTGATGCAGAAAGATTTATCCGCTGTGATTCTCCTCCTGATAATGTTGAGGAGAGCCTGTCAAGAGTTAGGTACGACAACCCGACATCGATAAGGAATTTAATCCGTGTTGTTATTTCGGTTAAAAGCCTGTCGGCAATTATCTGATCGCTGTGTTCAAGTGAAATACTTTTGAAGTGGTCATATAATTTATCTGATGGCATAGATACAACTTCCTGAATCGATTTTCCCGCGACTTTCACATAACCTGCTTCTTTCCTTAATCTTGAACCTTTGCATTCGGGACATACAGTTTTTCCTCTGTACCTGCTTAACATAACACGGTACTGAATTTTATATTTTTTCTCCTCCAGATGCTCAAAAAAGCGGGTAATTCCGTAAAAGTATTTGTTGCCTTTCCAGAGAAGTTCTTTCTGATCGGCGGATAGCTGAAAATATGGCTTATGGATGGGAAAATCAAAAATATTGGCGCTGTCAATTAGTCTCTCTTTCCATTTCTTCATGGATTCACCTTTCCAGCAGACAATGGCATCCTGATAAACGGATATGTTCTGGTCGGGGATAACCAGATTTTCATCGATTCCGATTATTTTCCCATAACCCTCACATAAGGGGCAGGCTCCGATCGGATTGTTAAAACTGAAAAGGTGTTCCGACGGTTCTTCAAAAGTAATACCATCCTCCTCAAATCTATTTGAGAAATTTTCCCTGGTTATGCCATCTTCGTTCATCACTGCTACCTGGCAATATCCTTTTCCGGTTTGAAAGGCAGTCTGGGCAGAATCTGCCGCCCTGCTGAAACTGTCGCTGGTATGGTTAATGACAAGCCGGTCTATAACTATGTTTATCTGTGCATTATGCTGTATATCAGGGATATTATTTATATCGTCTGTCTTAATTAGTTCACCGTTGATTTCAATTCTGCTGAATCCCTGTTTTGCAAGAAATTCAAAATATTCAGCTATTGCTGTATCAACCGGAATAGCGCCTGGAGAAGTAATAAGAACCTTTGTACCTTCAGGTAATGCTGCCAGATATGTTACAAGATCATCAACGCTTTGCTTCTTAACTTCCTTTCCTGAAACGGGTGAATAGGTTCGTCCTATCCGGGCATAAAAGAGTCTCAGATAATCATATATCTCAGTTGAAGTACCTACGGTTGAACGGGGATTTCTTGAGTTGACTTTCTGCTCAATTGCAATGGCAGGAGGGATCCCGTTTATAAAATCAACCTCAGGTTTATTCATTCTGCCCAGAAACTGACGGGCATATGATGATAAGCTTTCAACATACCGTCTCTGTCCCTCAGCATATATAGTATCAAATGCCAGCGACGACTTCCCGGAGCCTGATACACCGGTAATTACAACAAGCTTGTCGCGTGGTATATTAAGAGAAACATTTTTAAGATTATGGACTCTCGCCCCCTTTATTTCAATATTCCTATCCATCACCCGTCCTAAAAAAAGTGTTAAAATTCAGTTAAAATGCAAAAGTAATACTTTAAGATTAAAAAAAATCGTTTCTTTGTAATCCACACTAAAAACAAAGGAGGACTGCCTATAGATTCTATCTCTACTCTCAATAACTAAAAAAGAGTGAGCTATGAACAAAAACTTAACCGATTTTGAACTGTTAAACCGGTTCATTAAAGGTGATCAGCAGTGCTTCGAGCATTTAATCAAACGACACAAAAACAAAGTTTTCGCATATATAAGTCTTTATATACGCGATAAGGCCCTTGCAGAAGACCTGTTTCAGGACACTTTTCTCAAGGTTATCCAATCAGTCAAGGCCGGAAAATACTATGACAATGGTAAATTCATCTCATGGGTTATGCGAATTGCCCATAACCTGATCATTGATCATTTCCGCCGTTTAAAGCAGATGAATACCATCTCAAATGATGATTATGAATCAGATTTATTCAATAATAAGAATCTGGTTGATGACACTATTGAGGATGATATGATAAAGAAACAAATTCTGAAGGATGTCAGAAAGATGATAAGCCATCTGCCCGATGACCAGCGCGAAGTAGTTATTCTTCGCCATTATGCAGGACTTAGCTTTAAGGAAATAGCAGATATTACGGAAGTTAGTATTAACACCGCTCTTGGAAGAATGAGATATGCTCTCATTAATATGAGAAAGATTATGGAGGATAATAAGATTAGTCTTACTGTCAGCTGATCTCAAATACTCCTGTCATATTTTTGATATGACACAATATTAGATTCTCCGGGGCGTTTTTAAATAAATTACGTTATGACGCCTATGGATAAAAAATTTACACAGTTTATTTCATATCATGAAATAGATATTCAAGGGATCGACCTCTACGAAGATGCATGGGGTTTGTTCTGTGAGTATGGTGATATGATAAACCTTCTCAGGGAGAATGAAATTAAACCGGGGGAGAGACTTACAAGCCAACTGATGGAAAAGATCAGGAAGAAAAAATAAATTAGATTTAAGAGAGGCTGCCGGATTGGCAGCCTCTCTTTTTTTGATATGGAGCCTGAAAATGGTGTAATAAAATTTATTTGCACACATCAATTCAAAATGATATATTTGTGATATTAAATTAATATCATATATAAATGAAACACGAAATTTCTTTTAAACCTGTTTCAGGATATGTAGCCCTGATTGCAGCCTTCTTATTTATTGGTGGAGCTATTGCCGGATTTTATTACGGAATAATATGGCTTGGGGTGTTACTAACTGTATTATTTGTTTTTACAACAATCGGATTCACAGTGGTTAATCCTAATGAATCGTGTGTTATGATTCTTTTTGGAGCTTACAGAGGCACGATCAGGGAGAACGGGTTTTTCTGGGTTAACCCATTTTATGTAAAAAAAACCATTTCATTAAGGGCACGGAACTTCGACAGCGATCCAATCAAAGTAAATGACAAGATGGGAAATCCAATCAAAATTGGATTTGTGCTTGTTTGGAGAGTTGCCGAAACCTTCAAAGCAGCTTTTGAAGTAGATGATTTTCAGCATTTTGTACTGGTTCAGAGCGATGCCGCTTTAAGGAAGCTGGCCGGTCTATACCCTTATGATAACCTGGAAGATCATGAAGCTGTTATCTCATTGAGAGGTGGGGGCGAAGAGGTTAATGAGGAGCTTGAAAGAGAGATCAGAGAAAGACTCAGCATAGCCGGTGTTGAGGTTATTGAGGCCAGGATAAACTACATTGCTTATGCTGAAGAGATCGCAAACGCTATGTTAAGAAGGCAACAGGCATCAGCTGTGGTGGCAGCCCGCTTTAAGATTGTTGA
>JBBRVC010000166.1:0-6076 GCA_038247205.1 Bacteroidales bacterium
AGAAACTTAGAGACTAAAGCAGAACGGTTCCCCTCCGGCGGAGGGGCTAGGGGTGGGTTTTGGGAGTGACGGAGAAACTGGATGGGATGAATAAGAAACTTAGAGACTAAGGTCAAGAGACAAAAGAATTGAATGAAACGGATAAAGGAGAAATACAGACTCTTCAGAGAATCATTAAAGCTGGTATGGCGCAGTGCACCCGGTTGGACTGCTGCTACTATCATTATTTCAATAACACGAAGCATATTTCCTCTGGCGCTTATCCTGCTTTTAAAGGGTGTTATTGACGGCATCACTGCTGCCTCAGCCGGCGGACCCGCAACACCACTTACAAATGTATTATGGCCCGTTGTTGCACTTGCTGTAGTCTGGTTTATCGATGAAGCTCTTGGCGACATTGGCAATCTTGTCAGAAAAAAACAATCGCTGAAGCTTGAATTGTATATGTATGAGCTTCTGCATTCCAAGGTGATAAAGCTTGACCTCATCAACTTTGAGCAGCCTGAATATTTTAACTGCCTTTCACGGGCAACACGCGAGGCACCATGGCGGCCAAACAGTATCCTCAATAACATTATTTCAATGTTCAGGGGGGGCCTTTCATTATTACTTATGGCCGGACTTCTTACAACATTGCATTGGAGTATGGCGGTGCTACTGTTGGTGGTGAACATTCCGGGCGTATTGTTAAGGCTCCATTATTCCGTAATCCTCTACAATTTCCAGAGACAACAAACTCCGGAAGCTCGCAAATCTTCATACTACAACTGGATTTTAACCGGTGACAGGCCCTCGAGAGAACTTCGGTTATTCGGGCTCGGTAATTATTTTATGGATCTCTTCAGGAAATCATTTCTGAAGCAGAAAGAAGAAGAAATTACAATTATCAGGAAAAGAACTCTGATAGAGCTGATTTCGACTTTTTTTAAAGCAGCGGCAATTCTTATTACGATACTTTTTATTTCCCGGCAGACTATAAAGGGAAGTATATCACTCGGAGAGATGGCAATGTTTCTTCTTGCATTCAGACAGGGAATGGTATATGTTAAAGACTTGCTCGGTTCTCTTGCCGGACTTTATGAAGACAGCCTCTTTATTGGTGATACATTTGAATTCCTGCATCTTGAAGAAAAAATCAAAGCCTCTTCACCAATTGTAATTCCTTCATCATTATGTAAAAGCATTGTTGTAAGCAATCTTTCATTTACCTATCCCGGCAATTCAGAGGCAACAATAAATAATGTTTCCTTTGAGATAAAAAAAGGTGAAATTGTTGCACTTGTCGGACCTAACGGAGCGGGAAAAAGTACTCTCGTAAAATTACTTTGCAGGCTTTATGACCCTAAAACCGGCAGCATCAAATACGATGATTCTGACATCCGCAATATGGATCCTGATCAATACCGTAAGTTGTTTTCTGTAGTATTTCAGGATTTTATGCTTTATAATCTTGAAGCAGGAGAAAACATCAGACTTGGAAATATTGATGAAACGAATATTGAAGCCAGGATCAAATCGACAGCCACTGAAACAGGCATACACAACACAATCATTGATTTACCTGATGGCTATAGCACAACAATAGGTACCCTTTTTGAAGACGGCCGTGGTCTGAGCTGGGGCGAATGGCAAAAGATTGCACTTGCAAGGGCATTGTTCCGGGAGGCTCCTGTGCTTATCCTTGATGAGCCCTCAAGTGCCCTCGATGCCGATACTGAGTTTGATATTTTTACCAGATTCAGGGAGATAGTGAAAGGAAGGACTTCAATACTTATAAGTCACCGGTTTACAAATGTATCCCTGGCAGACAAGATAATTGTCCTGGTGAAAGGTGCAGTTGCTGAAGCCGGCACACATGATGAGTTGATAAAAAAAGGCGGAGTATATTATAATATGTATCATAAGCAGAGCAGCAGGTTTAATTGATGAATAACCCACTCGAAATGCGTGATGAAGAGATCCTTTTAACCGGATTATGCAGGCTTGATATCAGTGAAGTTCTGGTAAAAAAGTTAGCTGCAGTTATCCCGGGAATAATGGATTGGGGTTATTTTATGTCGCTGGCAAATGCGCATGGCGTTGCTGCGCTTGCATATCACAATGTCGAAAAATATAATTTCCGGGGTTTGATTCCAGCAGAAGTGATAACTTTTCTAAGAAACTCACTCATGAAAAGTCTTGCCCGAAATGAATTCAACAGCGTGATCATTCATGAAGCTTTAGTTTTGCTGAACAGGGAAAACATAAAGACAGTTCTTCTGAAAGGAATGGCTCTTGAGAGAACTGTTTATGGTAATGCCGGACTTAGACAAATGTCAGATGTTGATATACTTATTGCGAAAGATGAATGCATAAAAGCAAGAGATATTCTTGTTGCAAACGGATTTGTCTCATTGCCCGTAAAATCCGGACTCCATAAGCTGATCATCGGGAACCTGGGAAAACATCTGCCTTCGCTGATCAAAGATGGAGCATCGGTAGAGATACATCACGGGCTTTTCGGGATAAAGAACACTGCCTTGACAAACTTATTTTATGTCACCAGCTATGAAAGCTTTTTAAAGGGAGAAAAAGCCTTTATCCCTCAGCCACAGATGTTTTTCCTTTATCTTGTAAGACATCTCAACATGCATGAGATGAACAATGAATCACAGATGAGACTTTATACTGACCTTGTTGTGCTTATCGATAAATATGGAGACACAATACTGAACAGGGAGCTTCTGAAATATGCTTCAGAAGCAGGGATGAACGAAGTGCTTGCTTCAAGGCTGCAGATATTGATAGATATATGGGAAATAACTTTTTCGCCGGAAATTGATGAGTTTATAACTCAGAGGCATGATCCGCTTTTTATAGAAAGGTTTATTTTTTTTCTAAAAAGTCCCAAGGGAAATTTACCGGCAGAAAAAGCTTCGAACTACAACAAGATTTTAGATGAGATACCCGGATTTCATCGGAAAGCTTTGTATGTAGCAGGTGATATTTTCCCTTCAATAAAATTTATGAAAACAAGGTATAATTGCAAGACAAACTGGAAGGCAATGCTTTATTATCCACATCGTTTAGGCAAATTGCTCTTCCTTTTTAAAAGTAAACGCAGTCTTTAAAGCTCTGATTCATTCCGACAAGACCCATTCTCCGAGAAAATTGAGATTTTTCTGTCTTTTTAAAATTTTCCTTAAAAATATTTTGAAATTAGATTTTAGTTGTTTAGCTTTAACTCTACGTTAATGTCGCAACTGCAATTGTAACAACAATGAATTCATCAAAAAGGGAGTATTACAAGGCTCGTATACTCAAACTCGCAGAGTTAAAGTCTACGGGCACACCTGCTGAACTCGGCTCACAACTTGAAATGAGTGAGCGTAGTGTCAAGCGGATGGTTATGGAAATGAGGCAAGCCGGTCATGATATCAGTTATAGCCCGGCACGGAGATCATATGTTATGGAAAATAACTATCAATAATTTTGTAAAACATATGACTTATTCATTATTCTGGCCCCGGCACTTTTTAAATTGCATGAAGGAGCAAAAGAAAGGTAAATTAATAAGGTTAATAAAGAAAAGGTTGTGAAAAGTGAGTTTAGGTTAATTGAAAGGAAATAGACAATAAAATCGCTGCATTTGCTGTGCTATTTCTCAAGTCTGGTCGTCCTGACCAGCGACCCCCTCCCCGGATGTGTGCTGATAATCATCCGGGGATTTTTTATCCCCGGACTTTTTCAGAAAAATTTCGAGTATCCGTTCCATATTCTTAATGTGTTACATGATAAATAAATGCTTCTTAAACTTTACCTGCTTCATAAAAAGCAACTAAAGCAGCAGCTTCTGAATATGCATCTTTAATAAATTCTATATTTTATGAGTAATATCCGTCCATAATGGTGTTAATGAAAACATAACACATACGACTAACCTTGTCAGATATTTATTAATTGGATATTTTGCTATTAAATCCTTTTTATAAACCAAAAGTAAAATAATTGTAATTATTAATAAGCAAGTTGTAACATAAGAGAATTCATTTTTCAGGGGATAAATATTAATCCCAAAAATAATTGTAACAACTGTCTGTGCGATAAGATAAGATATCAGGAATGGGATGAATTCCATCTTCGTGTTCTGTGAAGGGGATAATAATTTCCACCCTGCAAACAAATATATGGCTGCAGATAGCCAAAGAAAAAGAGAAATTATATTTGTTATTAATCCTATTATTCCCAAAAAAGCGAGAACAAAAATCGCAATCATCAGGTAATTCTCCAAAGTCTTCA
The DNA here is from genome assembly GCA_038247205.1 of Bacteroidales bacterium. GTDB lineage: Bacteria > Bacteroidota > Bacteroidia > Bacteroidales > VadinHA17 > LD21. The sequence goes on from JBBRVC010000166.1 coordinate 4,279, forward strand.
TATTTATTTTTCTTATTAAATTAATAACTCTGAACTTGAAAAACAAATTTTTATTGAGTCAATTACAATCTGCAAAAATTATAAGCTTGCCAACGATCTCTGATCAATAATCAAATTATATTTATACCCCATTCGCACTATAGTCACCGAAGCTCCGAAAAATGACACAAGTAAAAAAAATGAATATGTGTAAATGAAAAATAAAGGTAAGGTTAAAGACTCATTAGGGGGAATCAGAATCCTCATCGCTGTACCCGGGTTAATATTATTTCTGTTACAAATGTTACAAGGACAAAAAAAGAAAAAAACCACCAGAGTAAAATGGTGAATAACACTTTAATGATTTTTTGCCATTCAAACTTTTTCCACAATGCTTTATTAAAAAAGACTGTAAGAAAGAGAAGTATTACTGAAAGTACGATGGAAGTTACCATGTTTCTATGATTTTGTTAGATCCCCGGAAGTCCGGGGTGAGTAGTCCTAGGGTGAGTGGCTGAAGATCCTTTGTCAATTCCGGGCTGAAGCCAGGGAGTAATAAAATACGTAAGGATGAAAAATGAAATTATTATTGAGAATATCGCTGTTAAAATAATCGATCCCTCTAATCCGAAACCTTCAAAAGAGAATTGGGTCCCTGATATATTCTGAACTTTAAATATACCCGGTGTAGAGATTCCGCTGACAGAAAAGCCGAATACAGGTCCCTGGAGGAAGTTCCAGCTGAAATGGAGACCGATCGGAATTGAGAGATTCATATTTTTCAGATATAACAGAGCAAAAAGTACTCCGACCAAAAACAGGTTGATCACACTGATAAGATCAATTGAAGAATTAAAAATATGCATTAAGGAAAAGATTAAAGATGAGATGATGATTGCCATGCTTTTATTAGTCCTGATATACAGATTGTGGAGTATGAATCCTCTGACCATTGCTTCTTCTGATATAGCTACAATTAAAAAGATGAAAACATAATAGAGCATTTCAAGCTGAAAACCCTGGTATACAATTTCAATGTGATCAGACACTGTAAGTACAAGTATGCATGCCGATATCAAAAATGCGCCAAAAAGTATTCCATTTAAAATACCTTTTAAATTCATCATTGATCTTAAAAAGTCAGGTCGAGATTTATCAATCACCTTTGAAAAAAAGTATATCGTTGAAAATGTCGCGAGAAGCAATGCCAGCTGATTAGATAATAAAAAAAGATAATTCGTACTTAGAAGGAGCTTAAGCTCAGCCGCGGAGGCTGTAAAAGCCACGGGAAAGAAGATGTAGACCATTATTGAATATAAGGTACCAAAAGCCAGCCAGATCAGGAAGAAGATTAAGATTTTTAAGTAGACGTTCATTTTATTCCAGTTTAGTTATATTCATAAATCCCCGGACTGAAACCAGTGGTCAGTGGATTATGCAGGCTATAGTGTTAATAAACATGTGCAGTAAAATGCAGGCATACAGACCATTGGTATATCTTACTCTCAGGTATCCTGCAATACAACCCATGAACACATACGTGACTATGAACAAGGGAAACAGGTAGAAATACCTTGAATCCAGATAGAAATTAGGAAGGTGCAAGAATCCGAACAACAATGCCTGGAAATAAAATATCAGGTTGAAATTCTTTTTAAAAAGCTGTTTTGTGCCGAGTTGAAAATCAGATTCTTTTCTTAAACTTAAAATCATTAAACCAAGAAATAAAACAGACAGGGAGACAGCAAGGATAACATCTATTCTTCGTGTGATAAGATATAAAAATAAGCCTGATGAGATTGTATAATTTAATTTGGAA
>JBBRVC010000167.1:0-6070 GCA_038247205.1 Bacteroidales bacterium
AGGATGACAGCCTGATAGTACAGAGCAGTGCGTTTAAGGAAAGCAACCACATCATACGAATTATAAGCGAGGAAGTAGCGCTTCAGGTAAGAGACTCTTATAAAGATACACTCATTTATTCTGATCTTAAGAATATATACTACCAGACCAGGTTGCTTACAACTGCATTTTTGGCAATAGATAATCATTATTATGAAATGAAGGTCATATCTCAGGAGTTGGATAAGGGTCAGCTGATAAAAGAAATTACAACTTCATTGTTATGGCTATTCCTTTTCCTTTTAATAAGTACGATTCTGATCAACAATTTTGTACTGAAGAAAACATGGAAACCGTTTTACCTTCTGTTAAAGAACCTTGATGAATTTCAGCTTGATAAAGGAATAATAGATGAACCAGGTGAAACCAGGATCAGAGAATTCTCACTGCTTAATAAATCTGTCCGTAATCTCCTGAAATCTAATGTCGATACCTTCAATAGCCAGAAGCAATTTATTGAAAATGCGTCTCATGAATTACAGACACCTCTGGCAATAGGGATAAACAAGCTGGAACTGCTGGCCGGTGAAAAAGAATTGTCTTGCCTGCATATTCAAAAGATCGGAGACATAATTGAGATTCTCAGACGACTATCCGGCTTTAATAAATCGCTCCTTTTGCTTTCAAAAATAGAGAACAGGCAGTTCAGTGCCGAAGAACAAATAAATATAGATGAGATTATAAGAAAGGTTATGGATGATTTTTCTGATTTTTCAGAATACAGACAGATAAAAACGATATATCAAAACAAAGATTCATTGTTCCTGAAGATAAACAGGGATCTCGCCGAAATTTTAATTATGAACTTAGTTAAAAACGCAATCATTTATAACAGGCAGGGAGGAGAACTAATTATTGAATTATCTTCCGGGTATTTCAGAATTGAGAATACAAGTGATGAACCGGAAATTACTACCGGTAAATTGTTTGAACGATTCAGCAGGAATCCAAAAAACAATGGATCAACAGGCCTTGGACTGACAATTGTAAAGGCGATTGCCGATGCATCCGACCTTTCTGTTTCATATTCCTACAGCGGCAGACATGTTTTTAAGTTTGCTTCCTCAATGAAATAATAATCATTTGATTTTTCTCAACTATTTTAAGTCAGTCAATTAAAGAATCTCGTAATTCCAGATTCTTTCCCAAGTTATTCCAGATTCTTTCCAGAATCAGGTTGTTTCTTTACAAAAAAAACAAGAATATGAAAAAGCTTAGCGTATTATTTGCATTGATTTTAATCTCGTTATTTGTCCATGCACAGGAAATCCAGCAAAGAAATGTACCGGCAGTGGTACTCAATTCTTTTCAGTTAAAGTATCCAAATGCCACCGATATAAACTGGAAACTTGAGAAAGGAAACTATAATGTCAGCTTTGAAACAAATAATAAGGATAATGACTTGGTGATGAATGATAAAGGAATTTTCCTCAGGCAAGTCAGGGATTTATATGCCAGCGAAATCCCCAAAGTCGTTCTGGAAACCATTAATTCCAAAATTCCATTTTTTGATGTGCGTAATGCGGACAGGCTGGAAGAGGGAGGAAAAATCTCTTACAGGATCAATTTGGAAGTTGACGATAAAAAAACTTATTTCGTAATTGATGATACTGGGAAATTGGTGAAATACACTAAAGAATTAAAAGTTAGCGAGGTGCCTCCCCAAATTATAACCCAAATAAAAACAAAATATGGCCTCCTTGATATGGATAATGCAGTGTTAACAGAAGATAATGGCACAATTACATACCAGATAAAAGGAGAAATAAATGATAGGGATCACCGTTTTGCTTTTAACAATAAAGTTATTATTATCAAACATGAACAAAACCTTAGGAGTAGTGAACTTCCTGTGCAGGTATTAAATGCTGCAAAAACAACTTACAATGGCTATGAGATAAGGGATGTAAATCTTCTTGAGCAAGATGGCAGGATCATTTATTTCCTTAATATGAGGAAATCAAATGAAAAAATCGTTGCTGCTTATAACGCTGATGGGAAAATCGTGGAAGTCATAAATAAATAATTAGAATTCCTTATGAAATATCTCCAGACTAATATTATTGTAATATCATTATTAATAATATTATCTTCAAACGCAGGTGCACAGGAGAAAGAAAAAAAGCCAACTCTTATCAGCTTCTTTCTCGATTGCGAAGACTGTGATTTTACCTTTGTCAGGCAGGAACTTTCTTTCGTTTCATTTGTTCGTGATCCGCAACTGGCTTATGTACATATACTTGTTACCGATTCAAACACAGGGAGCGGTGGAAATAAGTATTTTCTGAATTTTATAGGTCTGAAAGAATTTAAGGGTCTGAATTATGACTATACAGTAATATCAGGACAATCTGATACAGATGATGATGTAAGAAAGATGCTTCTGAAAGTAATCAAGATCGGTATTCTTCCATACTATTCAAAAACTGACTTCATTGGCAATCTCATAATTGATATTAAAGAATCTGAGAATAAAAAGGCGGATGAATTGATTTCAGATACATGGAATAAGTGGGTTTTCAGAATCGAAGCCGGTGGAGATATGCAGAAGGAAGAAAGTCAAAACGAATATTCGGCAAGCCTTAATTCCAGTGCAAGAAGGGTTACGGAAGAAGCGAAGACCAATATTGAGGCTTCCTATGAAATAAACCTTGAAAATTATTATGACGACGATGAAAGAATAAAAAATAGTCAGGACACAAAGGAATTTTCAGCTGATTATATTAAAAGTCTCACTGACAAATGGTCTGCAGGAATATTTGGAGACTATTTATCACGTACCTATTTGAATATATCAAATCGGTACAAAGCCTCTGCCGGAGCTGAATATAATATCTTTCCCTGGAATGAGTGTAACCGTAGAGTTCTTGCATTAAGATACAGTGCCGGTATAGAGCACTCCAACTATATTCAGGAAACGATTTATGATAAACTAAAGGAAACGTTTTTTTCCGAATCTGTGGAATTAAAATTTGAACTTATTCAGCCATGGGGTGAAATATCGGTGGGTATCGAAGGCAAACATTATTTTCATGACTTTTCTAAAAACCGCATCATTTTTGAATCGGATTTATCAATACGACTCTCTAAAAACCTGTCAGTCTTTTTTGAGATTCAATCAGAGATGGTACATGATCAGTTGTATCTTCCAAAAGGAGTGGCCTCAATGGAGGATATTTTGCTGAAAAGAAGGAAGTTGGCAACGACTTATGAATTAAGCAGTGAACTTGGATTCCGGTTTACCTTTGGTTCGATTTACAATAATGTGGTAAATGAGCGTTTCTGATGAAGATGTTCTTTGATTATTACAACAATATAAACACGTTGTGATTTGCTTTGGCTTCGCCGATTTCCGCTGCGCTCCATTCAAATTGTATCTTTGACTTAAGGTGATGCAAATGCACTAATCATTCACCGTATTAAGAAATAAGTGAATTATGCGGATTAAATTTGGAAAATATAAAAATGGATGGACGGGCCCCTACCAGATTGCTGACTGGCTAAAATTGGTTGGAGTCGGCGAAGATCGGTGTAGAGCCATTGGGGATCGGTTGAACAAAACCTGGGTGAGGCCTTTGTGCCAATGGATTGAAAATCACAAACCTGGACGCCATCGGCAGGTGAAAATTCATATTGATCCGTGGGATACCTGGAATATGTCTGATACACTGGCTCAAATCATCGCTCCGATGTTACGGCAACTTCGTAAGGACAAGCATGGCGCACCGGCTGTTGACGATGAGGATGTTCCGGAATATCTTCGCAGCACCTCAGCACCCGCAAAGAAAAATGAATGGGATACCGACGAGAATTATTTTTTGCGTTGGGACTGGATTTTGGACGAAATGATCTGGGCATTTCAACAGGAGGAAGGTGATGGAAACTGGGACGATCAATACCATTCCGGTGAGATTGATATTCAATGGAAAGAGATTGATCACGAGTCTGCTGACCTAAAACCTGGCGTTACGGAGCCCATGTATGAAATGATTCACGGACCTAAGGACACCCATATATTTGACAGCAAGGGTTATGAGAACCATTTAGACAGGATGAAAAATGGATTTCGTCTTTTCGGGAAGTATTATTTGAGTTTGTGGGATTAATTTCTCTGAAAAATTCTGAAAACAAATGCAAAAAAAACCGTAAGAAGGATTTCTTTCGGGTTTCAAGGAAGTGTGTTACAAATATGTCGATAATTTACTGTTTAAATCACCATGCGAAAGGTTAATTTTCGCCTGAAGAATATTACAATTGAGTTTGAACATATGTTGTCAATCACAAAAATTAAATTTAACTGATTAAATTGATTGTTTTGTAGCATCAAATCATTAAATTTGGTGCTGCAATAATTATGATAAAATGGTGTGGTCCGTGTGCCTTTTTTGACACCGCCAATACAACCCAGGTAACCTTTTAATGAAGAACTTTAAAACCCCGAAAGTCAGAAAACTGTACCAATTAGGAATCCGATTCTGGTTTTTTGTTATGGCCTTTTTATCGTGTCATTTGGTTCATGCGCAATGTGCACTTTCTGTGAATGCCGGAATCGACATGACTATTTGTAGTGGTAAGACCATTTCGTTAAATGCCGCTACAACCGGTGGCGTTGGAACAGTTAAATATTCCTGGACTCCTGTAACAGGTTTGAGTAAAGCGGACATTTCTAATCCAGTAGCTAACCCTATTGAAACAGCTATTTACACAGTCACTGTCACTGACGATAAGTGTACAGCAGTTGATGCGATTACCGATGAAATGACTGTAACTGTAAATCCCTTACCAGTGGTTGATTTTAGTTTTACTAACAATAATGCTTGTTCGGGGACCGTAATAAATTTCACTTCCGTTGCGACCGGTACAGGAACTATATCTTATACCTGGAATTTTGGGGACGGTATAACATCAACTGCACGAAATCCTTCTCATGCATATACCTCATTGGGCTGTGGTGATAAACCATTTATTGTGTCCCTTACAGTTACTGATGCCGTAGGGTGCTCAAATTTAGTAACTGATAGTGTAGTTGTAAAGCAGATGCCTGACATTAATTTTGAGGATGTAAACAATAAGTTCGATCCGTTTAGTAATTGTTCATTTGCATCGGCTTCAAACCCTGATTATACTGTTACTGTTGGAAATATTTCCGCATCAGCTTGCACTTCATCCTATTCGGTAAATTGGGGAGATGGGAATTCAGAATCAACAATCAGCTTTCCTATCTCACATACTTATTCTAAACTCGGTGCGTACAATATGGTTATTACTGCCATGGGTTCAAATGATTGCAGTAATTCAAAAACATATATTATTAAAAATGTTTCTAATCCTTCTGGTGGTATTATAAGTCCGGGAAGTACAACTAATTTATGTGCTCCTACTTCAGATTTACAATTTGAAGTTTCAAAATGGGGCTCTAATTCGCCAGGTACAATATACGAAATAAATTACGGTGATAATTCGCCAATTGTAACGCTGACGCAAGAGCAATTAGTTAGTTCCATCTTTTATAATGCATTAAATCCTATTGGTTCTGCAAATTATCCAATCCCTCATTCTTATACAAAACCAAGCTGTCCTGATCCTTCATTTATAGTTACGCTAATTGTCACTAATGCATGTGGTTCTACACCGTTTACTGCCGGCAATATTAGTGTATTAAGTAAGTCTGCAGCAAATTTTACTGGCTCTATTTCGGCATGTGTAAATACAAGTGTATTGTTTACAAATAATACAATATCTGGTTATAGTCAAAATTGTTCTCAAAATTCAATTTATACATGGGATTTTGGTGATGGCACTCCAAATGTGACTTCACCATCTCAAACGCTACCCGAAAATGTCAACCATGTATTTCAAACACCAGGTAATTATTTGGTAAAACTAAAGGCTGAAAATTTCTGCGGTTCCACCAGTAAATCACAACAGATTTGTGTTGAATCACCTTTACTCCCTCAATTTACGTTAAATAATTATACTGGCTGTAAACCACTGGCTGTAACTGCCACCAATACAACCGATGTTTCAAAGG
>JBBRVC010000168.1:0-6002 GCA_038247205.1 Bacteroidales bacterium
GCAGGGGATGATTCTTATGGCCGAGGATAAAGATGGCAAACTTGTAATGGTCGCCCCTACCGATAAGGTTAGTAACGGAAGCATGGTTAAATAGCCGGTTTGCCTTAAAAAAAGCCGCCCCATGCGGGACGGCTTGAATTATTAGATTTAAGGTATTACCTCTTCTTTGAAACCCAGGTCTGGGGATATTTTTTTGAAAGGCTGTCTTTCTTAAATAAGGCTATTTCAAGATTGCTGCAAATCATTGCACTCACTCTGTAAAAACCATTGGGAGCTTTAATTACCTCAGCAACAAAACCATCGGCTTTAAGCATGTCAACCTGCTGGTAAGCGTTTTCCTCTGATTTAAAACTACCTGTGATCAGAAAATAACCGGATGTCTCAACAACGGCTTCAGTGGTAACAGGTTTTATAATTTCTACCGGTTGATTGTCCGGTGCAGGTTGAGATATTTCTTCAGCCTGAGGAGTTTCGTCAATTACGACTTCTTGTAAAGCTTTCTTATTATGCTCAAGTTCAGCAGTTACCAAAGGGTTCAGACTGGATGTCTGAATTCTGCCGTTCTTCAAAGGAACAGCAAGAATTACGACAAGAAGAGGAATGATAACTGCAGCTCTCCATAATAACTTTCTGATTGAAGCCTGCTTAACCGGATCCTTCCCTGAGTGTTTTATTATTCTTTTCCTTACGTCATATCCCTCCAGAGGAAGGCACTGAAATGACTCAAGCCCATATGAATCAAGATGATAATTAACACTTCTATCCGGTTCAAAAAGAACATTACCTTCCTGATTATTAACAAAAGTGCCTATATGATCAAAAACAATTTTTTCTCCCTTGTCGAGTTTCCTTCGCTGATCGGCAACAAAATTTTCCACCAGAGTTCTTGCATCACCGTAGTTAACACCTGTAGCAGTGCTGATCTTTCCTATCAGCAAACCATCATTATTATTGAGGTTCCTGTTGAATGAAATCTGCTTAACCGGAGGGTAAAACGATCCTGAATCCCTGTCAATACGTGCAGGTGTATAGTTCCCAATGAAGCCACCAAAGCCCGGTAAGATCACGCAGTCATGACCAAATAACAATTCTCTTAGAAAAGCTGTAATATCCACTCTTATCTCAATTCAGTATTCATACAAATTTAACAAAATTTGAAGATGCTCACGAAAAAACGAAAAATTTTATTCTTCCATATAATTTTAACAACACTCCTGCCCCATCATCTTCCTGAAATAACGTAAAATCATTACCTTCGTACTTCTGAAAATTCCTGCCTTCTATGAAAGATATCCAGATGGTTGACCTTAAGAGTCAGTATGAAAAGTTAGCTCCGGAAATAGATCCGGCTATAAAGTCGGTACTTGAATCAGCCGCCTTTATAAAAGGGCCTGACGTAAAACAATTTGAAGATGAACTTGCGGAATATATGAAAACTTCGAATGTAATCACCTGTGCCAATGGTACCGATGCCCTGCAGTTAGCCATGATGGCTCTCGGACTAAAACCCGGTGATGAGGTAATCACTACTAATTTTACTTTTGTTGCTACTGTTGAAGTTGTTGCACTCCTGGGATTAAAACTTGTTCTTGCAGATCCTGATCCGGGCACATTCAATTTAACGGCAACAAGTGTAAGAAAGGCTTTAACCCCTAAAACCAAAGCTATAGTACCTGTTCATCTTTTTGGACAATGTGTTGATATGGAAGGCATTATGAAGCTTGCCAGGGAAAACAACATCTTTGTTATTGAAGACGCAGCACAGGCAACAGGAGCTGATTTCATCTTTTCCGATGGTTCTGTAAAAAAGGCCGGTACTATAGGTGATATCGGGACAACCTCATTTTTCCCGTCTAAAAACCTTGGATGTTACGGTGATGGTGGTGCACTATATACAAATAATGAAAAGCTCGCAGAGAAGATCAGAAGTATTTCCAACCATGGTATGAAAGTCAGATATTATCACGATGATATCGGCGTTAATTCAAGGCTTGACACGATTCAGGCAGCAATTCTCCGGGTCAAATTAAAATATCTTTCAAAATTTAATGAAGCAAGAAATGTTGTTGCTGATTTTTATGATAAGGCATTTGCCCAATGCCCGGATATAATAATTCCCGAGCGTTCACATAATTCAACTCACATATTTCATCAATACACCATCAGGTTGAAGAATGGGAAAAGAGATGCACTGAAGAGCTTTCTTGAATCTGTGAAAATTCCAGCGATGATCTACTACCCTGTTCCCCTCCATATCCAGGAAGCATACAAGTATCTTGGCTATAATGAAACCGAATTTCCTGTTACAACTTCTTTAAGCAAAGAGGTGCTTTCACTACCCATTCATCCCGATTTTGAGCAGGAACAACTTGATTACATTGTAAAAAATATCTTAAAATTCTTCGAAAAAAATTAAATATGGAAAGAGAATATTTTGCCCACGAATCTGCTTTTATAGATAAGGATTGCATAATCGGAAAGGGCAGCAAAATATGGCACTTCAGCCATATAATGACCGGATCGGAAATAGGTGAAAATTGTAACATTGGCCAGAACGTTGTCATCTCTCCCGGAGTAAAGCTTGGAAAAAATGTTAAGGTTCAGAATAACATTTCCATATATACAGGTGTTATATGTGAAGATGATGTTTTTCTGGGACCCTCGATGGTGTTTACAAACGTGTTTAATCCCAGGAGCGCAATCATTAGAAAAGACCAATACCTCTCAACTATAGTTGAAAAAGGCGCCTCGATCGGCGCAAATTCAACAATTGTATGCGGAAATAAAATTGGCTCATACTCATTTATAGGAGCAGGAGCTGTTGTTACGAAAGAGGTAAAGCCTTATGCGCTGGTAATGGGAAACCCTGCAAGGCAGACAGGATGGATAAGTGAATATGGACATAAACTTAATTTTGATTCAAACGGAGATGCTGTATGCGCTGAAAGCAAAGAGAGATATCACCTTGAGAATGGAAAAGTATCCAAAAGTTTGTAATTTTATAGAATATTAATTTTAATTGATGACTCAAGTGTCAAAGAATTTCGGAATTATTGGTGTTGCGGGGTACATTGCTGTAAGACATCTCAAAGCTATCAAAGATACAGGTAACAATCTTCTTGCAAGCCTCGATAAGTTCGATAGTGTTGGCAGAATAGACTGCTTTTTTCCTGATAGTGATTTTTTTGTGGAGTTTGAAAGGTTCGACAGGCATTTTGACAAGCTTAAACGGAATGGAACAAAAATTGATTACGTAAGTATTTGTTCACCAAACTATTTACATGATTCTCACATACGATTTGCATTGAGACACCATGCCGAAGCCATATGCGAGAAACCGATCGTGCTTAATCCCTGGAATGTGGATGCTCTTCAGCAAATTGAAAGAGAAACCGGTCATAAAATATACACTATCCTCCAGCTGCGACTTCACCCGAGAATAATACAGCTGCGTGAGGAGATTATGAATGGACCAAAAGATAAAATATACGATATTGATATGACGTATATCACCAGCCGCGGAAACTGGTACCAGTTCTCGTGGAAAGGAGATGTGCAGAAATCAGGCGGTGTAGCAACAAATATCGGTATTCACTTTTTCGATATGCTTATATGGATATTCGGAAATCCAAAGAAAAACATTGTACATCTTTCAGAACCAAACAAAGCCGCAGGGTATCTTGAACTTGAGAATGCGAGGGTAAGATGGTTTCTCAGCCTCGATTATAACGATATCCCGGAAGATATAAAGAAAACCGAACAAAGAACTTTCAGATCAATAAAAGTGGACGGAAAAGAGATTGAATTCAGTGAGGGGTTTACTGATCTGCATACTTCAAGCTATAAAGAAATCCTTGACGGAAATGGCTTCGGACTTATTGAAGCCCGTCAATCTGTCGAAACTGCCTTTAACATAAGAAACTCAAAATCTGTTGGTCTCACCGGAGACTATCATCCACTTATAAAACAAAAATAATATGTACACCAGGTTAGTAAACAAAGAAACCAAACTTTCAGTAATAGGTCTTGGATATGTCGGCCTACCAATAGCCCTTGAATTTGCCAGACAAATCAAAGTAATCGGATTTGATATTAAACCTGACAGGGTTGATCTCATGAAGCAGGGGATTGATCCCAGCGAAGAGCTTACTTCTGATGCATTTAAGGGCACCGATATCTTACTTACCAGTAATCCGGATGATATCAGGGATGCTTCCTTTCACATTATTGCTGTTCCTACTCCCACCAACATCTATAACCTGCCCGATCTTACCCCTGTACTTAAAGCATCTGAGACTGTTGGAAAGGTCTTAAAGAAAGGTGATTATGTTGTATATGAATCGACAGTTTATCCGGGTTGTACAGAGGAAGATTGTATTCCTGTACTGGAGAGATTTTCAAAATTAAAATGCGGAAAAGATTTTAAAGTAGGTTTCTCTCCGGAAAGGATAAACCCCGGAGATCAGCAGCATACTCTTACCAAAATAACCAAAGTAACAAGCGGATGTGATGCAGAATCAGCTGAAAACATTGCTAAAGTTTATGAACTTATTATCAAGGCAGGTGTGTACCGGGCCAGTTCAATAAAAGTTGCTGAGGCTGCCAAAATAATTGAAAATACCCAGCGCGATATAAATATTGCGTTTATGAATGAGCTGTCAATCATTTTTAACCGCATGGGAATAAATACATACGAAGTACTTGAAGCAGCGGGGACCAAATGGAATTTCCTCCGGTTCTTTCCCGGTCTTGTAGGAGGCCATTGCATTGGTGTTGATCCATACTACCTGTCGTTTAAAGCCAAAGCATTAGGCTACCATCCCCAGATGATCGATTCGGGACGATTCGTAAATGACAGCATGGGAGGCTATATCGGTAAACAGACGGTTAAGAAGATCATTGCTGCCGGAAAAAATCCAACCTGTGCACGTGCTCTTATCATGGGAATAACATTTAAAGAAGATGTTACAGATATCCGGAATTCAAAAGTGGTTGATGTAATAAAGGAAATGGCCGATTTTGGCGTTACAATAGATGTAATTGATCCGGGGGCAGATGCTCATCATGTTAAAGAAGAATATAACATTGACCTTCGCGAAAAACCTACAGAGAAATACGATGCTATTATATTGGCAGTAAGTCACAAGGAGTATCTTAACCTTGATGAATCATGGTTCAGCGAACTGCTTAGCGATAAAGGAATTATCGTAGATGTAAAGGGAGCCTTACGCGGCAAGATTAAAAATCATACCTACTGGAGCCTGTAAATGAAGATGAAAATACTTGTCACAGGAGGAACAGGTTATATCGGATCTCATACTGTTGTTGAGCTTATTGAGAAAGGTTTCGATGTTGTAATAATCGACAATCTGTATAATTCAGAGGCAGGAGTCATTGACCGGATCGAAAGAATTACCGGTTATAAGACTCCCCTGCATGTATTTGATCTTTGCGACAAAGAGAAACTTAATTTCTTCTTTTCCACAAATACTGATATTGCATCAATAATTCATTTTGCAGCATATAAGGCTGTTGGCGAGTCAGTTAACAAACCACTTGAGTATTACAGGAATAACCTTCTTTCATTGATCAACCTGCTCGATTCAATGAAACAATTTCAGATTCCCGGCATGGTTTTCTCCTCATCCTGCACAGTTTACGGACAACCTGAAAAACTTCCGGTAACAGAGGATGCTCCACTGCAACCCGCTATTTCTCCCTATGGAAACACAAAGCAGATAGGCGAGGTGATAATCAGGGATACAACTGTAGCTGAAGCTATTAAATCTATTTCACTCAGGTACTTCAATCCCATAGGAGCTCACCCATCTGCTCTGATCGGAGAATTGCCAAGAGGAGTTCCTGAAAATCTTGTACCTTATGTTACTCAGACTGCATATGGACTGAGGGATGAACTCAAGGTTTTTGGTAATGATTATGATACCCCGGATGGTTCGTGTATAAGGGATTATCTGCATGTGGTTGACCTCGCAAAGGCACAC
>JBBRVC010000169.1:0-5989 GCA_038247205.1 Bacteroidales bacterium
AACCGACAAACGCACGCGCGTCAACGTAGCAGTAATCCGAATCCGAAAAACCGAACCCGGACGACAAAACCCATGGCCACGGATAGTAACGTCCTTCATCATGATTGCTGAAATCAGGTTCCCAAGTTGTGCTCAATATATCAAAGATACAAACTGAAAGCAATTCACAACACAGATAAGTTTGTTTCCGACAAACCAAATGTTGTGCTCAATATATCAAAGATACAAACTGAAAGCAATTCACAACGTGCGACGAATAGGGGCAGCCATTCTTTTAGTTGTGCTCAATATATCAAAGATACAAACTGAAAGCAATTCACAACAATATGCCTGTTTTCCTTTAGCTCAATATTGTTGTGCTCAATATATCAAAGATACAAACTGAAAGCAATTCACAACTGTTGAAAAAAGTTTCGGAGTTTACCGAAGGTTGTGCTCAATATATCAAAGATACAAACTGAAAGCAATTCACAACTGTCGGACCTTTTCAGATCAGTAACATCCGGTTGTGCTCAATATATCAAAGATACAAACTGAAAGCAATTCACAACTCCCAGAATATTGAGAAGCAATGAAAGAAAGTTGTGCTAAGTTTCAGCTATGTTTCAGTCAGGGTTAAATTAAAAAAGCGCATTCAGTCAATAAATGTCTGTTTGCGCTTTATTTCAAGTAGCCCCACCGGGAATCGAACCTGGATCTACGGTTTAGGAAACCGCTATTCTATCCATTGAACTATAGGGCCAATTTGAAGTGCAAAAGTATATTAATTTTTCATCTTTACAAAGGAAGGACGAATCGACTTAAGGATGGACCCCCAGAGTGTGAATTATGTAATTTTTTTGGGTAATTATATACAAAAAACATTCCCGGGAATCCATACTTTTGAATCGGAATTAGGTTTAAGTGGTATGTTTTTCCCCGTTCAGAAAAGAATGGGTTTTTTTCTAAAAATAATAAATTGTTATTCATCCTGAACTGAATGGAATGGTTTGATCATAAACAGAACCTGTTAAGCGGAAGATTACAAAAGCTTAATGTAGATATCACGGAAATTAATCTTGAAAATCTTGATACCGTCACTTTAAGCATTGATCAGATCTGCACAGGATTGGTAAAATCATATTTTGGGCAGGTTGAAGACAGATCGGGGATTTTCAGTAATGTCTTAATTCAGGAATATATCGACAGCACTAAAATAGTCTGCCTTATTAAAAGTAATGTAACCGAGCCTAAGGTTAAAGAAGTTGTTGATATATTCAATTCCGTTCTGGGTTTAGATAAAGTTTTCAGAGCGAACATGAGTGAATTTGACCTTAAAAAAGTCAAAAAAGATGGGATGGATTACACACTTCGGGAATGGGTTTTTGATGACTTCATTCTAAAATTAAAGACTGATTTTACAGATAATCTATTGTTACTATGGATCCTGAACCTGAACAGAAATGTGAACCCTGCGTTTGTCATCGATTTTTTTAGTGGAGTAAAGAATACCCAAAATAAGTAATAAGATCCTCAGCCCTGATCAAATTAAGATTCAGATTTTCCAGAAAGTTCTGGTAAAAATGGTGAATACAGTCATTATTTCCAACCGCCCGATAATCATGCAGATACTCAGTGTCAATTTACTTATGTCAGGCATGTGAGCAAAGTTGCTCATCGGACCCACGGAACCAAGTCCCGGACCTATTCCTGCCATGCAGGTAGCCACCGAGCTCGAAGCTGTTATAATGTCGGCCCCCAACGTAACAAGAATAATTGTTCCGATAAAAAACAGAAACATATACAATGTAATAAATGAGAATACCGAAACATTTATTTGTTCACTGACGCTTTGCCCGTTTAGCTTTATCAATGAGACGGATGATGGATGATTAAGTTTGATAAAAACTTTTTTAATGCTTTTCAGAACAATTAAGTGTCGGGCCATCTTTATACCACCGCTTGTTGAGCCCGTGCTTCCACCAGAGAACATGAGGAAAAAGATGAGAACCACCGGAGCTGTATACCAGAGAAGATAATCAGCTGAGGCAAATCCGGTGCAGGTAATTATGGAGATGATCTGAAAATATCCTTCACGGAATGATTCTTCAAATGATTTGGATGAATATATCAGCAGAAATGCACTTGCAATAGCCCCGGCTATAATTGTCACCGTGATATAGAACCAGAACTCTTCATTTCTTTTAACCTTCTTAAAATTAAACTTGAAGAGGTAATAATAGATAACCTGACTTATACCTGCAAGGAACATAAATATCATAACAATATACTGAGAATATGAGGAGTAATACATCAGGCTGCTGTTTTTGGTAGAGAATCCGCCTGTTGCTATTGTCCCGAACGAATGACAAATACTATCAAAAATTGTCATATCTCCCAAATTCAAAAATAATATCTCTGCAAATGTAAGACCCAGGTAAATAAACAGAACCCTGAAGCCTATCGACTTGGTTTTGGGGTGTATCTTTTCCTTCAGCGATGATTCAAGGCTGAACAGTTGATATCCGCTGATCTTCAGTGATGGGAGGATAATAATAACCAGTACGATTATTCCGATTCCACCTATCCAATGTGTGAGGCTTCTCCAGAAGAGAATAGAATATGGTAAAATTTCTACATCTGTCAGGATGGACGAGCCGGTGGTTGAAAACCCTGAAGTAGATTCAAAAATAGCATCAATAAATGAAGGTATTGAACCACTGAACAGGTATGGCAATGCCCCCATCAGAGAAAAAGCAATCCATGAGATAGTAACGGCCAGGTATCCATCTCTGTTTCCGAATTTGGTATAGTCTGCTTTTTTTGAAATAAAAAACAGCAGTACTGATAAAACAGCAGTTATTAGGGCAGAATATAAAAACGGATACAAAGACTCATGATAAATCAGAGCAACCGGTAAGCAAAACAGATATGATACCGTCTCTATAAATAGAATTGAACTCAGTATCCTTAATATCAACAGAGGATTTATGAGCCTCATTAAATGGGTTGAAATTTAAGGGGGCAAATATATAGAAAAGTCCTCCGATTTTTTATTAAAACTGCTTAATTAATTGCCTGCCTTCCCGTCTCTTTTTACCTTATGTATTTTACATGAACTCACTTATCACTTTTAAGAGACTCTTTTTATCAAATGGTTTTGATATAAATCCTGATCCTCCACACTGAAAAGCCTGTATTTCATCACCCGCATAAGATGTTTGAACAATTATCGGTGTTGTTTCATTTGTTTCTCGTATAAGCTTAATTGCAGAATAGCCATCCATAACAGGCATTTTTATGTCCATAAGTATCATATCTATTCCACTTGTATCGTTAAAAATCTCATAAGCCTCTTTACCATTCATAGCCCTTAAAAGTGTTATGTTGCTTTCTGACAGGAAATATTTAATAAGCAAAAAATTACTGTCAGTATCCTCTGCAACAAGAATAGTTTTGGCAACAGGTAAGTCTAAACTTTGCTGAAATTGTCCAGGATTCTGATCCTCGGAAAATTCCTGAATTTCATCTGGTATTATGAAATAAAATGATGTGCCTTCACCCGAATTAGATGTGAGCCATATATTGCCGCCCAATATTTCAGCCTGTGCTTTTGAAATAGATAACCCAAGACCTGTTCCCTCATATGTACGGGAAGATGATTTTTCCACCTGGTAAAAACGATCAAAAATCTTTTCGTGAAATTCCTCGGGTATTCCGATTCCGGTATCAGAAACCATAAATTCGATGAATTGTTTCTGTCTTGTACAGGAAATTTTTACAAATCCATTGTCAGTAAACTTAATGGCGTTGCTTATCAGGTTAGAAAGAATCTGAGTTAGCTTTGTTATGTCTGTATTGATCTCAGCATTAGTTTCATTTAAGTTTGTTTCATACATAAGTTGAATCCCCTTTTTCGAGGCAACAGGAAGAAATTGATCAAAAAGTGTTTTGAGGTTTGAATTGCAATTCACTCTGGTTTTCACGACTTTTACAAGATTTGCTTCGATATTTGCGATATCCACAATATCTGAAATAATTGATAACAGATGATTACTGCTTTTCGCAATAAGTACAAGAAACTCATGCATAGTCTTTTCATCATTTTTATAATCCAGAAGGAGAGATGAAAACCCGACAATTGCGTTCATCGGAGTTCTTATTTCATGTGAAATATTATGAAGAAATGCTGTTTTTAACCTGTCACTCTCCTCAGCCTTATCCCTTGCTCTGATAAGCTCCTCCTCAGCAAGTTTTTTGTCAGTCATGTCCATAAAAATCTCCAGAATGGCTTTTTTTCCCTGGTAAATCATGCCTGTGTGAATAATCTCAAATACTCTGTTATCCAGTATATTATGTGATTCGTATACAGCAGTTTTACCAATTGAAACACCGTTTATCAGGGGACACCTGATACACTGCGTTTTATCATTCCTGTAAATTTCCCAGCATTTTTTTCCAATAGCTTCATGTCCGAAAAGTTTTTTAAAATTATCGTTCTGGAATAAAACAGTTCCTCTTTCATCGACTATATCCATTCCGAACGGTATTGTTTTAAGCAACGACTCGTTAAATTGATAACTCTGCTTTAATTCCTCTTCAGCTTTTCTGCGTTCTGTAATGTCCTGTACACTTCCTTTGATCAGGCAAGGCTGGTTACTCTCGTCGAACAGTATCTCGCCAACTTCAGTCCATACAGTATGTACCGACTCGTCAGGCCATACTAACCTGAACTCAAAAGGAATAAAATGATTATTTTTAATAACTGAAGAAAGGGATTGTACCACTTTAGCTCTGTCATCAGGATATATGGTCTTGTAAATAATCTTATCAATGGAATCTTTTAAAGTACAATTATCCAATCCAAAGATATTCAGAGCCTCATCCGAACAGGTAATTTTGTTACTTTTTACTGTCCAGCTCCAGTTTCCAACATGGGCGTAGAACTGGGCTTTTTTCAGGTCGGATTCGCTTTGGCGAAGAGCTTCCTCGCTTTTTTTCCTTGCCTCATTCTCTATACCAAGCTCTCTCAGCAGATTCAGGGTTACATTATGAACTACTTTAAGTTCATTTGTCCTTTCTTCCACCATTGCCGAAAGACGATCCTTTTCGTTACGTTTTTCAATAGCTGCCTTCTTAATTTTCAGCATTGCACGTATCTGTACAGTGAGTTCAATTTCATCAATGGGTTTTGCCAGAAAAGCCTCTGCTCCTAAATCAAGTGCCCTTATACGACTCTCTTTGTCCCCTTTCATGGCAGTTACAAAAATAACCGGAATTACACATAGTTCTTTGTCGGCTTTAAGCTTGCGGCAGATTTCAAAACCATCCATTAGGGGCATTATAACATCAAGAAGTATAACATCAGGATCTTCCTTTTCAGCAATTTCAAGACCTGCTGCACCATTAAGGGCTGTAAGCATCTTCACGTTTGGGAATGCCTCTTTAACCAAAGCGTTCAGGCTAATGAGATTATCATTGTTGTCGTCGATAGCCAGTATTTTAATGTTGCTATTTTCCATAGAGGGTATCATTGATCACTTTCAAAAACATATTTACTTCAATGGGTTTAGAAACATATGCATCGAATCCGTATACCAGTATTGTTTCGCGACCAGAGGTAAGAGCACTCACAGTAAGGTTCCCCAGAGGTAAAGCTACATGTTTTTTTCATTGGCAATTACTCCTGTGGCTTAACTTTTTGTTAATTCAGGTACAATAACTGAAGATGCCATAGATATCCTCAACGAAAGTGAATATCTCAGGAGGGAATCTCTAGTGAAGTTTTATCTGCAGGAAAGTATCTTATTCTCTCTTATTTAAAACATACCTGAATCCCAGCGATATACAATTAATTACAGGCATATTGTCTGCGATGATGAACATCGGATCATATTCACCTAAAAGATATAAATCGGGTAATGTTCCGAATGGACTTATTTTTATACCCAGAGGAATATTGACACTTACCCATTTGTCTTCATCTTTCGATAAAGCATTCACACCAAAT
>JBBRVC010000170.1:0-5925 GCA_038247205.1 Bacteroidales bacterium
AATGCATGAAGCCAGGCTTACAATAGAAACAGCTGAAAAAAGCGGACTAAGCACCCATTTGCTTGCCTGGAGCAATAGGCCCGGATATGATATTGCAAAAAAATGGATCAATGATGGTATGATAGGAAGCCTGAAAGAGATCCATAACTGGTCGAACAGGCCCGTATGGCCGCAATGGCAATCAAATCCGGAAGATACACCTCCTGTTCCCAAAGATATGGATTGGGACCTTTGGCTTGGTCCTGTTCCTAATCGTCCGTATCACCCAAATTATACTCATGCAGTCTTCCGTGGCTGGTATGATTTTGGAGCAGGAAGTATTGCTGACATGGGCCATTATAGCCTTTTTCCATTGTTTCTGACATTTGGAATTGACAAGCCCGCGATTAGTGCAGAAGCCTATGCAACAACTACATGTACAACTAAAAACAATGTTTCTGTGGGCGTTTTGAATGATGTAGCTTTCCCGTTATCATGCATAATCCGTTTCCGTTTCCCTGCCCAGAATGAAACCGGTCCGTTTGAACTTTACTGGTACGACGGAGGCATGAAACCATTCACTCCCGATGAACTCAGCTCAGAAGGAAGATCGTTATCCCCTGAAGGAATGATGTTTGTTGGCGATAAAGGAAAGATTCTTGCAGGCTTCAGAGGCGAAGATCCGATATTAATTTCAAACGGGAAGATTACTATTTCCGAAAAAGAAAAGCCAGAAGCATCCGGGACAGACAGTAACCAGGTGTGGATTGATGCTTTCAGAAACGGGACACAATCACCCGGCAGCTTTATGAATGCCGGTCCTGTTACGGAATCGATACTACTTGGCGCAGTCGCACTTCGTGCCCGCAGAAAAGTAGAATATGATTCTGTAAACCTGAAGATTACAAATCTCCAGGAGGCTAATAAGTTCCTTACCAGGGAGTACCGTAAGGGATGGGAATTATAATATTTAAAATATGTTTTGTTTAACCGTTAATAATAACCACCATGAGTAACATTTCACGAAGAGGCTTTATTGAAAAATCAATGATCCTGACCGGAGCTGCTCTGGCTGTGCCATCAATTCTTGAAGCATCCTCACATACCTCAATCAGGTTGATAAAAGATGATATATCCCTTGCACAATGGGCTCTGGTTGACGAGGTTAAATCGGGCAAATGGAAGAACCTTGACTTCCCTAAAATTGCCCGTAATGATTTCGGACTCAACGGAATTGAGTTTGTAAATACATTATTTGAGGTTCCCACGGAAGGCTACCTGAGACAGCTTAAAAAGAATGCTGCCGATCATAATGTAACAATGGTTCTGATAATGGTTGATGATGAGGGAGACGGATGCTCCGCTACAAAAGAAGAGCGGCGTCAGTTTGAAATAAACCACCGAAAGTGGATAGATGCCGCTGTATACCTGGGGTGCAGAGCGATACGAACCAATTGCCGCGGACCGAAGGATGTTTCAAAGGATGAAGCTCTCAAATATGCAACAGAAACCTACCTGATGATGATGGAGTATGCAGTTCCTGCAAATATCAGTGTTCTGATTGAGAATCATGGAGGTGTTTCAAATGATGCAGACTGGATGGTCTCATTAATGGAATCAGTTGATAATCTTTACTTTGGATCGTATCCTGACTGGCGCGAACCTGCACCTGAATTTGACAATGTCGATTACCTGCAGAAAATGCTGCCATATGCAGGCGGAATGTCATATCGCAACCAGCCCACCGAAGATCTCTCATCCAAAATGATAAAGATGGCCAGGGACTCCGGGTACCGTGGCTGGTATGGGATAGAATCAAGTGGCCGGGAAGAGATCAAAAAGGCGATAACCTTGCTGAAGAAGTATTTGGGGTAGTTTGTCAGGCTTCAGAAAGTATTTCTATTTTGCAGTTGATTTTCAATAACCTTTGGTTTTTTCCGTTTATTGAGGTAGCTTTGATTAAATAATTCAGGAAGAATGCTTTTTAGTTGGCTGCTTGAATATAAGATAAACATTAACCGCTCAGGACTCTGTTGACTCTGGCAGAGAAATCTATACCGTTTTTATTCGTTTTTAGCTCAGTCTGATATGTATCAGATTGACTTTGTTTATTCAGCAACTGTTGTTTAATTATTTTATTTTAAATGAATTATGGAAAAATATATTATATCCGGGGCTGGTCTGAAAATAACTGATGTAGTAAATGTAGCCCGTCATGGCCAGAAGGTAGAACTTCACCCCGATGCAAGAAAAAGAATTCTCACATGTCGTGAAATGCTTGAGAAAAAGCTCGCATCACATGAGATTATGTATGGTGTGAATACCGGTATTGGTGAATTTTCAGAGATTGTCCTCAATGATGATCAGATAAAGGATTTTCAGAAATACCTGGTATATAATCATGCTGCCGGGATCGGCGAACCCGCCTCATTGGAAATTGTCAGGGGTGCCATGCTGGGAAGGATAAATGTGCATGCTCACGGCAACTCAGGAAACCGGCTTGAAATTACTGAGACCTTAGTTGAAATGCTGAATAAAGGAGTTACACCTTTCGTATGCCAGAAAGGTTCTGTCGGAGCATCAGGCGATCTGGCACCTATGTCACAGATTGCCCTTCTTCTAATGGGCGAAGGCCAGGCATTCTATAATGGAGAACTTCTTGAAGGCGCCGAAGCAATGAAAAGAGCAGGGATCACTGTTCCGGGTTTGCATGCGAGGGATGGTCTGGCAACTATCAACGGTTCAAATGTACTTACAGCAATGAGTGCAATATGGCTTGTCGATGCCAATAACTGGCTTAAACAGGCTGAGATAGCCGCATCAATGTCGCTCGAAGCTTTGAAAGCAAATATGAAGCCTTATACTCCGCTGCTTCATGAGGTTAGAGGATTCAAAGGCGCTGTAAGAAGTGCCAACTCAATAAATAAATGTGTTACCGGTGGTGACCTGAAAGAAGGAAGGGTTAAATCGAAAGTTCAGGATGCATACTCAATGAGATCGACTCCTCAGGTTATCGGCTCTGCCCATGATATGCTTGGTTATGCAAGAAGTCAGGTTGAAATAGAGTTAAATGGCGTAGGAGATAATCCGATCTTTTTCCCGGAAAAAAACATGCAACTCTCAGGTGCCAATTTTCAGGGATCACCTGTATCTGTGCCAATGGATATGGCAGGAGCCTGCATCACGATGGTAAGTGTTATGTCGGAACGCAGAATGAACCGGCTTAACAACCCCGCACTGAGTGTCGGACTACCAGATTTCCTGACAAAAGGGGCCGGGATGTTTTCAGGTTTGATGCTTAGTCAATACACCGCTGATACACTTATAGTTGAGCAGAGAATCCTCTCCATGCCTGCATCTATCCAAAGCATACCTGCTGCTGCCGACCAGGAAGATTTTGTTTCCATGGGAATGAACACGGCAATAAAGAATAATCAGATCCTCGACTGTGCTTATGGTATTCTGGGAATTGAATTGATGGCAGCAGCTCAGGCTCTCGATTTCAGAAAAGATGAATACAGTTTTGGAAAGGGCGTTCAAAAAGCAAAAGATACAATCAGAAAATATGTTGAATTTCTTGAAATCGACCGTCCGCTGTATCCTGATCATACCAGGATGAAGGAACTGGTAAAATCATGCGAAATATTGCATGAAGTGGAAAGCGCTATCGGAAGTCTTGAATAACAGGTCGTTAGAGAATTTTTAGCAGGATAAAGAAAATTCTTACATTTGTTTAATTTATACTAAACAAACAGAAGAATCAATAATTGTGCTATGAAAATCCTGAGGAACATAACCAGGGGATAGACGGTAGCATAAGCAACTGCCGGAGCTTCTGAATGCGTCAGGCTATTGGCATACGCAAGCGCGGGAGGATCAGTCATGCTACCGGATAGCAATCCGCATATCTCCAGAAAATTCCTTTTAAAGATCAATCGGGCAGTAAATCCGACCAGTATGAGGGGGATTAGTGTTATTATCGCTCCGTAGCCCATCCAGATAAACCCATCACCCGAAAGCAGCGTGGAAATAAATTTTCCGCCCGATAGAATTCCTACACTTGCCAGAAAAAGAACAATACCTATCTCACGCAACATAAGATTCGCGCTTGGCGTAGTGTATGAGATCAGTGAGAATTTATAACCATATTTACTTAATAATATTGCAATAATAAGCGGCCCACCTGCAAGACCGAGCTTAATCGGATTGGTAATTCCCGGAATAAAAAAAGGCACTGAACCAAGAATTACTCCGAACAGTATCCCAATGAATATAGGTATAAGGTTTGGTTCGTTCAGTCGTTTAACAGAATTTCCCAGATGTGCTATCACTTTTTTTAAAGAATTTTCATCGCCAACAACCGTTAGCCTGTCGCCCATCTGAAGCCTTAACTGTGGTGACGCAACAAGTTCAATTTCAGAACGATACAGCCTGGTTATGTTAATATTGTACAATGTTCTTAACTTTAGAGATCCGAGGGTTTTGCCAAAAACACTTCTATTTGTTACGATGACACGGCGGGTTACCAGATTTCCCGATTTGGAAGTAAGATCCATATCACTCAAATTGCCAATCTGTTTCACAATTTCATCTATCAGTCCTTTTTGCGTGACCACTAGTATTATGTCATTCTCATACACAACAGTATCTGAAGATGCGAGGTGTAACTCTCCGTTATGCAAAACACGTGAGATCACAACATCATGCCTGACAGTTTTCGAAATTTCTGAAATAGTTTTATTAAAGACCTTGGGATTATTTACGAGAATACTTATTTTTTCAGGAATTAACTCCGATGGGGTAACCCTCTGGTTATAAAGATCCAGCTCTTCATTGAGATTTACTTTCTGAAACTTCCTCAGAGCCAGCATAGCAAGTATTATACCCAGTACTCCGAAAGGATAGGCAACTGCATAACCTAGTCCAATGTCAGGCACTGTATCTGATATATTGCTTGTCTGTGCCAATGCTTGCTGGGCAGCGCCTAACCCTGGTGTGTTAGTAACAGCACCCGACATCACTCCTACCAGCATTGGCATTGACATTCCGGTAATTAAATGAAGGCCAATAGTTGTCAGAGCCCCCAGCAAAACGATTACTAAAGCAAAAAGATTCATTGTAATTCCTCCCTTTTTAAATGAGGAGAAAAAGCCGGGTCCGACCTGTAAGCCAATTGAAAACACGAATAGGATGAGACCAAAATCACGGATAAAAGCGATTACCTCGTGATTGGCTGAAAAGCCAAAATGCCCTATAACTATACCAACAAACAAGACAAAAGTTATTCCCAGCGAGATGCCAAATAATTTAATTTTCCCCAGTGATATGCCCAGTGAAATTACTATGGAGTAAATAAATATAGTGTGAGCAACGGTCTCTTTAAAAAATAAATCATTTATCCAATCCATACGTTTATGTTATTTGACACAAAAGTATGATAAAAGATGTTTCGAAAAGATGTTTTTAATCAGTTGGTGTAATTACATAATTTACAATATCTTTATGTTTTACCATCTGTTATTAGTAAAGATTTTTAAACCAATAATTATGAAAAACAGCTCACGTCGCGATTTTCTTAAGAAATCTATATTCACAGGAGTGGGGTTAATTACTCTGCCGGAGATACTTCGAAATTCTGCATTTGCCGGAAAATCTCCCAATAAACTCATACAGTTCGCACAGATCGGTTGCGGCAGGCAGGGCACACCTGACTACTCAGGAACCATGAATCATACTGACCTTTGCAGGATTGTTGCTATCTGTGATCTGGATTCCAGACGTCTTGGAATTGCAAAAAATACAATAACCAAATTTTACAAGGATAAAGGAATTAGCGACGTAGACTTAAAGACATATCACGACTTTCACGAAGTGCTTGCACGTACTGATATTGATGCTGTTATAGTCAGTGTTCCTGATCATCAGCATGCTTATGTCGCAATAAGC
>JBBRVC010000171.1:0-5824 GCA_038247205.1 Bacteroidales bacterium
ACAATTGTCATTATGTAATTTTTTACATTTGTAATACAATATTTTTAATATGAAAGAGCGGATAATTGAATTTTTGAAAAGCGAAAACAAATCATCGGCGCAGTTTGCTGAAGAGATTGGTGTTCAGCCTTCAGGTATCTCCCATATACTATCGGGCAGAAATAATCCAAGTCTTGACTTCATGGTTAAAATGCTTGAGAAGTATAAATTCCTTTCTACTGACTGGTTACTTTTTGGCAAAGGTGCAATGTACCGCGACAACTCGGTCCCTACTTTGTCTGAAACTTCGGTGCAGACTTTATTCGATAAACCAGAAACAATCACAATTAGCAAAACAATCAGTAACATCCTGGAGAGTAAAGATCTCAGTACTGAGCCAGGGTCAGAATCTGGAAACAAAGAAAATCCAAATTACAATCTTAATCCTAAAAAGGGCAAGGCTTCCACAGTAAGGAAGATTGTCTGGTTTTACGATAACAATGAGTTTGAAGAATTTTATCCTGTAAGATCATAATATCAACTGTTTACTCTATTTTAAAACGCTGTGTTATAAATTTTCAAAAATCAGCGTTTAAAATTATCTTTGTGCCCAAATCCGGTCAAATGGCAAAGAGTATCGAGAATTTTAAGGTTACTGGGAATAGGCGGCTGAATAATGACTTCTTCGTTCTGGACCTGCTATCCGAGAAAAAACTAACAACAATGGCACCCGGACAGTTTGTTCAGGTGAAAGTAGATGGCAGTCCTGAAACTTTTTTGAGAAGGCCATTCTCAATACACGATGTTAATTATGAGACAAATACACTAAATATATTAATCCAGATAGCCGGTGCCGGAACCAAAACACTTTCGAAACTTGTAAATGGCGATGTCGTTAACATTATCTATCCTCTGGGGAATTCATTTAACCTTCCCATAATAAAAGGAAAATCACTTCTGATTGGTGGAGGTTGTGGAATTGCGCCCTTGCTTTTTTTAGGAAAATACTTAAAATCAAATGGATACGCAACGGATGTACTTCTTGGATTCAGAAACAGGGAAAGAATACTTGAATACGAGGATTATTTAAAGATTGGCAGGGTTTTTATTACTACCGAAGATGGTTCCGAAGGCGAAAAAGGGTTTGTAACGAATCACCCGATGCTGCATTCAGAACATTACGACAACATTTATTGCTGCGGACCTGAAGTAATGATGAAAGCTGTTGCATCCCACTGTAAAAAACAAAACATTACATGTGAAGTATCACTTGAAAACCTTATGGGATGCGGTATCGGAGCTTGTCTCTGTTGCGTGGTCGATACAAAAAAAGGGAATTTGTGCACATGCATTGACGGACCTGTTTTTAATATAAATGAACTGAAATGGTGAACCTTGGGTTTTCAATTGGCGACTTAAAATTTAAAAATCCTGTCCTGACAGCATCTGGAACTTTCGGAAATGGATCAGAATATTCTGATTTTTTTAATGTTTCACGTTTGGGAGGAATTGTCCTTAAGGGCACAACTGTTGAGCCGCGTGAGGGGAATCCTTATCCAAGAATGGCTGAAACGCCTTACGGTATGCTTAATACCGTTGGTTTGCAGAATAAAGGAATTGATTATTTTGAAAAAAATATTTACCCTCGCATTTCAGAATTTGAAACTAATGTAATTGTAAATGTAAATGGCAGCTACGTTGATGACTATATTGCTCTGGCAGAGAGGATTAATAACCTTCAGAATATCCCGGCCATTGAATTGAATATTTCATGCCCGAATGTTAAAATGGGAGGGATGGCCTTTGGAACTAACCCAGATTCTGCCAGGGAAGTAATCAGAGCCGTCCGGAAAGTTTATTCAAAAATTCTAATAGTAAAATTATCACCTAACGTAACCAATATAGCAGACTTTGCCAAAATATCTGAAGAAGAGGGCGCTGATTCAGTTTCCCTGATAAATACTCTTCTGGGAATGGCAATTGATTCTGTTATAATGAAACCTTCGCTTTCAACAATCACTGGCGGATTATCAGGACCTGCAATTAAACCGGTTGCCCTGCGCATGGTCTGGCAGGTTGCAAGAGCTGTAAAAATTCCGGTTATTGGAATGGGAGGGATAATGACTGCCACAGACGCTATTGAATTTCTTCTCGCCGGCGCATCTGCCATTCAGGTGGGCACTGCTTCTTTCATAGATCCACAGATATCCGTGAAAATTCTTGATGGGATAAATGACTATCTCACAGAAAAGGGGTTTTCCGATATAAAAGAAGTTGTTGGTTATATCAATCGCGACATAAATTAAGGCTTTTCAGTAATCTATTTTTATCATACATGACAAAACAATTTGTTATTAATCATTATTATCTTTATCTTTTCGTTAAATTTTTTAAGCCACAAAAGCAAATTCTTTTAATCTGTTAATCAATTATATAGAAATGATCGAAAATTTACAAATTGATGATCTCGATAGAAAGATCCTTGACATAATAACAAAGAATGCAAGAATTCCTTACCTTGAAGTTGCCAGGGAATGCGGTGTTTCGGGAGCTGCGATACATCAAAGGGTACAGAGACTGATAAGGATTGGTGTTGTAAGAGGATCTGAATTCAGGGTTGATCCGGTTATGGTTGGCTTTAAAACATGTGCGTACATTGGTATTTTTCTGGAACATCCCGGTCACTACCGCGATGTGATCACCATGCTTCGGGAAATACCGGAGATAATTGAATGTCATTACACAACCGGCAATTATTCATTATTTATTAAGGTTTATACACGTGATAATGAGCACCTTCGAGAAATTCTGACTGATAAAATCCAGAACATTGGGGGAATTACACGTACCGAAACCCTGATCTCTCTTGAAGAATCTATTAACAGGCAGATTCCTGTTCTTTCAAAATAGATTTGAAAAAAAATTCAGGCATAAATATCTCTCAGGTAGTATAATAAGGATTTTGTGAACGAAACACCTTTAAATAGTCAAACAATTTTTTGCATTAAAATAAATTTTATCATACATTTGCACTCGCAAAAAAGAAAAGGATTCAGTAGCTCAGCTGGTAGAGCACATCCCTTTTAAGGATGGGGTCCTGGGTTCGAGCCCCAGCTGGATCACGGAAAACGGAAGGAATTGGAAACAGTTCCTTTTTTTTATTATAATTTGTAGCTCAGCCGGCAGAGCATCACGCTTTAAGGCGTGAGGGTCCTGGGTTATGGAGAGTTTTAGACAAACTACAGGTGAAATATATTTAATCATTTGAAAACAATTAGATTTAAACATTGTTCCTCATAAAGGAAAAACCACCAGAATATCAGAACGAATAGTTAATGATTAGAAAATTCAAAAATATTACTCCTATATTTTTATTGTTGGTTTTCCTTCTACCGTCTATAGTTAAACTTGAACATCACCACCAGGACTTTGAATGTAAAACAGTAAATGAGAAATATTATCATGTTCACCATGATAAATGTGTTATATGCAATTTCGAATTTTCTGTTTTTTTGTCAGGGAGTGGAGACATTGATTTTCAAAAAGAAAATCCCCTGGAATATTTTTGCAATAATTACGATTCCGTATATTTTTCTAATCTTTCACAATTCTCATTTTTATTACGCGCGCCACCCGAGCTTACAATTAACATTTAAACCATCCTCCCGGATGGAAGACATATTATTTGTAAATCACTAAATCGTAATAAAATGAAAAGAATAATCATAGTATGCGTTATGATAGTATTTTATCATGCATCGAACGCACAAAACAAGATAGCAGGAAAGATAACTGACCAGAATAATGTACCATTGACTGGAGCTACAATATTCATCTCAGACATGAATAAAGGGACAATTTCAGATAAAAATGGGACTTACCAATTACTAAATATACCCAATGGAAAAAACAGGATTCAGTTTTCATTTATTGGTTACGCAAACCGTATTGAAACAGTTGATTTAAACGGAGAAATATTAGAACTAAATATTATTCTTAAACAAACGGCAGTTGAGGCAGATGAAGTAGTTGTTTCCGGTTTCTATAATTCTACACAACATGACAATGCTGTTAAAATTGACGTTTTGAAGCTTGACCCTCATACAGTTAAACCCACACCAAATTTCGCGGAAGTACTCACTCAAGTGCCAGGAGTTGACATGATTTCTAAAGGGAGTGGTGTTTCAAAACCGGTTATCAGGGGACTTTCAATGAATGATATTTTAGTTTTAAATAATGGAGTACGGTTTGAGAACTATCAGTATTCCAGCCATCATCCCCTTGGGATTGATGAATTCGGTATTGAAGATGTTGAAATCATCAAAGGACCTGCTTCTTTGCTTTACGGATCAGATGCTATTGGCGGAGTCATTAATTTTATCAAAGAAAAACCAGCACCTGTTGGCAGTATTACAGGCGATTACAACCTGCAACTCTTTTCAAACACTCTCGGGATGACAAATAATTTTGGAATAAAGGGAGCATCGAAGAAATTATTTGCCGGAATAAGAGTCGGGCAAAAAACAAATGCAGATTTTCTGCAGGGAGGCGGTGCCTTTGTTCCCAATTCACGTTTTAATGAAATGTCTGTTAAAGCAAATACAGGGTATACAGATAAAATCGGAACATTTAAATTATTCTATGATTTCAATAATCAAAAACTTGGATTGGTCGAAGACGAAGCTATTGATGAGATCATAAAAAGAGGAAGAGAAAACAATATTTGGTACCAGGAATTAAACACTCATTTACTTTCTTCGCAAAACAAGTTGTACCTGGGCAAATTTAAGCTCGATGTAAATTCTGCATATCAAAGTACTGAATTGATTCATTATGGTGATGTTGAGGTTTTTGAAATTCAAATGAGACTATCAACCCTGACTTATGAAGCTAAGCTCCATTTGCCATCGAAAGAAAATTCCGAATATATTATAGGTTTTCAGGGATTTAATCAAACAAATACAAATCTGAATGACAGAGAAACAAAGCTATTACCAGATGCTATCACAAATAACTATTCTGCATTTGGCCTATTACAATATACTTTTTACAATAAATTAAAAGTACAAACTGGTATTCGGTACGACAACAAATCAATTTCAACACATGCAATCGGTTTATCAACTGACCCTATGACTTATAGCGCATCCCTTGACAAGTATTTTGGTAGTTTAAGCGGTTCGCTTGGTGCGACATATAACTTATCTGAAAAGCTTTTATTCAGGGCTAACTTTGCAGCAGCATACCGCACCCCAAATTTAGCAGAGCTTACTTCGAACGGACAACATGAATTGCGTTACGAAATCGGAGATAATAATCTTGTTCCTGAAAATGCCTACGAAACTGATTTAAGCATACATTACCATAAAGATAATTTTACCTTTGACATTGCAGGGTTTTATAATATCATCAATAATTACATTTTTATTTCGCCAACTGGCGACACAACTTCTTCAGGGATTTCTATATTCAGATACACGCAAGCTAATTCAGCACTGATTGGAGGTGAAGCGGGATTGCATATTCATCCAAAACCAATAGAATGGCTACATTTTGAAACTACATTTTCAACAGTTATTGGGAAACAAGCTAATGGGGACTATTTACCTTTTATACCTGCTCATAAAGTACGTTTTGAACTAAGGGCAGAAAAAGAAAAATTACTATTTCTGCAAAAAGCATTCGTCTCTGCTTATACAAGTATTGCTTTTGATCAGAACAAACCTGCTCCTGACGAAACAGCTACATCAGGTTATACTCTATTAGACTTAAGCATCGGTGGAAATATAAAATTTCAAAACCAACTTATGTCTGTCAGTATAAGTGCAAATAACATTTTTGACAG
>JBBRVC010000172.1:0-5710 GCA_038247205.1 Bacteroidales bacterium
AGATGCCACAGGGGCTGTAGTTGATTACATGACCTGGAACAATGCATCAAAACTACATCTTGATATAGACCAGTATATTACTAATTGTGACTCCTATAATTTCTTTAAGAAGGAGGGTGGATTAATTATTACAGGCCCCACACAGACAAATGTAATGGATCTGATGGTAGTGCTCATTAATTAACTAATCTTAGACAATTACAGATTTAAATTCACCCTTTTACTTCCAAATATCCATGTCATTCCGAATTCCGTCATTTCCTGAGCCTAGCGAAGGATATGATGGAATGAGGAATCTCATTGATGTTACTGCAATCATCTACTGCTTCAGATAGGGGATCGTCTGTGGTCCTTCAGGTAGAATACAAATTCTGGCTTTGGGTCCGATCTTCTTTACAAGCTGATCAACAAGGTTTCCTATATCATTAACCGGTTTAAAAAGTGCCTTGCTGATTGTTTCATTATCGAGCTTATCACTATATAAATATACATCAGCCTTCTGCTGAATAAGAGCCTGGAAGTAAATCTGCCAGGTATCCTTTAATGTACTTTCATTTTCCTTTATATAATTCATAAGATCATCCACGGAACTCACAGAGGTTAGAATTTTTTCATAGTCGCTGTTCGAAGGAATTCCATCCCAGCATTCAGCTGCCATTATAATTGTTCCACCCTGCTTTACTACTTGTGCAGCAGCACTCATTCCTTTAACTGTCTGATATACATTTAGATCCAAAGGATAACCCGAATTACTTGTTATGACTATATCATAAAGTTCATCCACAGGCGCCATAGCCGATTGTCTGGCAAATTTGCAGCCTGCCTCATGAGCAGCCCGGAGTTCTCCTGCAAAAACATTCGTAATCTCTTTTTTTCTGTTTAGTGTGATATTCAATAAAAACAGACCGGGGACGAATTCTGCGGCTTCCATTATTTCTTCCCATAAAGGGTTCCCTTCAGTAATTCCCCAGGCAACATTATTATCGGACAGATGAGATATTGAATGGTTGAATTTTATTGTTTCTACTGATGCCATTCCAGGAATTAATGCTTTTCCGCCACCTGAAAAACCTGCAAAAAAATGAGGTTCTATAAAACCCGTAAGTATTTTCAGATCACACTCAAGAATTTTCTTATTTAAAAAGATTTCATTGCCTGAGGCGGTTGTACCAACATATTCATGAAGTTCGGGTAAGTTGGCGTTGTTTTGAATTATTTCATAATTATTGACAACCAGTTCACCTAGTATATTAATCAGTTCCTGGTCAGTCACATAACGGTGTGTCCCGTTGGCACAATAAAAAGTTATATTTCGCTGAGGAATATCTTTCAGTTCGTTTAGCAGAGCTGGTATAATAATATGATATGGTGTTGCCCGGGTAACATCGCTGAAAATGATTGCTACTTTAACATTATTATCCGCAATTTCTTTCAATGGCCTGCTGTTATAAGGTTTTTTAAGACCCTCAGTAATTGCAAAACTCTGATTAGCAGCTTTATCAACCCATTGTGGTTCAATAATGTCGACAGAATATTGATCGGATAATTCAAGAGAGTATCCCGATTTGCCATAAGCCAGATTAATATTCATTTTTTTCAGATATTTAAAGAGTTATTTTACTTTAATTTGAGATTTTGGATGCGCCGAGCTCGCCAGCAAGCTGGACTCGGTTCTTCGCTCCCCATGGGGTCGGGGTAAACGAAGAACCGACGACACGTAATGGAGGAGCTCGACGAAGTCAAAATCAATGAGCTCTTATGCTTAATTACCGATAGTATAAAAATGCCTGAAATAATTCAGTAATATACGTTATATTGATAATGTTCCAAAGTTAATAGAGAAATTGTTACGAATTGAAAAAACCTTTTACCTTTATTACCGGATGATTGTATATTGGCTTAAAGAATTAAATCAGATGTGATGAACCGACAATTTTTACTTACCCTCTGCTGTTTTTCATTTCTTCTGTTGTCCTGCACTCAGAACAAGCCCGTTGATCTTGTCGGGATTGATCCGGGTCAATATGATTCGACCTGGTGGAATCGCACTCCTATAAGATTAATCCAGACAAATCTTCCGGAAATAGAGGGTAGTATGAATAGGGATGAATATGTAAGGTCAATACTCGAAGCATCGGCCAATACCGTATTGTTTAATACCGGAGGAATTGTTGCAAATTACCAGACAAAGTTACCTTATCAGTGGAAGAATCCGAATATAGGAACAGAAGATCTTGTTGCTGATCTGATAAAACGATTTCATGGAAATGATATAAAATATATTGCACGATTCGATTTCAGTAAGTTGGATCCAACGATTGCATTAAAGAAACCAGAATGGCTTTTTGTTGGAGAGAAGGGTGAATATCAGATATTTAATGGATTGTATTCTGCATGTATCAATGGAGGATATTATCAGGAATACGCATTTGAAATACTAAAAGAGGCAATCGAAGGATATGATTTCGATGGCATCTTTTTTAATATGATGGGATATACCGGTTCTGATTATGCCGGGAGGAATTATGGGATTTGCCAGTGCAATAATTGCAGAAAAAGATATCTTGAATATTCAGGAGTATCACTTCCAAAGAATAGCAGCGATCCAAATATTGGCAAGTACAGGGAATTCCAAAAAGTAACTTCTGACGAGCTCTATAACAGGATTACATCCTTTATTAAGGAGAAGGATCCCAATCTGGTTATTTATAATTACAATGCAATCGGGACATCCTGGATCGCAACCGAATCAGGAGCATCTATGTCACCGGGTGTCGATAATATTTATCATGCCACAAATAATATTAAACGCACTCTCGGCTCATATAATGACAGGACACCTTTAAATCTTATTATGGGATTCCAGGCTATAGGTTTCCGTAATATTATGAGTTCTCCAAATCTCTTACGGACATGGTGGCTTGAGAATATGCTTCACGGGGCGCCTGTGAGCCTTGTCGTTGTAGGCACACTGGTACATTATGAAGACAGGTTGTTCATTCCTATTGTAAATGAACTGTTTTCATTTCATAAAAAACATGAAAAGCTATTTACCAATGTTCAGGCTGTTAATAATATAGCTCTTATTGCAGGCTCGGGGGATGAATACCAGGGCATGATGAAATTGCTTTCCGAAGAGCACATTATGTATGATGTTATTTTAGCAGGTCAGCTTGAAAGTAACAGATGTCCCCGGAAAATGGAGGATTACGATATGATCATACTTGATGATATAGTAAATATGAGCGACAGTTTGGTTTCAGTGCTTGACGATTATGTTCAGATGGGAGGCAAGCTGCTTGCAACCGGCGCTACTTCAACAAATGATGAAAACGGGAAATCTCTTAATAAGATAAGACTTAAGTCGCTGGGTGTTCATCCTGAATTTGAAGAGTATCAAAAGGCTCAGTCTACCTTTCTAAAGGTCTCAGAGTATGATAAACAGGCGCTCGGTGAAGAGGGATTCAAAGATTTTTCCCTTATGATGATGTACACAAATTTTCTCAGGTGCAATGTAAAAGAGGGTGCTCGTGGATATTTAAAATTATTGCCGGCCACAAGATTCGGACCACCTGAAAAAACTTATTATTCTGAGAGCGAAATAACCAATTTTCCGGGAGTTGTTGAAAACACTTATGGGAAAGGTAAAACAGTTTTTATTCCCTGGTTATTAGGTACAGATTATAATTTGAAGGGTAATTATGCACAAAGAGCATTATTCTTGTCATCCATTAAGAACTTGCTGGGAGTTGAAAGTTCTATAGAAACAGAAGCATCGGCCTCACTCGAAATTACTCATCTTGCCAATCTTAATGGAGCATTCGAATGGGTTGGAATGATTAATCACTCAGGTTTCCTGGGAAATTCTGTTCGCGAACCAGTGACCATACATAATACAGGAATTCGTATCAGGACATTAAAACCTGTAAAAGAGGTGAGGTTGTTAAGATCAGGATTGTCGCTGAAATTTGAACAAAACAGTGGTTGGATTGAGTGCGTTGTTCCATCTATAGATGATTTTGAAATGCTGCTTTGTCTGTACGGAAAAAGGGAAGTAAGAAATCTGCATTAATTTGTAAAATATGGTTAAATTACCAAAAATAATCAGTAAAATTCGATCTATTTAACTTTAATAATAAACTATTCAACTCTTATTTAAACTTAATCAGTTATGAAAAAAAGTGTTCTGTTATTTTTCGCATTTCTATTAATCGGGTTTTCCGCAAACTCACAGAGTGTAGTTTGGCAACCAGATGCAATAAAAGCATTATCTCCTGAATGGACCGGTGAACGCACTCCGGACGGAAGGCCAAAGGTATCCGATCAGCTTCTTGAGAGATTAAAAGCTCTTTCTATGGAAGAAGTCTGGGGCTTCCTGAGTTCAAGAGGCTATGAGAATCAATTTGAAAACTTTGCAAGCACAAGCGAAAATGGCTGGCAGATCATTCATCCTGAGAAGGTTATGACGGGCCGGGTAGTAACCGGACAGTTTATGCCGTTAAGAAAGGATTTTGATAATTATGTCCAGGAACAGGCTAAGAAAGAGGGTACAAAATCACCGGTTACAAACTATGCTCCTATTATTAAACTGCTCGATGGAGATGTTTACGTGGCAGACAGTTATGGTAAAATGGCTGATGGCACCCTTATCGGTGATAACCTTGGAAACGCTATCTATAATGCCGGTAAAAGGGGCATCATCTTCAATGGTTCTGTCAGAGATGTTGAAGGTCTTTCCCAGATTGAGGGTTTCAATGGCTGGATAAGGGGTGCAGATCCATCAGCAATCAAGCAGATGATGATTGCTTGGGTCAATGCTCCAATCCGTATTGGTCGTGTTACCGTATTGCCCGGAGACGTTGTTCTTGCGAAAGTACATGGTGTTACATTTATACCTGCACATCTTGTTCAGGAATGTGTTGTATCAGGTGAATATACAGCTCTTCGCGATGAGTATAATTTCTTTGCCATGAAGACAAAAAAATACGAATATATCAACGAAGCATTTGTTGTAGATCGTGAAGTATTTGAAAAGGATTTTCAGCAGTGGCTTGATAAATATCCAAACCTGCCAATGTCTAAAAAGGAACTTACCGATTTCCAGGCGGCTCAGAAAGCCCGGAATGCTGAAAGGGCTGCTGCAAGAGCAAGAAACTAATTCATTCAAAAAAATCGCACAATGGTTTCTAACAAAAGAGGCTGTCTCAGTGGTGAGAACAGCCTCTTTTTATAATATTTAAAATAATTAAAACTTTTGTATTCATTATTTGTTAATTTTAATAATTATTCATTTTTCTCCCTGGGGTAAATTGAATTTATCTTAAAAATCAGTTCTTACAGTATTTGCATCTGCAAAAACAGCATTTTATTAAATCAGGTTTTTAACATGAAAGACCTTGCTAAAAATAAAAATGAAGAACTTATAACAGAATTAAAATCCTGTTATCAAAACTCATTTGCACTAATCACATATAAATCTTCTGAGATTCCTTTAAAATCCGGAAGCTTATTCTTTTTAACATATAGTAAATCAAACATTTTTAAACTCCACAATTAATGGGAGCCACTATATTTTAGTGTGAACTAATTAACATTAAAAGCCTATGATGTATAGACGAATCCAAAATTTAAAGAGTATGACACCATTTATTAATGTTTAATCAATTTTTGTTAACCTTAAACCAATCAAGACTTATGAAAAACAATCTAG
>JBBRVC010000173.1:0-5485 GCA_038247205.1 Bacteroidales bacterium
AGCATTAGCGTTGAAACTGCTAAACAGAAAAGGCATAGCAATAAACAAACAGAAATAAGGTAATCTATTATAATTCCCGGAATTTTTAAACGTCACCATAAGCTTTTATTTAAAATTACTACTGCGTTTGTGTATGAAAATTATGCGATCGGTTTTTTTATTCTCTAATTTTCTTTTTATGCATTCTATTTTGTTGTCTTTCCGCCCATTTCAGTAAATACACTGTCAATCGGTTCCCACAATTCTATTTTGTTTCCTTCTTCGTCCATAATGGGAACAAATTTTCCGTAATCAAATGTTTCAATACTATCAATTTTTTCGTCACCTAACTGAAAATAGTATGCGCCATCAGTCACATAAAAAATTTCATCCTGTGAGTGATGGATATGTAATGGCGTTCCTTTTCCCTGTGAAAGAGAGGTTTGCTCGAATATTGCCAATTCCCCGTTGGTGTCACTTCCTGAAACTTTTACATCGATAATATTTATGTTTACGCCTTTCAATTTGAGATGTCCGAGAATCCGACCTTCTCCCGCATTAATTTTAAACCCTTTATCTGACTTTACTGAAAAATCGAGTTTTATTTTAGGAAAAATGCTCAATGGGAAAACAGCAAATGCTGCTAATATAAAATTGCTTCGATTCATTTTGAAGGTTTTAAATAAGAAAACTTGCTGTTTGTGAAATTTGAAATGGATTTGCATTCAGTATGAATGCCGGTGCAGGCAGTAAAAAGGGAGAAATACAATATTAAACCGTGCTCTTGTATTAGCAGGTTAGCCTCAACATGCAATTTGCAAATGCGTATATAACATTATAGATATGAAAAATGTTTAGTCTGCCTGAATGAAAAATAGTGCAATAATATTCAGGCTAGTAATCGGCACCAAAAAAAGACCTGTCTATACCATGCCTTGGATAATACAAACGCGAAAGAATTTAACTTGATAGTTCATGGTCCGGTGGGATTTATTTGCCCGCCTTTGCATAGTATCAGGATTTGTAATCCACCTTTACATCTTACCACTTCAACTTTTTAAAGTCCTGTAACTATACTTCTCTCCGTATGCGAAATTGTATATTCATTCAGGGTGCATTATTTGATTTTATTTGCGGATTATAAATCCTTGTAGTATTAAATGGCGGAATTATCCAGCCAGGGCGGAATGAGATTGCTTCGCTATGTTGCAAACCCGTGTCAACATAGACTACAGGGCAAATATTTATTTTAAAATTATTCTCAAAAAGTCTATTACAAATTGATAATACAGCTATTAATTTATACACTTCATTTCTTAACTGGTTTTAATGAAACTGCAATTTTCTGAATATCAGATGTCCACTCCAAGGTGGAACTTTTAAACCTGATCTACTCAATCAATGCAGGGTAGCTATGTCGGTCATGCATTTGCATTCTGTATTCTTGTTTACACCCGGAAGCATGCCACTTATTCCAATAAGTAAATGAATTAACAAATATGAACCTGATACGAATTATTGGTAACTAAAAATAATGTGCTTAAACTCAATACTCCGGTAATTTTTATTTTAACGCAAGGACGCAAAGAAATAAGCAACAGATTATCAGCAAATTAGGACGCAAAGACTACATTTCGTATATTGTTGACAATGAGGTAACTGGGAATTATTAACGGACTGTTGTAAACTAACAATCACAAACTAAAACACCTTAATTACATGAAAACCAAGAACAAAATTTTTTAATTTACTCTTTAGCATCTATGGGTTTTGCATTGATGCTGATATCGGCCGGCAAGAAAAGTGATAAAGACAAACCTTCTCCAAATCAGAAAAAGGTTTACACAACGCTCGACAGAACAATTGTTCCGGATATGGCAATGACCTGGCCTGTTGTTAAGATAAATGATCCTGGTAATTTCGAAAAATACGGGTATGGCAAATGGCATTACGGGCCAGGGCTTCCTTGTCAAAAGCGACTTGATCTTATGCCTTCAGGTTATGACTATTCATCGGTTACTAATGCCGGCAAACTTCTCCGCTTTTTTACCATTTCCGATATACATTTAACCGATAAAGAATCGCCTTGCCAGTTAATTTATTTTGCACAATTTGCTCCCGGAGGTCTTGGCATTTCATTGTATTCGCCACTTATGCTTTATACTACACACGTTTTGGAAGCAACTATTAATACAGTAAATGGTCTCCACAAGCAGGATGCCATTGATTTTGGAA
This sequence comes from Bacteroidales bacterium, assembly GCA_038247205.1. Lineage (GTDB taxonomy): Bacteria > Bacteroidota > Bacteroidia > Bacteroidales > VadinHA17 > LD21. The sequence continues at coordinate 2,215 of JBBRVC010000173.1, forward strand.
TTGCATTGGGAGATTTAGGAAATAGCATGCAGCACAACGAATTAAGATGGTTTATTGATATTATGGATGGTAAAACTATAAAACCATATTCCGGGGGCCATAAATCAGGAACAAATAACCAGTATCAGGATGAATTTAAAGCTTCGGGTCTCGATGCTTCGATACCATGGTATGCTACACTTGGCAACCACGACCATTTTTTTCTTGGTTCATTACCTATGAATCCGAAAATTCAAAATGCTTTAACTGGCAATACCATTATGCAGGTTGGCAATGTGTTTTCTGATACCGATCCTTTGGATAAAAGCACATACTCTGCTGGTACACTTGACGGAAGCACGCAATATGGCAATATTATTGGTGCGGGTAAAGTGTCCACAATGGGAGCTATTCCAACTATTACCCCTGATCCTGATCGTCATGCTATACTTTCGATTGATGATTGGACAAAAGAATTTAATAACTCAACTTCACTTCCCGGACATGGTTTTATCCAATCCAATTCTTCAAATGTTTTCGGTGCATGTTACTCTTTTATTCCTAAGTCGGATATGCCGATAAAAGTTATTGTGCTGGATAATACTATGGATGCAAACGGAGGGAAATATGAAGAAGGCTTTTACGGACATGGTGATCTTAATAATGGCCGTTACGATTGGCTTATGTCGCAACTTAAAGCCGGCCAGGAAGCAAACCAGCTAATGATTATTGCCGCACACGTACCAATTGGCGTATCATCTAAAGAGTCGGGAATGGATTGGAAACCAGCTCCCGGATATACGAATGAGAAAGATCTTATAAATCAACTCAGGGCATTCCCTAATCTTATTCTTTGGGTTTCCGGTCATCGTCATCTCAACAATGTTACCGCATTTCCATCCATCGATCCTGCCCATCCTGAAAACAGTTTCTGGGAAGTTGAAACAAAATCATTACGCGAATTTCCTGAGCAATTCCGCACCTTAGATATCGTGCGAAACAGCGACAATACAATATCAATTATTACTACCAATGTTGATGCCGATATGCCTGCCGGATCACAAGCTGCCATAGGGCGTTCTTATGCAATAGCTTCATTTCAGGTGTATGGAATTCAAGGTGAGCCTTTACCTACAGGTTCAGTATCATACAATGCCGAACTGGTTAAAAAATTAAGTCCCGCCATGCAAAATATTATTTCGAACTACGGAAAACCGATAAAATAGAAACCTCCGATCGCACGCATCTTAATTTCTGATGCGTGCGGCGGATCTCTTTTTTATTTCTTTCAACTGTAAGAATTATCAGTAAGAAACAAAATCCATACCTCCTGGATTTACCTTCCGGGAAATTGTTTTGAGATCTGAAAATTAATCTAACTCAGGAAATTATTGAGGCGTAAACCATTCCATGATTAAATCCGAACGGATAGGAGTATAGCCACGGAATATCCCGCAAGGTTGCCCGGATGACGGTCTATTCCTTCGAAAATGCCTGTAATTACAGATATTTCTTCCTCTTCGGCTCTTTTATCAGTCAAACCAGCAGTTCCGAATACATATTCGCTGATGGTTGTTGAGTATATACCGATGGTGCCGGTGAAGATTTTTACTACACTGATATTAAATAGGTTTATACCGGAAAAGCGAGCTTGGGCACATGCCGTTGATGCCATTTGCAAAACGGTACCCCAAAAACAAAATGTTGCAGGTCAGGTAAAAAATTATTTCCCTATTCCTGCTCCTTCCGGTTTCATCATCTTAAAATGTGTGGCATTTTCGGGTTTGTCATGCTCAACAAACGACAAGCCGTTGCCACTGAATGTATGCCCCAGAAACTCGAGGTAAAACCCTCTTTTCGAATAACTTTCAATAGCTATCATATTTTTCTCGTCCTGCTTGGGCATAAAATGCAAAATAAACCGGAGGTTGTCGTCCGAAGGGATACCATCATCTTCATCAGCACCAAGGTACCATTCTTCAGCCCCAAAAGGAGGATTGGTTTTATAAACTCCCCACCAATAGTCCTGATTCTGATATGATCGTATGGTAAATACATTGTTACCGGCACCAGCAACCGAGCTGAATTGAAAATAACAGTCTTTTTCTTCAGTCAGTGATTTTATACTGTAAGATCTAGGTACCCCGCCTTTGAATAAAATCTGTGAACCGGTTGAATAAATGTAATTGTAATTTTCGGCGTCACGATCGGTTACCAGAACCCATTGCGAAGGCCATGAAATGCCGGTATCCAGTTTGGAACCATTGTTGTCATCTTTGTCCTTTTTACATGATGACAATGAAAAAATACTAATTGCCAATACTAGATAAGCAAACGAAAGTTTAACAGCCGGAAAATTCAGGAATGTGTTTTTGCGCATAACTTTATTTTTGGAATGAAACAATATATTTTTGTCAGCATTGCCAACCCTGCTCTGCTAATGAGTCAAACACGAGGCGAAAACAAGTGCCGATTTAAAGTAGGTCTGGGCTTTTACCAAACCTAATATATAACCTGAATATTGTGGAAATGTTTAATAGATTGAGAGACTGTTTAAAAATCATTTAGAAATTTGATTAACCATGAGCCGAAACATCGATAACTGGACAAAAACGATGACGGATTCGGGTAATCTTTCAAAATTTTTGGACATTCTGCTATGAAAAGACAGCCAGGCCACCTGCTCCCGCGCTAACTCTCTCTCCTCAGGTAATCCTATCACGTGGTTTTATAAATTCAAAAAATAATAGCATCATTCAGAAATTAGTATTGTTTCCGCAAATAGCTCATAACTCATATCAACCTATCCCCAATCATCACCAGCATCACAAAAAGATAATATACATTAATCAATACAAACGATTTTCCCACATTAAAAGGCTTTTTACGATTAAGTAGAGGGAAGAAGATTACTATAAGTGCTGCTGACATTAGTATAATCAATGTAACACTCCATATCTGATCCTGCAATTTAAACAACGGCAATGCCAATGCGGAAACCCCAGTTGCAGCTATCCATACAAAAGTTAACCGTTTAATCTGCTCATCTGTAAATAGTTGCGTTAGCGAAGGGAGTTTAGCGCTTTCATACTGTTTGCCTAATTTTAATAAAAGCAGCCAGAAATGCGGTATCTGACCCATAAAGAAAAAGAATCCCAGTGCAAGTGCTCTCGGATCAGTTAAACTTCCACCACCGGCAACCCAGCCTGCCAATGGAGGCAAAGCGCCAACCATGGAGCCTGGGACAGCGGCAAAAGCTGTAACTTTTTTTAATGGTGTATAAATCAGATTG
>JBBRVC010000174.1:0-5449 GCA_038247205.1 Bacteroidales bacterium
ATGAACAATTCTTACATGAATTCCGGGAAAACCCTGTTTAACCTCTCCGAGGTAAAAAAATCATTTCTAATATCTCCGGCTACAATAGCTTAAGCCCTAAGGACTAAATATAAAATAGTCATCACGTCTGTATATCAGAGAATTATAAAAATTAGCTTGACGGCTATGCCCTGAAGGGGACTTAATACAGTTAAGTCAGCCGGATTTTGTTTCATTCCTTAGTAGTTTTATGCTTTCTTACTCTCTGTTCCCTCTGTGCCTTCTCTGTGTGGCTCTGTGTAAGTTCTTCATCTCTGCTTTATCAATTCCAGAGGTTATTAAGCAGTTTTAAACCTAAAACTCCATTTCTTAAAACCTTATTCCCCTCGAATTCAGGTTTTTAATATGCATCTCCAGTCTGGGTGACTTTGATAATATCATTTTATCATACCACTCTTTGGCCTGTGCGGTTTTACCTGTCTTCACCAGAAGAGTGATAATGTCACTGTAAATCGATCCTTCTATCCCATTTTTCTTCCCCGATATTTCAGAAAGTATGTTCCTGTAATCTTCTATTGATTTAATCGTTTCACCATTTTCAGCCAGGCTCACAGCCTCATCAATCTTTCTATTAAGAGCGTTATCAAGTACTATTCCATAAAATGAAAAGCAATTATCAGAACATTCCTCCACCAGATCAATCCAATCTATAGCATCTTTTAGTTTTGGAAAAGAAAGAGTAAAATCAAGCTTCTCTCCTGCTGTTTTGAATTTATGTGAATCGGGGCAAACCGGAATCCCATTTGATGAGGTCAGTTTACTTCTGCTCCCGTCGGGAAAAATAACATAAATATTTCTATCTGCACAGAATGTCCCTCCGGCAATCCTGTTTTCAACACTCAAAGAGATAATTGTCATTTTATCTTTTACCTCAATCTTTTTGATTTCAAGGGTTTCGTGACTTTTGAGATCAAAACTGGGAAGTTCAATAACCTGGGAATGAGCATTTAATAAATAAACAGCTATTAACCAGGTTGTTATAAAAATTCTTTTAATCATCATAGCATAAGGGTTTGTATGGCAAGTTACATAAAAATCATCTGATAGAAGGAGTACTTATACTTTGAATTTCCTGAGAAAGAACCTATAAAATCTGTTTGTAACTTTTTCTTAATTACTCCTTAACTGTCGCGTAACAATGTTGGGAGAAGTTTGTACCGGCAAACAATATGAAAAACAAAAATTAAAATGAAATTGAATTTTTTTAAGACAAGAAGATCCCTGATAACTATTCTGGCAGTGTTCTCCACCTCAACAGCAGTGCTAGCCCAGACCGGTTCAATTGAAGGAATTGCTACAGACAAGAAAAGCAAAGAAGTATTACCTGGAGTAATGGTAACTATTGTGGGAACCACGATCGGTGCATCTGCAGATGTTGATGGCCGGTTCACAATACAAAATATTAAACCGGGAAAATACAAAATAAAAGCTTCCTACATTTCTTACATTCCTGTTGAGGTTGAAGATGTTACAATTAACCCGGGGAAAGTAACAAGCCTTTCTATCTCAATGTCGGAAAATTCTGTTGCTCTGGATGAAGTAAAAGTAACCGGCATCAGAAAGACTAACACAGATGTATCGATGATAAATGTAACCAGGATGAGTCCGCTGGTTTCAATTGCAATATCGGGACAACAAATTCTTCGTTCTCAGGACAGGGATGCATCAGAAGTTATAAGACGTCTTCCCGGTACAACTATAATTGATGACAGATTTATTGTTGTCCGCGGGTTATCGCAAAGGTACAATGCTGTATGGCTCAATAATGCAGCAACTCCAAGTTCGGAAGCTGATGCAAAGGCATTTTCCTTTGATGTGATTCCGGCTTCGATGATAGAAAATATGATAATTGTTAAATCGCCCGCACCGGAATTACCGGCTGACTTTTCAGGTGGATTTGTAAAGATTGCAACAGTTAACAACCCCGAAAAGAATTCATTCTTTGTTTCATACGGCATCGGAGTGGGTCAGGGAACAACATTTGAAGATTTCAGAAAGAATAAAGGCAGCAGCACCGATTGGCTGGGATTTGATAATGGAACGAGGGCATTGCCCAATGAAATGCCTTCTAATTTATACAACTATGAGTCAGCCACAAATCCTGAAATCAAGAATAAGATAACCGAGATCGGACAAAAATTGATCAAAAACTGGTCACCCGGTGATGGAACTGCACCGGTTGATAAACGAGCTTCAATGGGTTTTAACACACGGTTCAATATAGGCTCTCAATCGTTTGGAAATATTACAGCTCTCACATATAGCAACACCAGCAACCATGACGAGATCACAAATAACAATTATTCTATATACAATTTCAAGGAGGACAAATCATCCTATATTGATCAATTCACTGATAATCAATATACTAATTCAGTTAAAGCCGGACTGTTACATAACTGGTCATGGTATCCGGCAGCAGGACAGAAGATCGAATTCCGGAATATGGTTAATCAAATAGGCATAAACCGTACCACTGAAAGGGCAGGAAGGGAATGGTATAATAATGGAAGATATATAAAATCAACCGAACTTAAGTATGTAAACAGGACAATATACTCGGGCCAATTAGCAGGCGAGCACTCATTTAAAGAGGGAATCACACGAATTGACTGGGTAGCAGGTTATTCGTTTTCAAATAAGAATGAACCAGATATAAAAAGATACAGATATATAAGAAGCGATCAGAATCCGGCAATCTATTATCTTCTTTTTTCTGATAATGCTGACCTCTCTTCACAATCGCAAATGTGGCTCAACCTCAGGGAGGATATTATAACTTCCTCGGTCAACCTGGTAAGACAATTAAACTTTTCAGGATTTAGTCCGGAAATCAGAACAGGTATTTATTTTGAGGATAAAAGAAGAGTATTTAAAGCCAGGAATTTTGGTTACTCAAAAGCAAGCAATGCCTCATCTTTTGGGGTAACATCATTGCCTGTTGAAGAGATTTTCACAAATGAGAACATAAACCTCTCCGATGGTATTAAATTATCAGAAATAACCTCATTATCAGATTCTTACAATGCTTCAAACAGACAGATTTCAGGATATATTGCAGCAAAAGTTCCATTTTCTACTGGGATAAATCTTTATACAGGACTGAGAATTGAGAAAAATGTCCAGACTCTTTCCAGCTTCAGGCAGGGTACAAGCACCCCGGTTGATGTTGTACGCGACACGATAAATATTTTCCCTTCAGCAAATCTTGCAATTAGTCTGAATTCGAAAAACATGATAAGAGCAGCATATGGGTTATCAGTTAACCGGCCTGAATTCAGAGAATTAGCTCCCTTTTATTTCGTTGATTTTGAACTTAATGCAGGAATATACGGTAATCCATCAATAAAACAGGCTTACATACACAACTTCGATTTGCGTTTTGAGCATTATCCTTCAATTAACGAAACATTCAATTTCGGAGTTTTCTACAAGCATTTCAATAATCCTGTTGAGATGGTTATTATGGGTAACAGTCCAACCCAGTTCTCATTTGAAAACGTACAATCGGCATACAGCTATGGTATTGAAACTGATGTCAGAAAATCATTGGGTTTCATTTCAGGAGCGGAAAATTTCTCTCTGATCCTAAACGCGGCATTAATAAAAAGCAGGGTACAGTTTACCGATAGTGACCTTAATCGCGACAGATCGCTTCAGGGACAGTCACCATTTATGGTAAATGCCGGAACGTTTTATTATAACGACAATACAGGACTGATGGTAACACTTCTATACAATATAATAGGAAAAAGAATTGTAGCCGTTGGCCGGCCTTCTCCCAATCAATGGGAAGATATTCCAAACATTTTTGAAATGCCCAGGAATGTACTGGATCTGGCTGTGAGTAAAAAAATATGGAAAAACCTTGAAATAAAAGCCGGCATAAAAGATATTCTGAACGAAAATGTAAGAATGATTCAGACTATAAATACCACTGTTGATATGAATGAGTTAAACGGGAACGGTTATAGCGACCTGAAGTATTTCAAAAGAGAACAGGTAACAAAAACCTATAACCCCGGAAGAAATTTCACTCTGTCAATGACATATAAATTTTAAAAATAACGAAAAACAAGAAAACTAATTAAAGACAATTAAAATGAAAAGTTCAATTAAAAAATCAAAACAAATGCTCGGTCTTCTTGCAGGATTGCTATTTCTTGCAACTGCATGTCAGAAGGATGATATTATTGTAACAGCAGTATCATTAGACAAAACAAATGCTGTTGTAGAAGTTGGCGCCACTCTGAATCTGTCACATTTTATAACTCCGGGTGACGCGACCAATCAGAATATCACATGGCGCTCAGCAAATGAGTCAGTAGCTACAGTTACTGACGGGGTAGTTACAGGAGTATCGCTTGGAGCTACTTCTATTAAAGCTATCTCACAATCCGATACCACTATTCAGGCAATCTGCGAAATTAGTATTATACCATCAACAGGGACAGTTTATACTGTAACAGGTAATATAACAGCTGATACTAAGTGGTACGGAAATGCAAAATATTTGCTTTCAGGTTTTGTTTATGTCAAAACCAATGCAACTCTGACAATTGAGCCTGGTACAATAATAAAAGGTGTTTCAGGTACAAAAGCTGCACTTATTATTGAAAAAGGAGCCAAAATCATTGCGGCAGGAACAGCAGCAAGTCCGATCGTTTTCACTTCCGATAAACCTAAAGGTCAGCGTGGCTATGGTGACTGGGGCGGTCTGGTGATATGTGGTCTGGCACCAACAAATAAACATGATGGTGGTATTACAGGTAATGGTGTTGCAGAAGGAGGAATTGGTTCAACATATGGAGGAACAAACCCAACCGACAATTCAGGAATTCTTCAATATGTAAGAATTGAATTCCCGGGTATTGGATTAACCGCAACAGCGAACAGTGAGATCAACGGGCTGACTCTGTATTCAGTAGGTTCTGGAACAATAATAGATCATATTCAGGTTTCTTACTCAGGTGATGACTCCTTTGAATGGTTCGGAGGAAGTGTTAATATGAAGTATCTCGTTGCACACAGAGGATGGGATGATGATTTTGACACTGACAATGGCTACAGTGGTAAAATTCAATTTTTTCTCAGTCTTCGTGATCCTGCTTCTGCTGACCAATCTGAATCAAATGGCTTTGAGTCTGATAATGATTCAGACGGTTCGACTCTTCAACCCTTTACTTCTCCGGTATTCGTTAACGGAACTGTTATAGGACCACTTGCAACCCCAACAACAACGATTCATGTTAAATACGGTCATGCAATACAACTCCGTCGCGGTACACGAACCTCAATCTATAATTCTGTCTTCGCCGGATGGCCTAAAGGACTTTATATCGACGGTCAGAGAGGTGATTCACCAACACAGGCAACAACTAATATCCTTCAGATTGAAAAATCTGTAATG
>JBBRVC010000175.1:0-5397 GCA_038247205.1 Bacteroidales bacterium
CCGAAGATCAGATAAAAATTATCAATCAGATGCTTTGGCTGGCCTCTTCCCATTATGAAATTCACTTTTCGATTGATTCGGCCATTTCTGAAAGGGTTATTTTTCCTGTTTCGGCAACCGAGCAAAGAGGAATTGAGGATGCCAGGTTTGTTAAATTCACCGACGACAGTGGTGAAGTCACCTATTATGCGACTTACACCGCTTACGATGGAATCGCTATTTTACCCAAACTGATAAGTACCAAAGATTTCTATGATTTTAAAATCCTGCCGCTTAACGGTGAAATAGCAAAGAACAAGGGTATGGCATTGTTTCCACGCAAGATAAAAGGTAAATACGCCATGCTGTGCAGGATTGATGGTGTTAATAATTACATCGCTTATTCCGACAGTATAAATATATGGCGTAATGCCAAAATTATACAGCAACCCAAATATCCATGGGAACTCGTACAGATCGGTAATGCCGGTTCACCCATTGAGACCGAGGAAGGTTGGCTTGTGATAACGCATGCTGTTGGTTCTATGAGAGAATATACCCTGGGAGCTTCATTGTATGAGCTTGACAACCCGGAGAAAATGATCGGGAGGTTGAAGGAGCCGCTTATGGTTCCAAATGAATCAGAAAGAGAAGGATATGTTCCTAATGTAATTTATTCCTGTGGCTCAATGGTTCATAATGATGATCTGGTAATACCCTACGCTATGTCCGATCATGCATCAACCTATGCCACGGTTAATCTCAGGGAGCTTCTCGAAGAGTTGAAGGCTTCGGGCAGCCAGGACTCAAAGTAGGGAATCAGGGTCAATTACCAGGCATATAGCCTTTGCATTAAAAAATTTTGTTACGTGGGTTAACCCTTAATCCGGCGAAGATAATCTTCTTAATCTCATTGATTTATCAGGCTTTAGCAGTGTGTATACAACACTGCTAAATTTAAATGTCAGTGTATTTTGCTGCACCAACTGCCTTATTGTATGTTATATACACCTGAAAAGTAGCTCCGGTATGACCATTGAAAACATCCGGATGACAACTTGGATTTAACCGGCTGAAGGGTATTAATGTTACCTTTTCAAAAGCAACCAAAGTTGATGGATGGTCCGAATGATGTAAACTTTCACTGCAATTGTGTAACACTTTTAATTATTAGTAGCCCCATCTTTGTTTTTGAAAAATTGCAGGATAATAACAATTTAAAATATAAAAGAGATGAATACAAATGAAGAAAAGGGGAGTTGGAATGAGCAAAAAGGCAAACTCGAGCAAAAATTTGCTGCTCTGACTAAAAACACTATGATGTTTGAGGATGGCAGGAAAAAGGAGATTCTTGGAAAAACACAAACCAGGTTAGCTAAAACGAAAGATGAATTAGGGAAAATCGTCCAATCCCTTTAAGATTTGAACTAAATATATATATTAGATAATAATATTCAAAAATAGGGTATTAACAATTATTAAAACTAAAAATTATGAATACAGGTAAAGTAGTATTAGGAGTTATTGCCGGTTTGGCTACAGGTGCATTAGTGGGCATCTTATTTGCACCTGCAGAAGGTTCCCGTACTCGCCGAAAAATTAAAAAACAGGGCGAGAATTACTTAAATGAGTTGAAAGATAAATATAGTGAATACACGGAGAGTCTTAGTGATAACTTAGATCGTGTAAAAGGTAAAATGTCTGCCTTTGCTGACAAGGGTAAAGATGCCATGAATAAGGCAGCAAAAGAGGTATAACGGCAAACCGTTTTTGTGGAAATAAAATTGAGTCTGCTCCGGGAAAGTTATGACAATAAAATTAAAGCTTGTCAGATTTCGTATGATGTATTGGTAAAGTTCGGTGCAATGGTTTCAGATCAATCCTGAGTGTTTTCGGAGCGGACTCAATAATTCAGGGAATTTTTACTCCTGAAAATGGAGCACCCGGCGTTGTACCGCATGCAGATCAATTATAATAATAAAGAACGCTATGAAAAATGGAGAGTTTAAGTCCAGGTCATTGCTTTACCGGGATAGGGACACACCTATTCCTGCATGGCTCGTTTTTGATTTGCCAACGCTGTTAAAAAAGCTGAAACAGAAACGAAGATGGATGTTGGGGGATATTAATATGATGATTCTTTACAAAACACCCAACAAACGGATTGTGCTTGCCATTCTGAATGAAGAAACAGGTATTGAATCTTTTCAGTCAGGTGATGCCATTTCGTTAAGAGTTATTCAGGGAAAACAAAAATTTTATTCACTTAAAAAATCGATACCGCTCGAAAAAGGACAGTTTATGACTCTTCATGAGAATATAAAGTATACACTTATCATGAAGGAGGAGACTGTGGTTATTATGACAATTATAAGTGCCGGATTGCAACTCTCAGCAAACTAAAGTTAGTAGCTGTGGCTATCTGTAAACCTTATGAATTTTCGTGAAAATTAAGGTTTTAAGTTAAAGAAGTTATCCAAGAGGCGGTGTCGGACCCCGGGAATTGTGGGTTTGGGAATTTGATTTTATGGAGTGTCTAAAATTAATACGGATTAATCGTGAAAATAGCAAATGAAATACAATTACCATTTTACGCAAGAGTTACCATTTATCTGACCGGTCTGATTGCATTCTTTGCTATTTTGTACATTGCAAAGGACATAATTGTACCACTCCTTTTTGCCATCCTTTTTGCAATTTTACTCCATCCGGTGGTGAACTTTTTGGAACGGTTAAAAATTAAAAGAGTTGCCGCTATATTTATTACTTTGATCATTGCTTTTTCACTTGTTACCCTGCTTTTCGCCTTCTTAATTAACCAGGCAAGTATGTTCAGCGATACATGGCCGCAGCTTGTTGATAAATTTACCCAAACACTTAACCAAATCGTTTCCGGAGCCTCAGGATATCTGAATATTGATGCACAGAAGATACATGCGTGGATAACAAACAGTATAAGTGAACTTATCAATATTAGCAATGCTGCAATCGGAAAAGCAATAGTTACACTCGGCACAGGGGTAATGTTAACGCTTTTAATTCCACTTTACATATTTTTAATGCTGTATTATCAGCCGCTGATCATTGAATTCATTCGCAGGCTTTTTTCTGATAGCGACCAGAGCCAGGTGAACCAAATTGTTAAACAAACCAAAACCGTAATCCAGAGCTACCTGGTAGGTCTGAGTATAGAGGCTGCGATTGTTGCAGTATTGAATATAATTTTTCTTCTTACTTTGGGTATTGAATATGCAGTTCTGATTGGGATCATCGGTGCACTGCTTAATGTTATTCCTTACATAGGTGGAATAGTGGCTGTCGCTCTGCCCATGATAATTGCCTTGGCGACCAAATCGTCAGCGTGGTATCCCTTGTACGTTATGGCAGGTTATTATGTTATACAATTGATTGATAATAATTATATTGTTCCTTATATCGTTGCCTCAAAGGTAAAAATCAATGCGCTTTTTTCTATAATAATAGTCTTTGTAGGAAACGCCTTATGGGGTGTCGCCGGTATGTTTCTTTCAATTCCGCTGCTTGCTATCGTCAAACTTTTGTTTGACAATTTCGAATCTTTAAAACCCTGGGGTTATTTATTGGGCGACACAATGCCATCCAGAAAGCATGTAATACCCTTTTTTCTTAAGCGGAATCAGGAGGATGTGCGTGAGGTATCAGGAAGGAAGCCTGATCAGAATTCTTAGGCTAGGAAATAATTCAGGCATTTAAAACTTTTTCTTGAATGGAAAAAAATGCCTGTAAATCAGAAGCAAAACTGGTTTAATGTGTAAATTATTATGTGTTTTAAACTAAAGGAAATATGAAAAATAAACCCATTTCAAACTTGTCCATCGAAGGTGTAAATAAATATAGAGCAATGTATAACTCTGTTAATCATCCGGTTTCAGAAAACAGGTCATTTTTAGATAATCTGAATAAGCTAAGAAAACCCGTAAAAGAACCCGTAAAAGAAACTGCAAAAGAATTGGCAGAGATCCTGTTTATTACTTCCTATCCGCCCCGGGAATGCGGTATTGCGACCTATTCGCAGGATTTGATTAAGGTCCTTAATAATAAATTTAGCCGTTCCTTTTCGATAAAGGTTTGTGCAATGGAATCAGGTACGAAAAATTACAGTTATCCGGATGAGGTAAAATATATACTTAAAACTTCTGAAGCGTCAGAATATGAGAATCTGGCATTAAAAATAAACAGGGATAACCGTATCAAAATTGTCGTTGTTCAGCACGAGTTTGGATTCTTTACTGTGCAGGAACAAGCCTTTCTGCAGTTTTTGTATGCACTTTCCAAACCGGTAGCCATTGTTTTTCATACAGTTCTGCCTTATCCTGATGAACAGTTAAAATCAAAAGTACAGCGCATTACGGCTGTTTGCAAATCGGTCATTGTGATGACCCATAATTCGGCAGATATATTAATTAACGATTATGATGTTTTGCCTGAGCAAATATCCGTTATACCGCACGGAACTCACTTAATATCACATGTAAGCAAAAAAGTATTGAAACTAAAATATGGATTTAAGGATCGCAAAGTCCTTTCAACTTTTGGTCTTCTGAGTTCAGGAAAAAGTATTGAAACCAGTTTGGATGCATTACCTGCTATTGTAAAGCAATATCCTGATGTACTATTCCTGGTGATTGGCAAAACGCATCCTGAAGTGGTGAAAAACGATGGTGAAAAATACAGGGAAATGCTTACTGAAAAAGTTAAGAATTATGGCCTTGAAGATCACGTAATCTTTATTAATAAGTACCTGTCACTGGCAGAATTGCTAGAATATCTTGAACTTACAGATATTTACCTTTTTACCAGCAATGATCCCAAACAGGCAGTTAGCGGTACTTTTGCCTATGCAATGAGTTGCTCGTGCCCCATTATCTCGACTCCTATTCCACATGCCAAAGAGGTTTTAACCCCCGATACTGGCATTATATTCGATTTTAGCAATTCACAACAGCTGGCCCAAGGTGTACTTAGTCTATTCAAGGATAGTAAGCTGCGAAAAAGTATGAGTATTAATGCATTGCAGAAAATTGTTTCAACAGCCTGGGAAAATTCAGCTGTTTCGCATGCCGGGTTATTTGCGAAAATCTCCGGTGAGAACATTCCCCTGCGATACAATCTCCCTGTCGTCAATCTGAACCATCTCAAACAAATGACAACCAGTTTTGGGATTATTCAGTTTTCAAAGATCAATCAGCCTGACCTGAATACCGGGTATACTCTGGATGATAATTCCAGGGCCATGGTTGCGATGTGCCAGAATTTTAAATTAACGGGCGATGAAAAGAACCTGTATTATATTCAAAAATACCTAAGCTTTATAAAATTCTGTCAGCAACCCGAAGGCAATTTTCTTAATTATGTGGATAAAGACCGCCATTTTACAGA
>JBBRVC010000176.1:0-5327 GCA_038247205.1 Bacteroidales bacterium
ACTGGACAAGTCTGAAAGGTGAAGTTATTTATGACAACACCCGTAAGAGAGCTGTGAATATTTATTTCGGTACGAGATTTAAAATTTTTGGAGAATACTATAAAGAGTTGACCCGGAGCAAGTCAGATATGATCGTAGTTGGAGCTGATTTCAGAAAATATGTACGAATTCACAGGGAACTTATCTGGGCAAACAGGTTTGCTGCTAGCGCTTCTTATGGTCCTACAAAGCTAATATATTATCTTGGAGGGGTTGATAACTGGATGGGGTATCTTTTTAATAAAGTACCTATGTTTGATGATTCGCTCCCTGTCAGTTCAGGTAATAACTATGGTTTCCAGACCATTGCAACCAACATGAGAGGTTTTAGCCAGAATATCAGAAACGGTAATAAATTTGCCCTTATAAACAGCGAGATCAGATGGCCATTCATAAGATACTTTGCAGGTCATCCGCTCCGCTCAAATTTCTTAAACAGCCTTCAGATTGTGGGATTCGGAGATATAGGAACTGCCTGGGCAGGTAAAAGTCCCTGGTCGCAGGAAAATGCATATGATACTGATATAATAAGGAATGGACCTGTTACCGTTGTTCTCGATGCAAACAGGGAACCTATAGTTGCCGGTGTTGGAGCAGGTGCCCGTGCGCAGCTTATGGGGTACTTCATACGTGCCGACTGGGCCTGGGGCATTGAAAACGGGTACATTTTGCCAAGAATATTTTATTTATCATTCAGCCTTGATTTTTAATCCGATTTCCCATTCATTATGCCCGATATAAAAGAGACTATCCTAAAAAACTCTGCAGAACTAACAGATGAAGTTATATCACTGCGTCGTCATTTTCACAAATATCCGGAACTGTCGTATCAGGAGACAGAAACATCGCTGTTTATTTGTAATTGGCTGAAAGATAACAAAATCGAATACCGGAGTGGAATAGCCGGAACAGGAATTATTGCAACTGTAAAAGGCAATAATCCCATGAAAAGAGTTGTGGCTATAAGGGCTGAAATGGATGCATTGCCAATAATTGAGGTAAATAATAAGGAGTATTCAAGCCTTAACCACGGAAAAATGCATGCATGCGGACATGATGCACATATGTCGATGGCTATGGGGGTGATTAAATTATTCAATAATATCAGAGATCAGTTTGACGGCACTGTTCTTGTAATTTTTCAGCCGGGGGAGGAAAAATCTCCGGGAGGTGCTAAATTGATGATAGAATCAGGAGAACTGAATAACCCTCTTCCTGATGTAATACTAGGGCAGCACATCCTGCCTGAACTAGAGACAGGAAAAGTGGGATACAGAGCTGGAAGGTATATGGCCTCGTGTGATGAAATTTATATTACTGTTGCTGGAAAAGGGGGACATGCAGCTTTGCCGGGTCTGACAACCGATCAGATATATATCGCTTCTACTCTGGTGATACGCCTGAAAGACAGAATGACTGACCAGCAGAAAATAAAAAATATCCCGACTGTTCTGGGTATAGGAAAGATCCTAGGTGAGGGAGCAACTAATATAATTCCTGAGAAAATTGAAATTGCAGGAACTTTCAGAACATTTAATGAAGATTGGAGAGCTGAAGGTCTGAATCTGATCAGAACAGTTGCTGAATCAACGGCGCTGGAATATGGGGTTAAAATTAATGTAAATATTGTTGAAGGATATCCGGTATTGGTGAATGATGAAGAACTTACATCAAAAGCCACTGAATTGAGTAAAAAACTTCTCGGAGATGATAAAATTGAATATTATGATATCAGGATGAGTTCCGATGACTTCTCATTTTACTCTGCAATTGCACCATCCCTTTATTTCAGAATAGGAATAAAAAGAAAAGGTGATGAAATGCGGAAATTACATACATCTGAATTTGATATAGATGAGAACGGGCTTGAAAAAGGTGTTGCAAATATGGCCTGGCTTGTTTGGAACTTTCTTGAACCAAAGGAAAGTTTTAATTAAATTTCAACTCACAATAAATTTATCAGGTTTCTTTCTCATTTAAAAAATTTAGGTATTTTTGTCCAGTTAAAGTAATTTACAAAATTAAAAAATATAGAGATGGCTTATAAAATTAATGATGATTGCACAGCATGCGGAACATGCATCGATGAGTGTCCGGTCGAAGCTATATCTGAAGGTGATATCTATAAAATTGATCCGGATGTATGCACTGATTGCGGTGCCTGTGCAGACGTATGCCCTGTTGAGGCAATTCATCCTGAATAACTTCCGGGTATAAAAAATCAATGGCTGTATCTGAAAAGTGCAGCCTTTTTTTTGCTTCGAAAAATTATTTAAGGAGTAGTTAAGTTTCTATTTTGCTCATAAGTATCTTATCAACTCTCTTTCCATCAATATCAACAATCTCAATCAGAAAGCCTGAATACTTAAATTTATCGCCCACCTGCGGTATTTTGTTTATATGGCTTAAAACGAAACCTGCCACCGTGGAATAATCAATATTTTCAAAATCGGTTAGGTAGTTATCGAGTATTCCATCAAGAATTTCAACCGGGGCATCTCCGCTGATCAGATATGATTTATCATCCCGCACAAAGATGTCCGGCTCGATGGATTCTCCTTCCTCGGGAACATCACCGATAATATTTTCCATAATGTCATGCAGTGTGATAATACCCTCAAAGCTACCATATTCGTTTACAACTATACAAAAATGTTTCTGACCTTTTTTAAGTAAATCCAGCACCTTGTGAGCTTCAACAGTTTCAGGAATTATTAACGGTTGCTTTAAAAGTCCCGAAATCTGAACATTATCACTGTTGGAAATAGCCCGCAGATAGTCTTTGACTAATAAAATTCCGAGAAAGTTGTCCAATGTACCCTGACCACATATAAGTTTACTATGTGGTGATTTGAAAATTTTTTCTTTAATCTGTGCTGATGACATGTTTAAATTAACCCATTCAACTTCGGTTCTGTGCGTCATAATGTGCTTTGCCTTCTTATCTGAAAAATAAAAAGCTCTTTCATGAATCAGATTTTGATCTTTTTCAATAATACCTTCGGTTGAAGCAGTCTTAATCATTTGTCTGAGCTCTGCTTCAGTCAATTGTTCTCTGTGGCTTTTAATCCCTAACAAGCTATTCACAAGCGAAGTAGACAGTGATAAAAATTTCACAAACGGATAGAATATTGTACTGAAGTAATAAACCGGAGGAGCAATTCTTATTGCAATTTTTTCGGGATTACTGAGCGCAATTGTTTTGGGAACCAATTCGCCCAACACGATGGAAAAATAAGTTATAATTACTATTGTTAAGGTTAATGCAATCTCATGGGCATAATCCTGAAACAATTCAAATTGATTGAGAAACGGTGTAATATCGTCTGCAATGTTAATACCTCCGTAAACACCGGTAATAATCCCGATTAAAGTGATTCCTACCTGAATTGCTGATAAGAAATTCCCGGGATTTTTTAATAATCTTACAGCTGTTTTTGCCCCTATCCGACCCTCTGCTACAAATTTTTCAAGCCTCGATTTCTTGCTTGAGATAAGTGCAATCTCAGATAATGAAAAAAATCCGTTGAGCAGAATAAGAACACCAATAATAATAAGTTCCATTTTAACCGGCAAATTTCAACCTATACTCTTTCAATCAATAAATTAAACACTCAAAGATATTATAAAATTACTCCGGGATTCACTTTTACAGAGTTAGTGTTTCACATAAGTTTTACATTTCTTAATCTGAGAGAATTAGTTATGACAGAAACAGAACTAAAACTCATTGCCAGGGCTGCGATCATAGGGGAAAGCAGAATACCGAATGTGGGATAAAGAACTCCAGCTGCTATGGGAATCCCGAGGGTATTGTAGGCTAATGCAAAAAACAGGTTCTCCTTAATGTTTTTCATAACTTTATGACTTAATAATCGTGTCCGGGCGATTCCTTTAAGGTCACCTTTTACAAGTGTTATGCCTGCGCTTTCAATCGCCACATCAGTTCCCGTGCCCATTGCAATGCCAATGTCGGATTGTGCTAATGCCGGAGCATCATTTATGCCATCGCCGGCCATGGCAACTATTTTACCCTCAGCCTGCAACCGTTTGATTTCGTTTAGTTTATCTTCCGGTAACATCTGAGATTTGTATCCATCAAGATGAAGGATCTTGCTTACAGCCATTGCAGTATCCTCATTATCACCGGTAAACATTAAAACCTTTACTCCCTCTTTCTGAAGATTGTAGATTGCTTCCCTGCTCGATTCCTTAATCCTGTCGGAAATAACTACAAAGCCAATTGCCGTATTATCCTCAGAAATATATGATACTGTTTTACCCTGTCGCTGTTCAGCTTCAACCTGCTTCTGCATTTCCGGTGAGACAGAAGCGTTAACATCCTGCATCAATTTTAAATTTCCAAGAGCAAGTTTTTTACCATCAAGACTACCTTTAACACCCTTTCCTGTGATTGCTTCAAAATCCAATATATTTCGCAGCTTTAGTCTTTTTTCTTCCCCATAACGCATGGTTGCCTGAGCTAAGGGATGTTCGCTGTTGTTGTTAAGAGAAATAACCTTTTGAATTATTGCATCATCTGTATATTGTGCAGATGTACTGACTACTTTTTCAACTGATGGCTTTCCTTCAGTTACAGTACCTGTCTTGTCTATGATTACAACATCAATAGTATTCATCTTCTCCAGTGACTCTGCATTTTTTATAAGGATACCTGATTGTGCACCTTTTCCCACCCCAACCATTACCGACATGGGTGTTGCAAGACCAAGCGCACATGGGCAAGCAATGATCAGCACGGCAATTGAATTCACCAAAGCATATACATAGGCATTTTCAGTGCTGAATAACACCCAGATTATGAATGTGATAATCGAGACTCCTACAACAATAGGCACAAAGTATCCAGAGATCCTGTCAGCAAGCCTTTGTATAGGGGCTTTGGATCTGCTTGCTGAATTTACCATTTCAATGATTCTTGAAAGCATGGTTTCCGATCCCACTTTTTCAGCTATCATTACAAATGTTTTATTACCATTGATTGTTCCTGCTATTACAGTATCTCCGACATATTTATCAACAGGGATCGGCTCACCTGAAATCATTGACTCATCAATAGTTGAACCTCCTTCAAGTATACTTCCGTCAACAGGTATTTTTTCTCCCGGTTTTACCCTCAGCATGTCACCTTTTTGAATTGTATCAAGAGCGACGACCTTTTCTTCTCCGTCAACAATGATTGTAGCTCTGCTCGGAGCAAGCTTAAGCAATTCTTTTATGGCGCTGTTCGTTTTGCCGTGAGCTCTGGCTTCAAGGAGCTGGCCCAG